>JBMTZC010000392.1:0-3816 GCA_049455215.1 Prochlorotrichaceae cyanobacterium
CGCGTCATCAATTAATTCTAGAAGCCTTGCGGTATAAAGGTTACCGCGCCCGCTCCAGCAAACATAACTAGGGGCTGAAACGATTGCCATATAAACACTTCAGCGCTAAAGGATGACAGCCCCTAGAGCGAAATGTTGAATTTTTCGAGGTGCCGAAACGGGAATGCTCCACGTTGAGATGTTGCCTAAACCTGCGAAGGCATGACAAAAAAATCGACACCCTGTCGAAAACGATGCCCGTTTGCTGTAGACTATGGATGTTTCCAATTGCAGCTCGATGAAAATCGAGGGGATTGAGGAGCAGCTTATTCAATTTACTGTCTTTAGATTGTAGTGAAAATGATTGCAAATTTTACTAAGCGTCTAGCCGCAGCACTGTTCTCCGTTCTGATTGCTGTTAGTATTTTCTTCGTTGCTGCTGATAGTGCTTCTGCGGCAACCGTAACCGTTAACATGGGTGCTAGCAAAGGTGCTCCTTTAGCTTTTGAACCCAAGACCGTTAGCATTAGTGCTGGTGATAGTGTGACGTGGGTTATCAACAAGCTTGGCCCCCACAACGTTGTTTTTGACAAAGTTCCTGCTGGTGTTGATGCCAGTGCCTTAAGCCACACCGCTCTGGAATCTGCTTCTGGTGCTTCCTTCACCGCTACTTTTGATACTCCTGGTACCTACAGCTACTACTGCACACCTCACCGGGGTGCTAGCATGGTTGGAACCATCACGGTTAAGTAGTCTGATATTGACTGGGTCTATATCCCCATAGTCGTTAACCTCATTCAAGGTTAATTTTAAGACGGTAGAGTGTATCGAAGCACTCTACCGTTATTTTTTGCTTTAAATAACATCGAAATCCTGAAAATGTTGTGCGCACAAAGTTTTCAGCAGTCTAGTCCTTACAATTGATTCAGGAGATCCAGGAGTTGATATGGAAGATCCCCAAAATCCTAGCTTGAGTTATCAAGACCTTGATTCCATCTGGGATCGTGTCCTGGCGGCCAGTGATGAACAGGGTCTAAATCCCTTTGCCCATTTTGCCCTAGCCTGCACGGAGGAACTCGGGGAGTTTGCCCAGGCCGTCAAACGCTATGGCTTAATGGCAAATCAGTCTAAAAAACAATCCAGTCGAACAGCCGTGATCGAAGAAGCGGCCGATGCGATCGCGATGATTCTGACGCTTGCTAAGGTGAGCAATATTGGTAGTCAAGAAATCTTTTCAACCCTTCAGCACAAGTATGTCCAGAAATTAGCATCCTGGGAAACCAGTTCTAAACCGCCGAATCCTCTGGAACCGCATCAACCCAATGGCAAGAACTCGGGCTGAGGGTAATTAAATCCTCAATATTGCGGCGCATTGTGTCACAGATGCTATCTAAAGGCAGGTCATTGGGATCGCGGCCAAAGGGGTTTTCAATTTCGCGTCCAATTTCCTCAATGCCCAGTAGGGTAAAGCTGGTTAAGGCAGTCACCATGCCCGTAAGCCAGCCTAGCTCACTGACAATTTCAAAGGGCAACAGAAAACAATACAGGATCAAGAGTTGCTTGAGGTGAATGGAATAGGCTAAGGGCATGGGGGTTTTTAAGATCCGTTCACAGGCTCCCAGGTAATCCACTAATTGGTTCAACAACTGTACGATCGCAATCATTTCGTAGGTATTGAGATTGCCCCGATCGTGTTGGGCATCGAGGTAGTCGTTAATCCAAAAAGCAAGCTCCAAGGGAGGATGGTTCATGGATTGCAACTTACTGTATTGTTGCGGGGAAACTAAGGACGCAATTTCTGCATTCAACGGTTCCTGACGCAAATGCAGTTTTGTTGCAACGGCAAAAGCCACCAAGAGCCGTAATACTTCTACTTTACGGGCACGATCGAGGGGAGTAGACTCTGCGACAAAAACCCAAATTTTCCGAGATAAATTGCGGGTTGTGTTGATAATACTGCCCCAGAGCTTACGGCCTTCCCAAAAACGCTCATAGGCCGTATTGGTGCGAAATACCAGCAATAAACCCAAAACAATACTGGGCACAATGTGGCTAATGCCATTTAGACCAACCGGAACCCCCTGAAAATAGAGTATGGAAACGAGAAAACCGAGGGCACCGGAAATCACCACCCTGGGAAAAATCTTGGGGATAACAGAACCGCTTGTTTGTAGAGCCCCTTCAAACCAGTGATAATTGCTGCCTATCATTACAAGTTAAAAACGGCAATATTACCTAAAAGATCTGGGCAGAAAGAATAGAGCCTGCTATCCTAAACAGCGAGACACACGACAACATACCATATATGCCTAGCTCCTGGTTATCTTCTGCCGTTCGTCCTGCCCAGGCTTCCCGCCTGCCCTTGCTTTCCTTTTTAATGCGGCTGCCTGCTTGGCTGTGTTTCTTAGGGCTGTGGTTAATGGTCTTACCCGCTCAAGCTGCTTTAACCCTGCGGGTCGCGGTAGAGGAAGGGAACAGTCAAATTCAAGTGGGTACTTCCACCCCGGCAGTAGTCAAAGATAGCAGTGGTCAGCCCATTGCTCAGTTGGGAGCCATGCAAGGAGCCCGAGCGGTTCGGCAAGGCAATACGATTACCCTCGGACGCAAAAGCGGCAGCCAGTTTTGGATCGAGCCCAGCAGTGATGGCTTAGTCTGGATTAACGATGCCTGGTATCGAGGCGATGTCCTGTTAGTGTCTACGGCTCAGGGAATCCTGGCGGTCAACTATGTAGATTTGGATGAGTACCTGTATAGTGTGGTTGGGAGTGAAATGCCGACCAGTTGGCCCCTAGAAGCCCTCAAAGCTCAGGCGGTTGCGGCTCGTTCCTATGCACTCTACAAGCGCAATAGGCTAGCCAACACGGTCTATGACATCGGCAATAACACCACTTGGCAAGTGTACAAAGGCGTTTCCGCTGAAACCACCTCGACTCAAATGGCGGTACAGCAAACGGCGGATCAAGTTTTAACCTATCAAGGCAACATTATTGAAGCCGTCTTTCATTCTTCTTCCGGTGGCCATACTGAAAATGTGGAGGATGTCTGGGTGCAGGCGTTGCCCTACCTGCGCGGCGTAACGGACTATGATCAGCAAGCGCCGGTGTTTTCCTGGTCAGAAACCGTGAGTGCCAATGCCCTGCGCAGTGCGGTTCCTGGGGTCGGTAACATTGTCAGCATGGTTCCCGTGGCCACAACCCCCAATGGTCGCGTGCGTCAACTCAAAATTATTGGAGATGCGGGACAAACGACCCTCACCGGTGAGCAGTTCCGGCAAGCTTTAGACCTGCGGAGTTCTCTTTTTGTGATTAACCCCCAAGGGGGGCAATCTCTGGGGGGTAAATCTAACGCGCCTCAAGCGTTCCTCATTCAAGGCCGCGGCTTTGGTCACGGTTTAGGGCTCAGTCAGTGGGGAGCGTACAGCCTCGCGAACCAAGGCTATAACTATCAACAAATTCTGGGACATTATTATCGCAATGTTTCTTTAGCCAAGGTGAAGGTCGGTCAGTAGAGTTCTCATTGGTTGTGCTACGGAGTCCACGGACGTGAATACCTTTTCGATTTCCTTATCCTTACCCATCCTGCTGGCCACGATCGCTATCCTATTGATGGCGATTACAACCGGGGGGGTGATTTATCTAACCGCCGCAGATTGGCGGGATAAACGACGGCAATCCGAAGATAAGAAGTTAAGAAAACCCTAACCACCGCTCTTTCTGAATAACGACTACCCCTTAAGGCGGCAGCGGAGTGCAGCACTCTGCCCTTAAATTCTCACTGGAACACCCTTATAACCAACTCCCCACCAGAATGAACGGAGCCCAGAAATAAGGAATGGAG
>JBMTZC010000393.1:0-3803 GCA_049455215.1 Prochlorotrichaceae cyanobacterium
TTGGCTATCCAGCAGGTGGTAAATCCCACATTATCGTAAATACAAGTAACAGTTTGTTTAAGTGTATCGTAGTCTGACTAAGATTAGATGGCTCTCCTGAGTTCTCAGTGGATATTGTATAATAGAGGTACTTTTTAAGAGGAGGGTAATCATGGATTACCATCTTGACTTATTGCTAGGTTTACCTCATACGACGGTTGAGTTTTGTCGCGAGATAGAAGGGACATACATTTTAACCCTAAGGTTATTGAATGAGAGCGTAGCTTGTCCCCATTGTAGTGCAGAAATGGAGCGAATTAATCAAACCAACTACATATTAGTACGAGACTTGTCAATTAGTGGAAAGCCTGTTTTCCTTAATCTTCCCAGAAGACAATTTCACTGCGGTAATTGTAGCAGATTCTCAACGGAAAGACTAGAATTTGTTAACTGGAAACATCGTTATACAAGACGATATGAGGAGTGGATTTATGAGCAAGGAAAACGAATGTCTTTAGAACAAGTAAGTCGAGATATAGAATTGTGTTCCCAAACAGTTAAAAAGATGTTTACAGAGCAGGCGGAGGCTCATGTGGGAAAAAAGTATGGAATAACATCAAGTATTTAAGCCTGGATGAATTCACTAATCACAAAGGGCATAAAAACTTCAAAACAACCCTTGTAGACCTAGAACATCATCAGTTGCTAGAAATCATAAACAGCCATAAATCAGAGGAAATCTGTGCTGCTTTGGAGGAAATACCGGAAGATCTTCGCCTGGGGGTCGAAGAAGTAAGTATAGATATGTGGGGTGGCTTTGCAAAAGTCATTAAACGAATATTCACCAATGCCAAAATTGTTTATGACCACTTTCATGTGATTCAAGGTATCAACCGAGAACTGAATAAGTTGCGAAAGAGCCTAAAGGCAAAAGGGAAGGGCTTGCGTTATCTTCTCCTTAAGAATCAAGAAGACTTGACTAAGGAAGAAAAGTCTGACCTTCAGAGTTTCTTGTCAGATTTCCCTGTTTTGAAAATAGCCTTTGAGATGAAAGAGGAGCTACGAGATATTTATCGAACGGCTAGAACACCTACTTCTGCAAGAAATCGAATCAAGCAATGGTTGCGACACGCAAAATTGTTCTTTCAAGATTCTGCCAGAAGTATTGAGAGACATCTAGAGGGGATATGTAATTACTTTGAGCATCATTTGACTAGTGGCATTACGGAGGGGATGAATACTAAAATAAAGTTGATTAAGCGACGATCTTATGGGCTACCTGAGTTTAGCCATCTCCGTTTAATGTTGTTAGCTTGCTTTGAGACTTAATATTTCGTTACACATTATATTCAGGAGAGCCAACACTTTTCACTCTGACTCTCACAAAAAGTCTCTATAAAGTCTCTTTTGTGTGAAGCTTACTCATCTTGCATGGCAACACCGGTCATTGATCTGTGTTGTCCTATGCGCTTCAATTGCCCAATCACTTTTTAAAGTCATGACTCTGGGATAAAAAATTCCCCCAAGATTGTCAAAAAATATATCGAATTGACATTCTATTTTGTCCATAAAAGAGATGACTTCTAA
Source organism: Prochlorotrichaceae cyanobacterium (assembly GCA_049455215.1). GTDB lineage: Bacteria > Cyanobacteriota > Cyanobacteriia > Prochlorotrichales > Prochlorotrichaceae > JBEAPM01. Next base: position 1,567 of record JBMTZC010000393.1, read on the forward strand.
TTGCCTAGAAACAGAAAATCAGTTTTTATTTTTCAGATATTCTGCACATTACAAAGAAATAAAAAATTAGACATAAACTGCTCAAAAAAATCGAATAAGTTACGAATAATTTTTGATATTTATGTTTAATCATTACCGAGTTATCAACTGTAACCACCTCACAGTAGAGACTTAAAGCCCCTCTCTTCATACTGTTCTCCTCATCAGAGCCTAATCTGATTCGAGCTTTAATCTAACCTTAACCCTATCTTTAACGATCGTTTAAGAAACCCTAGCGGAGAAAGAGCAGAACTCTCTTTTACGCTTGAAAAGACATGAACTTCAAGAGATTTCAGGTCTAGATTCAAGCCAATTCGCTTAACCCCAAAAATTAACGAATCAATAACCAAAACATAACCTATTGTGCATCTTTACTTAATCTCTCTATGAAAGTCTATAGGGTGGATCGATCGGCATATTTGATCCTGCAGTTCTATTCAAGGGTTGTGTTTTCAGGATTATGCCTATCTTTAGACGGTGTCTAGCAAGGTCTGTTTGAACTGGACACTATACATACAGGACATACAGGAGATAATTTCACGATATGGCAGACGTTTTAACAAAAATTGCTAGCTACGGCAGTAGTAATGGGGCTGAAATTGCCGCCTTTGATCCCGGCAGCGATCGCCTCTTTGTGGTAGCTGGCACCGTGGTAGAGGTTCTGGATTTAAGCAACCTGCCCGCAAATCCCACGAAACTTGCTGACTTAGCCCTAAACACTACGGGCTTACCCACGGGATACGAACTGGTTCCCAACAGCGTAACGGTGGGCAAAGCAGGGACTGTCAGTGAAGGGATTGTGGCGGTGGCTCTGGCCGTGCGAGATGACCTCAACAACCAGGAACTGGGGCAGGTTCAATTTTTCAATGCGGCGGATGGCAGCTATATCAACACGGTAACCGTGGGCTATCTGCCGGATATGGTCACCTTCACCCCCGATGGGACACAGCTTTTAACCGCCAACGAAGGGGAACCCAACGAAAGCTACACCGAAGATCCCGAAGGCTCCGTCAGCATTATTGATATTTCCGGCGGTGTTGCCAATGCCACCGTCACCACCTTAGATTTCAACGCCTACGACGCTCAGCGGGCAACCCTACAAGCCCAAGGGGTCAAGCTGTTTGGCGAAATTTACGATGACAATGGTGCTTTTTTCCGCAACTCCACGGTGTCCGAAGATCTAGAGCCGGAATATGTGGCTATTTCCCCCGATGGCACCAAAGCCTATGTCACCCTGCAAGAAAATAATGCCGTAGCGGTGATTGATATTGCGTCTAAGACGATCGATGGCATTCAACCCTTAGGCTATAAGGATTACTCCATCAGTGGCAATGGTCTAGATGCAAGCGATCGTGATGGTGGGATCAACATCACCAACCAGCCCGTCTTCGGGGTTTATCAACCGGATAGCATCGCCGCCTATACCGTTAATGGTCAAACCTACTACATCACCGCCAACGAAGGGGATGCCCGTAATCGTCCCAGTGATGATGATATTCTGGCCGCTCCCTTTGACGGTGAAGGAGACATCTTCTCCGAGGAAGCCCGGATTAAGGATCTCACCCTCGACCCCACCGCTTTCCCCAATGCAGCGGCACTCCAAGCGGATGAGGTCATTGGTCGTCTGAATGTCACCACCAAGCTCGGTGATATTGATGGGGATGGTGACTATGACCAACTGTTTGCCTACGGGGGACGGTCTTTCTCGATTTGGGATAGCAATGGCAACCTAGTCTTTGACAGTGGCGATCAATTAGAACAAATCACCGCCACCAACTACCCCGACTTTTTCAACGCGAGCAATAGCAACAACACCTTCGATAACCGCAGTGATGACAAGGGCCCTGAGCCGGAAGGCGTTACCGTGGGCAAAATTGGAGCCCGCACCTATGCCTTTATCGGACTGGAACGGGTTGGCGGGGTCATGGTGTATGACGTAACGGTTCCCACCGCTCCGACTTTTGTGCAGTACCTCAACGATCGGGATTTCACTGCCGATCCTGAAACCACCGCAACGGATTCCGGCCCGGAAGGCTTACTGTTCATTCCCGCTGCCGACAGTCCTAATGGGGAAAACCTGCTGGTGGTTAGCAATGAGGTCAGTCAGACGGTCAGCATCATGAACTTTACGCCGCCTCCTTTTACCCTGGAACTGTTCCACCTAGCGGATCAAGAGCCGTTAAATGCTGGCGCAGGCT
>JBMTZC010000394.1:0-3798 GCA_049455215.1 Prochlorotrichaceae cyanobacterium
CACTTGGCGAGGCGATCCTCCTGTGCCGTTGTTCAATTTCCTCAGGATTTGCAATGCGCCATACAATGGGAAGCTGATGATCCTCGATCGATTCCGTCCTAATTTCTGAATGCCAATGTCCATACTAGAGTCTTCCGTTGTGCAACGATCGTTTTCCCTCTGTTTAGTGGGTCTGGCAACGATCGTCTGTTTAGGGGGCTGTGGTACCTCTGCCCAAACCCCCTCCAGTTCCAATACCGCAACGATAGAAGCCTCAGGGGAGCCTCTGAATCCAGCGGAGGATCCGTGGCAAATTTCGGAGACGGGGGTTGGGCCCATTGAGTTTGGTATGACTCTGGAGGCTGTGCGTTCTGTGCTCTCCCCTGAAATGACCCTGACCCCAGAGCCTAACCTTTTGGTGGATTGGGATGGGATGGCCCTTCGAGAAAATGACACCCCCCTGCTATATATTCTCTACCCCGCCGGCACGATCGTCTCGGATAGCTCAATCGTTAAGCTGTTAATGGTGGTGGATCCCCGCTATACCACCCCGGAGGGCATTGGCCCCGAGAGTACGATCGCGGCAGCCCAGGAGGTCTATGGTCAAGCTACCCTTTCTTACAATACTGACGATGAGTCACGGGAGTATGTGCGGTTTCTCCAGTCTCCCCCCAACTTAGGATTCCGCACTACTGGGTCTCCAGGACAATGGGTGGGCCGTTACCCAGAATCGGCTGATGGCAGTTACTACGAAACCCAAGACTTTGATCCCGACGGTACCATTGCCTTTGTCTTCGTGGATGGTTTTGTAGAACTGAGTGATGCGACCACCGAAGCCGATCCAGCGTCGGTGACGGATGCTCCGGACGCAGAGACTTCTGCTCCTGATAATGCTCTCGATTGCGAAGATCCCCTCACCACATTAGACATTAATGCCTGCAGTAAGGCCGCCCATGACGCTGCCGATCGGACTTTAAATGAAGTCTACCAACAGGTGCAGGCCAAGCTAGACTCCAGAGCATCGGATCAGTTGCGAGGGGCTGAGGATGCCTGGCTCAATTTCCGGGATGCCCATTGTAGCCAGTATAGTCAAACCTTTGTGGGGGGAACGGCCTACCCGTCTTTCTTATTAGGATGCTTAACCCGCACCACTGAGGAGCGCATTGGCTATTTAAGACAGGAACTGGGCTTATTTGCAGAGCAGGATCGGACGTATCCGGAGTTGGGAGTCCTCAGCGTTGACGGGCAAAGTGTTGATTGTCGCGATCCCCAAGCCACCCCAGTGGTCAACTATTGCGCCCAACAATCCTATAAACAAAGCGATCGTGCCCTCAATGAAACATACCAAACCCTGAGTGGCCAGCTTTCCGCATCTAGCAAAGCAGCCCTCACCGAAGCCCAACTGGCCTGGTTGGAATACCGCGATCGGCATTGTGAGTTTGCCACCCGTGAGGCAGTGGGGGGCACTGGTTATGAAGGCTACCGCAGTAATTGTTTAGAAGATCTAACGCGGGAGCGTACTGAAGAGTTAAAAATCCAACTCGATCGCTAGGGGTAGGCACGGGATGTTAACTGTTGAACTCCGAGCCGCTAAAATCCCCTGGTTGGGAGCAATTGCGGTGCATTATTGGTTTGTAATTCTCCGATCCGATCGCAGCGATCGTTGGGAGGTTTGGCAGAGCATGATCGTCCCCTCCACCTCCCCTAACCACCTCCACTGGGGGCACCTCCACTACAACCTGATGGAAGCGACCAGAGGAGTGGGCAATGGGCCCAGTTGGCGGATTACCCAGTGGTCAGAGCCCGCCGCGATCGACTTCATTGAGATCCTAGAGTCTAGTCCTTCGACCTATCCCTACACCGATCGTTATTGCTTTTGGCCGGGGCCCAACAGTAATACCTATGTGCAGTGGGTCTGCCAACAAGCCCAACATCGTTACGGCCATCCCCCCGTTTCCTTATCTTGGCGGGGATGGGGCAAAGATTTCCCTATTCCGGCTTCGTTGAAGAAAAACTAATTTCCTCCACTGCACCCGCCTCTCCCAAGGGGTGGGGTTGTTCGTTGTTCAGGGCCACCAAGACTCCCCCCGCATTACCAGCGCGGATAGTGACCTTTTTTTCTCCCGCCCAAGTGCGCTGGGCCCCCGGGGCTAAAATTCCTTCAAAACTATTTTCCTCATCGACCGTGACCCGCATCCAGGACTGCTCCTTGACACTGACCAAGACTTGAACCGGTTTGTCGGAGGCGATCGTGGTGGGAGTGGGCAATCGCTGCAAAGAAGCTTGATAGGATTTGAGGTGGGTAATTGGATCTAGGGTCAGGGAATTAATGAGGGGAAAAGCAGACTTCAAAGCACTACTGGAGGCAAAATCTTTGGTGCGTAACTTATTGTCCGACACCGCTTGATCTGCGGCGGCAGGACGCTCTGGTAATTCCAATTCCAAGGGTAGGGAAGAAGCCGAGGATGGTACCGATCGGTTCATCAAAATCGACAGACCATTCACTGCCGAAAAAATCAATAAAACGTAGAGAAAGTAAAGATGAATGGGTTGCAGTTGTCCCCCATTCCAGCGAACCCAGAAATTCGGCCTTGAGGATCCCGTTTCCAAGGGAAAACGCTCAGCAATGTCCGTACCCGGCAAATCGAGGGCTTCTGCAAAGCGCCGAATCAACCCACGAATGTAGACGGATTCTGGCAGTACTTCCATCTGACCTGCCTCAATGGCTTGAAGTAAACGCCGTTGAATTTTCGTACTTGCCGCAACCTGTTCTAGGGACAATCCCTTTTGCTCTCGGCATTGGCGGAGATGCTCTCCAAGCTCAGCCAGAGACAGGGACTGAACTTGGTCGAGACGAAGTGCTGCTTGACTACGCCGCTTCCGCATTACTTTCACCCTTTAACACTCCTCAAGAAACTTGAAATAGAAACTCCTCTTCGACTAAGGTCGCTACCTGAGCCTAAGCGTTGCTTTACATTTCTAAGCCTATCATTTTTATTGAGAATCTTGTAGGGGGAGTGAGTAAATATGCTGGGTTCAGCCAGGAGACTGTGTTTCCTCAAGCACGTCATCCATTCAGTCCAGTCCCCCTACGATATCGCAGATGATTTTCACTACAGTGAGCGTTACAAACGCGGCACTAACTACTCAGCGTTTCCTGGGTCAACTGGAGAAAGGGCTGAACCATCGTATATTCTTCTGCGCTTAACGATCGTTGCAGTACGGCAGTCATAACTTCATAGGTGATTTGGCAGCTTTTTTGAGTGCCAAAGGCTTTCATAATGGTCTGAAACCAAAGCAGAAAGCGCTGACGATAGGTTTCTATGTCATTCATTAAAACGGCATGGGCAATGTAGCGAATGACCCGAAGGGTATCTTGTTGCCATTTTTTACTGAGATCTTGAGAACTCGATTCAAATACCTCGGGATGCTTGGCTTTGAGGTAGGTATATACTTTTTGCACCAGATCCGATTCCATGGCACGAAGTTTGCCGTAAAGTTCCTTACGCAGGTGAAAGGATTGAACATAATCCTCTAGGAATTCCAGTTCTTGATCTTGGGCAAAACGATCTTCGGTAGCACGGCAAAGCTGATCCAGTTGGCTGAGCATGGATGCGGACTCCTCTAGGAACAAACAAAAGACTATAGCGGTTAGGGAATACACCCAATGGTTACATTTTAACGTTAACCCGTTGGGTACTCTTGAGATTTCCTGACTAATTAGATCCAATCCGGGAAATGGCGACCGTTGGGCTGGGGGTGGAATTCAATCTCAACTCTCAAAGTGTTGCGCCATCAAGCTTGCTGCACCCGTCCCCC
>JBMTZC010000395.1:0-3744 GCA_049455215.1 Prochlorotrichaceae cyanobacterium
ATTGAGGTGGAAGGCAGTGGTGCCCAGGCAAAACCCTCCAATTTCTTAACGCAGTGAAGCCTTCCGGGGCGTGAGAGAGTAAAGCGTTCTGGGAATGTCTAAGTCCGTTGCCAGTTGAGTCCAATAATCATCTTCTTCATCGTCACGATCTCTATTTTTCATTGCCCCACTGCTCCAAAAACTGCACCATTTCCCCATAAAACGTCTCCCCCTTGCCCCGACTACTCGCTGCGGTCGCCACTAACCGCAACACCTCCACTAACGATTCCAAGACTGCATTTTCTACTATCCCCAGCAACAGCCCCAGATCATCCCCATGCTGTTGCCCATGGGCCAGCGCATCAATATAGGCATTGCGAACGCGGTTATCAATGACCACAATCGGAAATCCCGCCCGAATCAACAGCAAATTCATCAGTAATCGCCCCGTGCGACCATTGCCATCCCGAAATGGGTGGATCGACACAAACCGATAATGTGCCAGTGTTGCATAGGTGCTCGGGTGTACCCCCTGTGCCGTTGGCGAATTGAGCCAATCCACAAAGTCCGTCATCAACTGCGGCACTAAATAATGGGCCGGATAACGGTAATTTGTCCCTGCTGCCATCACATCCAAACTGCGATAACACCCTGCGTCTTCTGGACTAATCTTCCGCAAAATTAAATTATGGATTTGTTTGATTTCCCACACCGTAATCGTCGTATCGCCCTGAGCTAACGATTCAATATAGTCGATCGCTTCCTTATGCCCAATCACCTCCAAATGTTCCGTCAGGGTTTTGCCACCGATCGTAATCCCCTTACTTAACACCAACTCCGTTTCACTTTGGGTTAAGGTATTCCCTTCGATCGCATTGGAATTGTAGGTAAAGCTCACATCATACCGCTGCTTCAGTTCCGCCAGAATCGTTGACTCTAACGGTCGAAAGCCATCCAGCCAAGCCTTAAGTTGATCGATTTGTGCCAACTTAGACCAATGATGCATTTCTACCCACTCTTGAATGAACGCTGTTAGACAAAAGCCCCCCTGTTGGTGTAACCGGATTACCTGCTGTATAAAGGTTTCATATCCTAAAGTGGGGGCGATCGAAAGCCCATTCCCTCTGTCCATTCCTGATCCCCATTCTCCCTGAATACGATCGCTCTCCGCTATTTTAGTCAAATCAAAACAGCGATCTTAATGGTGACCCAATTACTCTACCGGCTCAACGGGAAAACCGGTAGATTTAAAAGACTCAGAGATGTCTTAGTGATGATTCAATGAGTGCCCGATCGCTCTTTGCCCACAACTTCTGCAATGCGTTCAGGAAATTCCTGTAAGTCCGCATCCTCCCCCGTGGGCATGGGGGAGTTGAAGGTATAGCAGGGATCACAGTATCCGGTGTCGAAGACTTGGAGAACCCATTTGTCCGGCAGTCCAGCGACACCCACTTCAACGACGTACCATTCACTACCCGTTTCCCGCGTCGAAATAACGGAAAAGAAATCCCGATCGTCTTCGGGAATTTCTAAGTCTTCAACCAAAAAGTTTAGGGCTAGGTTTTCAGCTTCAGTCATGGACAGTTGCATTGTTTTATCCTTAAGGGAAAACAGGTTGAGCGATCTCGTGGAAATATTCGTCAAAAAGGTTTGCCAGTGATTTTAAGTTCACTTGGTCATAGCGACGACCATCCGGCATGGTTAGGGTGGGGGCTTTGGAACATCGCTTTTGGCACCCGGTATATTTAATCGTGACCTTATCTTGGAGGTTGCGATCGATGAGCAGCTTTTCTAAGGCATCCACCAGCACCCGTCCACCACGTTTCTGGCAGCCCGATTTTTGGCAGATCAAAATTTTCAGTGGCTTCTTTGCCTTGTCTGAAGGGGAGACTAGGGGATCTGACTCAACGACAGTTTGTTGTAGTCGCAGGGGAACTTGTCCCTGCGGTACGGTTACGCCCGGAAGTGAAAAAATTTGATAGGCTTTGAGTTCGATCGCTTTGGCTTTGGTGTCTAGGCGACTGCGACCAATACAGCGAACCCGATCGCCGGGCTGTAGGTTTAAGCGTTGAGGATGACGCAGTTCTTTGGGCAGAATTACGATCATCTGTTCCTGCTCCACTTCTAGGGCCAGGTACTTCACCTTAGTTCGACTGTTGTCTGGAAAGCCTAAAACGGTTCCTTCCAGATCAAATAACCAAGGTGGGGTGGTGGGGGATGGAGAGCACATTGTTCTGATCCTCAGTAGAACGGCTGAATCAACTTAATCGTTTAGCTTGTACAGTTTTGGGAGTGGGAATGGGATCGCTTAAGCCGGGAACTTGGAGTTCCCAACCATTGGAAAGGGTAAAGGTACAGACATCTTCCAGCCAGGCTTGGCTGACGACTTCTTCTTCTAAGTCTTTTTTGGGGACATAAATCATTAACTTGCCATCATGATCGGTGTGGAGGGTGACTTTCATAGGGGTAGGGGGTAGGTTGTAGTAAAACTTTTGTACTGCGTAGACGGACTGTGATGTCTTGAAAGCGGTGCTCATTAAGAACGCTGTAGGACTTCTTGAGGAACCAGACTGATCAGTTCGTCAGGGGTGAGACTGCGTTTCAGTTGGGTTGCCCGATCGCGGACAGTATCCAGTAAGGATTGGCCTTTGGAGGGATCGAGTTTTATCCCTTGTTCCTGGAGAATTTTATGGAGTAGGGTGCGGCCGGAGTGCTTACCGATCACTAAACGACGTTGACAGCCCACTTCAGACGGATCAAAGGGTTCGTAGGTCTTGGGATCTTGAAAAATGCCATGGGTATGAATGCCAGACTCATGGGCAAAGGTATTGGAGCCGACGATCGCTTTCCAGGGGGGCAGGGTGCAATTCACCACTTTGGCCACATAGTTAGACAGGGCTAAAAAATGTTGAGTCCGAATGCCGAGCTTGAGTCCGTGAATTTGCTTGAGGGCCATCACCACTTCTTCTAGGGCGGCGTTACCGGCCCGCTCTCCTAAGCCGTTAACAGTGGTGTTCACGGAAGTGGCTCCCGCCCGGACTCCCGCCAGCGCGTTGGCTGTGGCTAACCCCAGGTCATTATGGGTGTGCATTTCCACGGGAATCGTGAGGGCATTGACGAGTTTCTCCACTTTACTGAAGGTGGTAAAGGGATCGAGGATGCCCACTGTATCGCAGAAGCGGAAGCGGAAAGCGCCCCATTCCTGAGCGTATTGAGCCACATCCAGTAAAAAGCTTTCATCGGCCCGGGAACTGTCTTCCCCACCGACACTCACCGCTAAACCGCGATCGTTGGCATAACTGAGTACATCCCGTAACTGATCGAGCATGGCTTGCCAGCGGCCCTGAAATTTAACTTGGATTTGCAATTCAGAAACGGGGATGGAAATTTGTACCCGTTCCAGACCGCAATGGAGCGAGGCTTCAATGTCTGAACGGACAGCCCGGTTCCACCCGAGGAGTTTGGCATTTAAGCCCAAATCAACGATCGCTCGGATGGCTTGGGCTTCTTCTCGCCCCATGGCGGGAATACCCACCTCTAACTCCTGCACTCCGATGGAGTCCAGAAACTGAGCGATCGCTATTTTCTCTTGCAGACTGAAAACCACACCTGCAGCTTGTTCACCGTCTCTGAGGGTAGTGTCGTTAATATAAATTGGAGCCGAGGCCATGGTTAACTCCTAGGGTAATCCCAGTGACTAATAACGAACGAACGGCGTGTGCAACTTAAGTGCCAAGATCCCCGGTTTCTCGTAGAACGAAGTCC
>JBMTZC010000396.1:0-3738 GCA_049455215.1 Prochlorotrichaceae cyanobacterium
GGACTGATTCTGGATGTTCATCTTCCGGGAGTAAAAACGAAAGCTGCCGCATGGCGAGAAATTAAGAGCGATGACGCTAAGTTAATATGGGACACTTCGGTTAATTGTGTCACCCGACACCATTAACCGAAACAATCCTATTCCTGCTGTTGGGGAAAAGGGCTTCTGCCTTAATTGATAGCTAGGGAACCCTTAAACCGCAACGGGGACGGCTTGATGAGCAACCTCCCGTACAGCTTGGCGAGCCCACTGATCCACCTGCAGAATATCCTCTAGGCTGGGGTGCAGGGTATGATCGGACCGGTGACGATCGCAGACTTTTTCGATGCAACGGGGAATGTCGAGGAATTGAATTTTTTCATCTAAGAAGAGGGCAACAGCTTCTTCGTTGGCGGCGTTGAGCACGGCGGTCATGGAGCCTCCGGCTCGTCCTGCGGCGTAGGCTAGATTCATGCAAGGATACTTGTGGTGATCCGGTTCCCGGAAGGTGAGATCCCCAGCTTTGACCAAATCCAAGGGTTCCCAATCGGTGTAGAGGCGATGGGGCCAGGAGAGGGCATAGAGGAGGGGCAGGCGCATATCGGGCCAGCCTAGTTGGGCGAGCATGGAGGTATCTTCAACTTCAATGAGGGAGTGAATGATGCTCTGGGGATGGATGACAATATTAATACGATCGTAATCTAGACCAAAGAGATAATGGGCTTCGATGACCTCTAACCCTTTGTTCATCAACGTGGCAGAATCTACCGTGATTTTGCGACCCATTGACCAGTTGGGGTGCTTAATGGCATCTTCGACCCGGACTTGGGCTAAACGCTCTACGGGCCAGTCGCGGAAAGCGCCCCCGGAAGCGGTTAATAAAATCCGCCGTAGTCCGGCGAGGGGAACGCCCACTTGAAAATCTTTGACCAGGGATAGCCCCTGTAAACACTGAAAAATGGCGGAATGTTCGGAATCCGCTGGCAGCAGTTTCACGCCGTGGGCCTGCACTAAGGGCACTACTACTGCGCCCCCAGCAATTAGGGTTTCTTTATTAGCTAAGGCAATATCTTTACCCGCTTTGATGGCCGCGATCGTTGGCAGGAGTCCGGCACAACCGACAATGCCCGTGACCACTGCCTCCGCATCGCCATACTGAGCCACTTCCACTACGCCCTCCTGCCCCCCCAACAGTTGAGGCATGGGATCCAATCCGGCGAGGGCGGCTTTCAGTTCCGGTAACCGCTCTGCATCGGCGATCGCTACAATTTCGGGCCGAAATTCTTTGACCTGACGGGCCACTAACTCTACATTGCGACCTGCCGCCAGCCCCACCAGCCGAAACTGATCCGGGTATTGCCGCACAATGTCCAGGGTCTGCGTGCCAATGGAACCGGTGGAGCCAAGGAGAGTAATTGCTTTCACGATCGCTAAGGAGGTTAGGTTTTCCTAAGCATAATCCTTAAGGTTTTCTTCGTAAATGCCTGAGGTCTAGACCCGCCGTTCCCGTTTAGACCACCCGATCGCTACCCCCATCGATGGGAACCTGGGCCCCGGTGGTTTTGCCAAACAAGGATCCAGCCATAGCGCACACCATTTGAGCCACTTCTACGGAGGAGACGGATTGCTTGAGTAGGTTGCGGGTTTTATACTGCTCTACGCTCATGCCATAGCGATCGGCCCGGCTTTGCAGGATCTCCTCACTCCAAATCCCCGTATCGTAGACACAATCAGGGTGGACAATATTGACCCGAATTCCATCTCCCGCCAGTTCCAGGGCCGCGACCCGGGCTAACTGGGTTAAACCGGCTTTCGCTACGGAATAGGCCGCAGCCCCTGGCCCTGGGGCCAGAACGTTTCGAGAGGCAACAAAAACGATCGCGGGATCAATGCCTTTGCGTAAAAAGGGAATCGCATGGTGGAGCAAAATGCGTTGACTACTGAGGTTCACCTCTAAGCTTTTGTGCCAGGTTTCTGCATCCAGTTCGGCAATGGGTTGACTGGAGGGGAAAATCCCCGCATTACTGACCACAATATCGAGTCCGCCAAAGCAGTGGATCGCGGTTTCGATCGCGGTTTTCATGGCCACTTCATTTGTGACATCCGCTTGCACTCCCTTAAAACTGGGGGTGTTGAACAGGCTGGTAATGGCGGGATTGAGATCTACGCCAATCACCGCAGCCCCTTTACGGTGGAGGGCTTCCACACAGGCTTTGCCAATCCCACTGGCTGCGCCGGTTACTAGAGCCACCTTGCCTTGAAATTCCGGTTTAGTGCTGGCTTTTCCTAATTTGGCTTGCTCCAGTTCCCAATATTCCACTTCAAATAAAGAATAGGGATCTAAGGCTGTCCAGCCTCCGAGGGCTTCCCCCATCTGAATGGCCCGGCGGGTATGCTCCACAATGTCCGTAATGATTTGAGCCGCCTTAATATCCCGATCGAAACTGAGGGTGCCATGACCGGGCCATACGCCCCAGCGGGGAGCCACATCTAGTTCTTTGAGACCGTCACTGGGATGTCGATCGCTATTGGTTTGGAAATACTGGTGGTAATGCTCGGCATACTCCGCCAAGGCGTTGCCTAAGTCTCCGTCGTTGAAAACAATGGGAATGGGTTTGGTGCGAATCACATGGTCGGGAGTTAAGGGGCCCCGGGTAGCGATCGTTTCCACGGTTTCTAAATTGGCAAAGCCCACCGCTTCCGGCCGTTGATCCAGTTGGGCCAGGGTGGCCCCACCCCGAGCCTGGGACACTTGACGGCGAATTTCCGCCAGCCCCAGTAAATCCTCCGGTTTCGGCGCGGCGGTGGCAAAGTGGCAGGCTTCTTGGGCTTGGAGGTAGTCTTCCGCGATCGTCACCAGATCAATCATCCGCTCGTAGGCGGTGCGAGCATCATCCGCAAAGCTGAAAATACCGTGGTTCATCAGCACCATACCCTCATAGCGCTGCCAATCCACCCCCGTGGTCAGTTCCTTGATGGTGCGAGCCAGGATAAAACCGGGCATGACATAGGGAATGAGCAACACCCGATCGCCATAAACTTCCTTCACCCGATCGGCTCCCTGGGGGGTATTGGTGAGGGTCACCACCGCATCCGCATGGGTATGATCCACATAGGCATAGGGAATGATGGCGTGGAGAATCGCTTCCACCGAGGGATTGGGAGCATGGGGATCGAGCATCGCGGCCCGCTGCTGGGTCACCATTTCCGTATCCGTCAATTTTTCCAGTTCTGCTAATCGCTTCAATACCGATAGCCGCACCGGAGCAAAACCCGGCGCTTCGATCGTCGCCAAGTCCCACCCACTGCCTTTGACATAGAGGACTTCTTCCTCATCCCCAAAAAAGTTTTTGACCTTTGCCTTGACGGAGGTATTGCCCCCGCCGTGGAGGACTAAATCCGACTCTTCGCCCAGCAAGCGTGAGGTGTAGACTCGCAGGGCAAGGGGATCGCCTTGAAAACTTTGGGCCGTAGACTCATCCCAGCGACTTTTCATGATCGTGCTTCTCCAGTACTGCGTGTATCGCCTTTTCAGCCTACATTGACTGTGTTCTCAATGGCTATAGGTGCGCCCATTCTGGGCATCCTGTAGCGTCTGTTAGCGTAGCGCACAGATTCGTTGATGACCATTTAATGGCTGATAGGTGCGTTTACATTGCATGAACGCACCATAGGCACTGGTCAGTTAGGGGGTGAGAGGTAAAGTGTAGCGCTTATCGCCGTAGACAAAACCTCTATGCTAAGAATGTGCAGGGATTA
>JBMTZC010000397.1:0-3724 GCA_049455215.1 Prochlorotrichaceae cyanobacterium
ACGGGGCAGTGGGGATCTTTGTATGGCCGACGTTTAGCAAAGTTGGCTCGGGCTAAGTCCATGGTCAGTAACTGTCCCAGCAGGGGTTCACCTAAACCCGTAATGAGTTTGATGGCTTCCAGTGCCGCGAGACAGGCGAGGGTGCCAGACACGGCCCCCAGTACCCCAAAGCCCCAGCGATCCCATTCTGGCTTTTCGGGAAAGAGACAGGTCAAACAAGGGGTTTTCCCCGGAACGATCGTGGTTAAGTAAGCTTCCATGCTGTTCATGGCGGCTTCGACCATGGGAACTTGGAACTTCACACAGGCTGCATTGAGTAAGTCCCGCTCTTTGAAGTCAAAGGCACAGTCCAAGGCAATATCGGCCTGTTGTACCAGTGGCTCAATGTTGTCGGCACTGACATACTCACAAATCGCTTCGATCGTGATGTCAGGATTCAGCTTGGCCAGGGTTTCCTGCGCTTTGAATACTCGGGGTTTCCCCACCCAGTCATCCGTCATCAGGATCTGACGGTTGAGATCGTCCCGTTGCAGGTCGCCCCCCCGCACCAGAATCAATTTTCCCACCCCTGCCACGGCAAGGTAGAGGGCAGCCGTCCCACCGAGACCACCCACCCCGGTAACCAAGGCAGTGGTGTTTTTTAACTGACGCTGACCAGTGTCCCCAAGACCAGGCAACATGATCTGGCGGCGGTAGCGATCGATTTCAGTGGGCGTGAGTTCGGGCAACATCTCGTTGACTATTCCATTTCAATATCGGACATCATGACGACGTTACCAGGTTTCTTTTGGAAAACCTTGAACAGTTTTTCTTCAACCGAGGAGGAGGTGAGGAAAACGGTGTAGGCACTTTGCAGCGCCTCACGATAAGCCTCCAGTTTCTCCCCATCGCTGAGACTGTCATCGACAGTGGCCATCAGTTGGGAGAACTTCCGCAAAATGTGCAGGCGATTGATGTTCACCAACTGGGGGTCGTAGGAGAGACCAAAGAATTCAAAGTATTCTTCGGCATCGTGGAGTTGATTGAACTGGGTTAAGGTTTTCGGTAAGGTCATCATTGGGCAGCCTCCAGGATTTTAAGCTGTTGTTTCAGTTCTCGTAACTCGCAGTAAATGTTGTAGGTGCGAGCCGATACCTCGGGCAGTTTATCGAGGTCAGTGGGGAGACCCTCAGCAATGTCATGCAGATCCATCTTCATCTGACCCGCTTTACTGTTGAGTTTTTTAATTTGAGTTTTTAGCTCATCAACAGTGGGATGGGTTTGCGTAGTAGTCATAGCGATCGGAGTAGGTGAGGTTGAGGTCGTCTAGGACAGTCCCTAGACATCGCAAACTTCCGGAAATTTGCGGGCAAGCTCAATCCCTTTTTGTACGAGTTTTTCGCCCTCGGCATCGAGCTTTTCTAAGGAGTCAAAGCCAAACCGTTGTGCGTCCCGCAGGGTTTTGGAGACTAAGATCAGGCGACCTGAAAAAATCAGAGCCCAGCCAAAGCCTTCGTGACTGAGATCCACCACCACTTGGGCCAGTTGGTTGGTTTCTTCCTCAATGCGGGCAGCGATCGCTCGATAAAACCCTAAAATTCGACTCATGGTTAGGGGTTCCACGTCACCTTCCACGGGGATAGCGCGACGTTCTTTTTTCGAGAGAATATAGGGCTTCAGTAATAAAGCGTCAGACCAGTTGCGATAGGTGCCATAGGCATCGTTCGCCCGGATTTGATGGACGATCGCTTTGAGAAATAGGGAATCTTCAACGGTGGTGGTGGCTGCTACAGCAGGGGCTTCCGTGGGGTGAGCAACGGCAATCATACAAGAACCTCCTCTTCAATAGTTTCAAATTGGGTTTCATCCTCAAAACTGCGGGACTTACCCTTGGCCAAAGCTTTGCGGAGCCAAGGCGGTGGGTTGCCCTTCAGGGTTTGTACCAGTCGTCCCAGTACTTCCTGAATTTCATCCTCCTCGGACTGGGCCTTAATCGGCGTAATGTTGGATTGAATTAAACGGGCAGCGGCACTGCCTCCGATCGCGGAAACGTAGACGATCGTGCAATCCTTGAGGGCCTGGAGCTTGGGCTCTAACTTGTCTTCGTTGCCATCTTCCTTGAGGTTTTTGGCAAATTCCAAAGTCTCCAGAAAGGTATAGCCGTCGTTATCTACTTCGTAGGTATCAATAAAGCTTGCCCAGCCAAAGTGAGCATTGATGTGAACCGAGTCTTTAGTGGTGAATGCAATTTTCATAGTGGTCTAAGTCCCAAAGTGTGAGTGTTCAGTATTCAGTTTTGAGGCTGAGTTGAATTGCCCAAAACTGTGACCTAAAAACTTTCCCTAAATGTCCCCCTCTCGCCAAGCCTGAACTTGAGCGTGGGCATGGGTTTCCTCGGATTCGAGGAAGATATTGCCGATGTCAAATAAGAGTTGGGTCGTTCCCGAGTAACCGATCGTGGAACGGTGACCATTACCGAGCCGATCGAAGATGGGGAACCCCATCCGATAGAGGGGAATATTCAGTTGAGTGGACACCGCTTTTAGATTGGAATTCCCAATGAGTAAATCTGCGCCTTGGGCCAGTTCCGCAAAGTCCTCCAGATCACCGATCGTTACGGTATCAATGGGTAAGTCCTTTAACTGTTTGGATTTAGTGGTGGTCACTGCGGCATGCAGTTGGGCCCCGGTGGTGGTTAACCACCAGGCAACACTGTGCAACAGTTCGGGTTCTAGGGCCAGAGCCACCCGTTTCCGCCCAAAGAAAAAGTGAGCATCGAGAATTGCATCCTGAAGTTGGCTGCGCTGTTGCAGGAAGCGAGGGGGGACGGGTTGACCACTCAGCTCCGAAAGCTTCTGGAGAAAGCGATCGACCGCTGCCAGTCCTCGCAAACTGTTAAACACCGTAAAGGGAGTGCCGAAGTGTTGCTGTAGGATTTCCGCTGCCGTGGTCATGGTCTGACCCACCGCTAAGGTAAAGGCCGATTGCCCCAACGATCGTAACTCAGAGAGGGTTGTCCCCCCGGTGGTTACGGTGTTGTAGCCCACGGACAGGTGACCATCTAAAGACGTAGACAGATCCGGCAGGATGATGGGGGTGAGGTTAAAGGCCGTGACCATATCCTTCAGGGTCTGCACATCCCCAGGAGCCAAGGAAGCACCCGCCAGTACCGTCACCTGGGTCGGAGTGGAGTCTGTTGGAGCCGCCATAAAACCAGCCCCCACCGGATCCTCTACGGGAATATCCCGAACGATCGCTTCCACCGCTGCGGCATAGCCATCCTGCAGTGCGCCTTTGAAATCAGGAGTAGAGGCAAAAGCGATCGGCAGTTCAGCAATGTCAGCTTGACGTTGGCGAAGGGTTCGTAAAATCCCCGCCATGTCATCTCCTCGGGTTTCCGTGAGTCCAGTGGTCAGTAAGCCAACAATCTCTGGTTTGGACTTTTCCAACAAAGTCAGCAAAGACTGCTCGATATTATCCTCACCTCCCAGAATCGTTGTTACCTCCGTCATTGCCGTCGTGGACAGGGGAATGGCTTCCCGGAAGTGTCGCACTAGCATGACTTTGGCAAAGGCGGTACAGCCCTGAGACCCGTGGAAGAGGGGCATCATCCCTCGAATCCCTAAAAAGGCGAGGGAAGCCCCTAGGGGTTGACTTTGCTTCAGTGGATTCACCGCAACGGGCTTATTCCGACTGATCACTTTAGTGGCAAGTTCAGGGGCAGGATCAGCAGTAGACTCAGGAG
>JBMTZC010000398.1:0-3704 GCA_049455215.1 Prochlorotrichaceae cyanobacterium
GCTGGGTCAAATCCTGAATTCGGGCTTCATACTGAGCTTTTAAGGTTTCAAGCTGCGGTGTTGCTTCAAGTTGATTGGTGAGTTGCTGAATTTGGGTCTCGTATTGAGATTTCAAGGCATCTATTCGTTGTTGCATCCGCTCGGTATAAGACCGCTCTACTTCTTCAATATCTCGCCGGGTGCGGGTTCGGTGGCGTTGCTCTTGAACATTTAAGCGGTGTTCCAGCAAACTATACGCCATACCCACTCCCGCCAAGAGGGCAATCAACCCAATCACGATCGCTAAAATAATGCTCATTCCCCACGCTCCAGATAAAAGCAGAAAAAGTCAAATTTCTTGCCTGATTTTATAGCAAGTTGCCGGGATCCCTGTACTCTCCTGTTTTGTTTTTGCTTTGCAGTCCATCGGACAGGAGCTTAGGTGAGGGCAAGGGCTCGATTTAGTTTGCCACTCTGAAACCCTTCTAAATCCAGGGTGACAAAGAGAAACCCGTAGCTTTGCAAGGTTTGGACGAGGGTCGGCAGATTGGTTTTGACCACAAAGTCCTGCAGCCGATCGCTGGGAATCTCGATGCGGGCCGTATCTCCAGCCGATCGCACTCGCACCTCTGTCCAGCCCAGGGAGCGTAAATACTGTTCCGCCCGGCCAACCCGCTGCAATTTCTCCACGGTAATATTTTCGCCGTAGGGAAATCGGGAGGACAGACAGGGTTGAGCGGGTTTGTTCCACCAGGGCAGTTCCAGCAGTTTAGAGAGTTCGCGCACCTCTAGTTTGCTAATGCCCACTTCGGCTAAGGGCGATCGGGCTCCCCGTTCCTTGGCCGCCTGAATGCCTGGCCGGTAATCTTGGAGATCGTCGGCATTAACTCCGTCAATCACATAGGGATAGCCCCGTTGCAGTGCTAAGGGCTTGAGGGTATCGTGCAATTCACTTTTGCAAAAATAACACCGATTGACGGGGTTGCTGGTGTAGTTGGGATTCTCCATTTCGTGGGTTTCCACCCATTCGTGGGCAATCCCGATCGTTGCCGCCTGTACCTTTGCGTCCTCCAGATCTTGGGGGAGCAGGGAGGGAGAAACCGCTGTAATGGCCAACGCCCGATCGCCCAAAACATCGTGGGCAATTTTGGCCACTAAGGTACTGTCAATGCCACCGGAATAGGCAACGATCGCCTGCTCCATTTCCTGAAATAGAGTTTGTAATTGAACTAATTTGGTCTGAAGGATAGTCATGCCGCTGTCTGTGCTACTCGTTGAAAGATTATAGTGGGACGGCTCAATCTGTGCATTGCCTCAAGTTTCCTCGTCTCCGTGAGATTGTCTGCGGGACGATCTCTTACTGACTCCTTACTGGGGCAACGTAATACTGTAGCCGCCCTGTTCGGACAGAATCACATCCCCCCCTAAGCTGCGAATCCGGCCGATCGCTAATTTTTGGGTATTTTCATCAAAGGCGTTGCTTAAAATGCTGCCCCAAGCGGAAATCTGGGCTGCGGAGCTATCGGGATCCTGATTGAGAAAATCAATGGATTGTTGATAGGATTCCGCCGACATCAGCGCTGAGGGAGAACCATTCTCTCGGGCCCAGGTTACCCCCATTTGGTAGGACGCTTTTGCCGCATCACTGTCCCCTAAAAAGAGAAGTTCATCCGTCGCTTTGTAGCGCCAGAGAAGATAGGACTGGGGGGGAAGGGTTGGGGTCAACTGGGGCAAGTGCTCGTTAAGAATGGCTACGGTTTCTTCCGGTTTAGCCGCATACAAACTGGTGCTGGCGGACAGGAAAAAATAAGCCTCCCAAAAATAGGGATTGCGATCGAGAATCACTTTGAAATATTCCGGACTTAAGTCATATCCCGTCGCACTGCGGAGGGGATCATCCCCAAAATAATCAAAAAAGTTGAGGAGTGTCCAATCCGCAATGAGGGCATCGAAGCCAAAGGCCGGAACGGTTCTGAGCATTTGAAGGCGAGAACGTTCCCGCGCTAAGCGCTGCTCTTCTGCGGTTACATCCAGTTGATTTTGGTCAACCAGTTGTTGAAATTGCCGGGATTGCAGCGGAAAGAGCAGAAGCCCAGACAGGACAATTACGCCTACGTTAGCGATCGTTCTCATCCAGTTTTTCATCGGTTTCCTCCTCGGACGCTTCGGACGATACGGGTGGGGTCTGACGGGGTAAGGTTTCGATGGTGAACACTTGAGGGGGGGTGGAATCTGCGGGATAGACCAGATCCACGTTAATGCGTTTTTCTTCGCCGGGGGCTAAATCTAAGGTTAGCAAAGGTTCGCCCCGTTGACCTCGGCGCATCACTAAATGCACATAGCGGGAGATGAGGCGTTGGCCGGCATCCCGATAGCGCACCCGCACCGGCCCCCGGAAAAAAATCCGATCCGGTGGATTAACAAAAAAGCGTAATCCTTTTTGAGACAACTGATTTTCTTTAATGGGGGTTTCTAGGGATAGGGCAACGGTTTGAGGTCGATCGCTTTCATTTTTTAAGGGCACCACCAAACGATAGGTCACGCCATAGTTGCCATGGGACTGGTAAGCCGTATCGGGATAGCGCAGGACTAACTCAGCACTTTGAACCTGCTCCGTGCCCAAAGTCCCCCGATAGAGGCTACTAATGGGATAGGAAATTGCCTCTCCCGGTGCCGGTATGGCGAGGGTAAATTGATCGGGGTCGGCCAGAAGACCTAGCCATTCCGAGCCGATCGCCACCCCAGACACCCGGCCATAAATCACTTGTCCATCGGCTTGACCAATGGGAGTGGGAGCCCGATCCCGAGGTTCAATGAGATCTCCGTTTTTGAGCAGTTCGATCCAATCCTCTAGAGTTGGGGGTTCCTCCGGGGGAAGTACAACTTCCGGCTCCGGTGTTGGTGGTTTATTGCCTTCCCCCTCTTTGGGCTTCACGGGAGTTGGGGTAGGGGTAGGAACCGGGTTAGGTTCGCCAAAGTAGGCAAGGCTGGCCACATAAACGGGGCCAGTGCTTTCTAACTGAAATAATAGCGATCGTCCATTAATCGTGGTTTCCTCGGGGCGATTGAGTACGATCGGCTCCGCGTAAAGCAGTTGATATTCACCCGGTTCTAAGACCAACGGCTCCGGCAACAGTGACCTACTGGGATATCGTCGTAAAATGCTGTTGTTGACCCGACTCCCCGGCCCCGCATAGACCAACCCTGACGGATCCTCAACCCAGGAGGGCAGGACAATAAAGGGGGCTTCCGGTTGGGTGCGGAAGCTGGCCCCTTGGAGGAGGGAGAGGGTAACGGGCTTCTTAGCCTCCGGTGGATTTTGTACCAGTAAGCCCAGGTAGAGCGATCGAGCCTCTTGACGGGTGGGAAAGCGACCAATGTGGTGGGCAAAAATATCAAAACGGCCCTCAAAGGCAAAATCTAAGTGGGCCTGGGGATGGGCGTTGCCCTCGGCAGGAAAGGTGGAGAGGAGAATTCCCGGTTCGGAGACAATTTCAGGACTATTGCTGTTGAACACCGGCACTTGATCTAAGCTACCGGGCAAGGGGCGAACCTCCTGAGGACGAACCCATTCCTCCAGTTCAGGAGTAAAAGTCGGAGACGGGGTTGGCTGAGGAGCGGGAGATGGCAGGGGCGGTGTTTGCTGTGCTCCGGTTGGGAGCGCATTCCCTATCCATAGCCCTAAAAGGAGAATCCCCAGGTTGATGTTTGCTAAGGTCGAACCA
>JBMTZC010000399.1:0-3668 GCA_049455215.1 Prochlorotrichaceae cyanobacterium
GATCGATGACACAGCCCGATCGCCATAGATGGAGTTTGGTTCTTCCCTAAGCCCACATGGGGTCTGACCCAGTTATGAACTAATCGTTGTGCCGTGACGGTTCGTTCGTTAAACCTCTTCCCACATCCTTTACATAAAATAGTTCTGGATGGCTTTGCCGTCTTTGTGGTAATCTTTGCCATTCTTAACGGTTTTTGGGCTTTGGCAGTGTGGACATTCCATGCTTCTCTCCTTGACTCTACCTCCTCTGCCTCTTCATTTTACCTCTCACCCCCTAACTGACCAGTGCCGATTTTGAGGGCATTCCGGGGGACATAAAAATGTCGAGAAAAAACGCATAACCATCTCGGTCAATTAGATCTCAAAGTGAATCCGTAAGCCTCTCAAACATATATTAAAAAACGCCCCTGGGTGGCAGTCCTGCCGTCAGTAGTCCTGTGGTCAATGTCCTGGGGGCTCATCCTGGCATTGGTGGTGATTTCGATTTATGAGCCAGCTCAGCAACGGTTCTTAGACTTTATTGAGAAAAATCAATTAGAAAATCGACCCTTCATTATTGCGGTAGTGCTTGGGATCTGGGTCGTTATTTTTAGTGGGGCCAAGCTTTGGCAGCGGCAACTCCAAAAAGAGAAACGCCAAAGCATTTATCAGGGCTGGGCCCATGCCCATGGCTGGAACTATTCCCCAGCAGAAAACAAAGATCTCTGGCGTTGCTATGGGTTTCTGTATGGAATGCCTGGATACGCGGTGCGGTCATCATCAGATCAAAAACAATACCCCTGTGTTATCGATGTGTTAGCGGGGCAATGGCAAAACTACGAGGTCAAAGCCTTCACCTACTATTCTCGATCGGTGCGGCGAGTTCGCAGTGGCAAAAGTCACCGGACTAAGGTGTCTCACTATTACTTGGGAATGACGCTGCTTCATGTGAAGGGGGATTTCCCCAAGCTTTATCTCAGACCCTTTCACTGGAGTGATCACCTCGCTAAGTTCTTAGGGGTAAAAAATCCTCCAGGGAATTTATTTCACAAAACAGTGAAGATAAAAGGCCAGGGACAGCGATCGCAACAGACTTATCAGATTGTCACCGCAAATTTGACCTTTGCTGATCAATTTCTGCAAACCACTATGCTTGACGGCCGGGTTAAGCACGAAAAAGTCCATTTTGAGATCGATCGAGATGTGTTGGTGGTCTATCAGGAGGGAGCACTACAACCTGAGACGATCGAGGCAAATCTGGAGTTTCTCCATCAAATTCACCAGCAGATTCGGGCTCAGTCCGATCGCTGATCGATTTCGGCAAATCACTATGGTTGACGATCGTACACCCGCCTTAGGATTGTTGAGAGAATCCCAGATACCCCCTTTTCTACTGATCCCCGCCTGGATCTCCCTAAGTAATTATCCTCATTATAATTATATTGCTAATTAGTTATAAGAAGAAATATAACGGAGGAGGTTACCATGGGTAAGCTTTTTGATGCACTGAAACAAGACATTCTCTATGAACATGGTATGAATGCTTGTCCCACACTTTCTGCGATCTGTCTCAGTGGCTTTGGCGATCGAGGCATTGTTTTTATTGCCGATCCTGTCCAACGGGAACCGGGTATGGCAAAACGTCGCCTGTGCATTGCGCTGGAAGGGTCTTGGGTGAGTTGGAGTAAAACCCTTTTTGAATTCTTTTTCCTCACTAAAATGCGTTTGGGGCTCTCCATTCCCTGGTTTGAAAAACTAGGTTTACAGGCTTTAGGGCTAAAATTAGTCACCCCGATCGCTGCAGAAGAAGCACAGGTATGATTTATTGTGACTATTCAATGGATGGGTTTCACTTCGTGAAACCAGCTTACAAGATCAAAGATCGTACTGTAGGACTTTCAGTGCTAATTTGAGTTAGCACCGGTTAGGCTACTGAGATTAGAATCCAGCTTTTAGAAACGATGACAACACGATTAGACCAAGTACGGCAACTCCAAAACATATTTATTTCTCGTGCAACAGGTGATATGCCTATTACCCCTATTGTCTGTGTAGGTATTTTTATCTTGTTGCGAGAACTCCTGCTAAGTCAACAGGACTTAATTACCCTAGCGATGTATTTGTCATGACAAGCTCAACGGAAAAACGTCCCCCCCTTCCCTACTTTGATATGCTGCTCGAGCAACTGAACTTGGGAACCCCCGCAGTCCAAGAAGCTTTTGGACGACATGTGCATTGGGGATACTGGGAAAATCCTGGTCAAGCCACAGGAACCACCGATGATTTTGCGATCGCTGCGGAGCGACTGTGTCAAAAAGTGTATCGCACTGCGGAGGTTCAAGAGGGGCAGCGCCTCTTAGATGCGGGGTGTGGCTTTGGCGGAACGATCGCTAGTTTAAATGAAAACTTCCAGCACTTAAATCTCACCGGGTTAAATATTGATCCACGACAACTGGAACGGGCCCGCCAGGAAGTGCAACCCCTGCATCAAAATAAAATTCAGTTCATTGAAGGGGATGCCTGCCAGATGCCCCTAGAGGCAGGGACGATGGATGTTGTCCTAGCGGTGGAATGTATTTTCCATTTTCCTAGTCGGGAAGCCTTCTTCCGCGAAGCCCGGCGGGTCTTACAACCGGGGGGACGTTTGGGCATTTGTGACTTTGTACCGATGCAAATCCTGCGATCGCTAGAGGGGTTTCTGTCTCAATTTGGTTCCGATCTAGTAGCGAGAACCTATGGCCAAGTCGACAGCTCGACCACCCTAGCAAAATATCAGGATTTAGCCCAGAAAACCGGATTTAAGGTTGTCACCCAAACCGACATTACCGCTAATACCCTACCCACCTACCCAGTTGTTCGGGATATCTTTGGTCGCTTTGGGCTGCCCGATTCCGCTCAATCCACTGCTGCCATCGAACTGATTAGTCGTCTAAGATTGCTGCGTTATCAGATTCTGAGCTTTGAACGGATCGATTAACGGCTCTGAGGTAAAACCTTAAGGTGTGGTGCTGAATCACTCCGTTGTATCCCAGTGTTTACTGGAGTATCGATTCTTGAGCGCATCTGGGCCACCTCCTATTTGCTGACGTGGTTTTCCAGTCGGGTGCTGGTCGCTTACTAGTAACTCCCCTTGAGGTACTGGTAGGCGACCACAGGCGATCTTGTAAATTGGGATCTGGTTTAACAGGTTGCTATCAAAATAGAGAGGTTACAAAAATCTAGAGAGCTTGATTCTAAAGCGTTTCAAGCTTTCTTTGCTGTCTCTATTTTTATCTTTCGTGAATCCAGGCTAAGTATGATCGTCTTCGTCATAGGTTGGGTTAAAGTCCGAAAAACAACCCTAATCTAAGGTGAGGAGAGGATTTCAATAGTGACTAAAACATCCAAGCTTTCTGCCACCGGAACCGCTTCGCGTTGAGCGGGTTGAAATGGCCAGTCTTGCAGTAAACAGGTTGCCCAACTTTGATAATCTGCGGAAAGAGCGGAACCAGTCAATTTGGGGGTTGCGCCACTCACCTTCCCTTCAGCATCGATCGCTACCGTTACTAACAGAGCCTTTCCACTGTCTTGTATCGCGGCTAAGGTGGGAACACTACAACTCCGGGTGAGGGGATCGGCCGTTAAAATGAGGGCTTGGTGAAGGGGTTGGGGGGGAGTATAGTCCCCCGAACTGGCGGCTGGCTCTGCAG
>JBMTZC010000400.1:0-3655 GCA_049455215.1 Prochlorotrichaceae cyanobacterium
AAAATAGGTCAACCGCAATGCCGTTTTACCTCAGCTTTTGACCTGGAAAAGTCCAGGATGGGCACTAAAGAATTGATTTGAAGTTTCTAGGTACTCGCCTAGTTTACTGCCACCAACCGAATAGCTCCCTTTTAAAGCGATTTGTAGATCATAAAACATTATTGGCAGTCACCAACATTGTAGTTAACCTAGCGGCATTATAACGGATGATGCTGGTTTGGGGAAAGCAATACGGTTACGAAATTACAGGGGGTTGTTTCGGAATGGAGTTGGCTCTGGAGAATTTTTTCCCAGGCGGTACGGCAGGCGCCGGTGGAACCGGGGAGACAAAAGAGGAGGGTCCCGTTGGCGAGGCCCCCTACCGCCCGAGACTGCAGAGTGGCATTACCAATTTCGGCATAGGACAACCACCGAAACAGTTCTCCAAATCCGGGTAATTCCTGATCGAAGAGGGGGCGCAGAGCTTCGGGGGTGGTATCTCGGGGGGTAATCCCGGTACCGCCTGTGGTTAAAATGACTTGGATGGCTGGATCCGCAATCCATTGGGACACGATCGCTCGTATGGCGTAGCGGTTATCCTGAACCAACTGACGATCGCTGACGGTATGCCCTGCTTGGGTTACCGCGTCCACTAGGTATTGCCCAGAGCGATCGGTTGCCAGGGTACGAGTATCGGAGATGGTTAAAATAGCAATGGGAAGAGAGAGCGGCATAGGTCGGCAGCAATTGGTCACGGTTTAAATCCTGAGGTACCCCTATGATAGATACCGATGATGGCTTAAATCAGGGATTGCAATACTTTAAGAAACGTCAGTTTCCAGAGGCAATTCATCAATTTACCCAGGTTATTCAAGCTTATCCTCGCTTGGCGGCGGCCTATCTGCACCGAGGGGAAAGTTATAGTGCGCTGCAACAATGGCAAAAGGCGGAACAGGATTATGATCGGGTCATTGCCTTAAACCCCAAGGCTGCCGATGCCTATATTTATCGGGGCATTGCCTTAAAAGCGCAGCAAAAACAATCTCAAGCGTTGGCCAATTTTAATGCAGCGTTGAACCTGCAACCCCACAGTGTGGTTGCGCACCTCCAACGGGGGCTTTTACACATTCAACTCGGAGATAAAACCGCAGCCCTCGCGGATTTGGATGCAGTGGTGGCGGCAACTCCTCAAAATTCAACCGCTTGGTTTCAACGGGGATTGATTAAAACCGAGTTAGCCGACTGGACAGGAGCACTCGCGGATTTAGATCAAGCCTTGAGTTGCCTAGAGCCCGCGTCCGAGGCTTCACCCCCCGCAGAACGATCGCCCCATCAGGTACGCAAAATGGCCCAGATCCAGGGGCTACGGGGGCGGGTCTATCTGGCCTTGAAACGGTGGGAAGAAGCTTTTAAGGCAGTCACTGCGGCCTTAGAACTTGATCCCAAGTCTGCGCAAGTTTACTGCTATCGGGGCGAAGTTTACCACCACTTGCATCAAGAGGATGCTGCCCTCGAAGATTTTACCCAAGCCTTACACCTCAATCCTCACCTGGCCGAAGCCTATCTTCAACGCGGGATGCTCCATGCCCAGCGGGGCGATCATCTTGGCGCTTTAGCGGATTTGGAAGCAGCGTTGCAGGAAAACCCCAATCTGGCCCTGGCCTACGCCCATCGGGGCATTGTCTATCTACACCTGCGCCAGGAAGAAGAAGCATTGGCGGATCTTGACCAAGCCCTAGCGATCGATCCACACCTGCCAGAAGCCTATCTCAATCGTGGAGTCTTGCGGGCTGAACAGGCACAGTTTCAAGAGGCGTTAGCGGACTTTGATCAGGTGTTGCAACTAACCCCCCAATCCCCGGAAGCCTTGCTCGATCGCAGCGCCGTCAAAGCAGAACTCGGCGATCGTCTTGGGGCTCAGGAAGATTTTCAAGTTGCCTTTCGTCTCAGTCCTAACGCCATTGCAGCCTATTTGGGCCGGGGTGATATTCGGGCTCGTTTGGGCGATAGTCAGGAAGCCTTAGCGGATTTTAACCGGGCCCTACGCCTCAGTCCCCACTCAGTTCAAGCCCATTTATACCGAGGCAAAACCCGAGCCCTCCTGGGAGATCCCGAGGGTGCCTTAGAAGACTTTGATGCGGCATTAGAAACAGACGATCGCTCCACCGTCTTGCATTTAGAGCGCAGTACCGCCCGGGCCATGCTGGGGGATGTTCCTGGAGCCTTAGCCGATTTAGCCACCGTCATTGAGTTAGATCCTCACCTCACTGAAGCCTATCTCGATCGCAGTGCCATTTTGGCAAAAAGTGGGGCATTGGCAGAAGCCCAAGCAGATTTGGATCAGGTGATTAGTCAAGAAACCCCTCCCACCTATGTTTACGACAGTCGGGGGCTTCTGCGCTGGCAACTGGGGGATCATGCCGGAGCGATCGAAGACTTCAACGCTGCACTAGAACAATCCCATACTTCCCATCAGGCGTACCGATTGGCCCTCGTTTACCTACATCGGGGGCAGGTTCATTTACAACTCGGGCAGGGTCAGGCAGCACTAGAGGACTTTGAGCGATCGTTGCAGTTAAAACCCAACCTATGGGCCGCCAAAATCCAAAGTGCCGTTACCCTGTCAGTCCTCGGAGAAAAGGAAACCGCAACCCATAGCCTCAAAGCACTCACCGAAGACGTTCCCGGCTTGGCCTTGGCCCACCTCCATCAGGGAATCCTCGCCCAAGAGCGAGAAGCGTGGAGCACCGCCTGGGCGGCGGTAGAAACCACCCTACAACTCCGTCCTCACCTGCCCGCAGCCTATCGGTACCGAGGAGACATATTGGCCGCACTGGGCCAACGGCAAAACGCGATACGGGACTGGGAACGGGTGTTGCACCTAGAAATCCACAGTGCCGAGGACTATTACCAGCGAGGCGTTTGTGCCCTCAATCTGGGCGATCCGGAGGCCGCCCTTACGGTGCTCAATTACGCCTTGTGGCTCAATCCTAACTTTGCCGAAGCCTATGGAATTCGGGGCAAACTCCATCGCAACGCCGGAGATCTAGAGGCAGCCCAAGTCGATTTAGACTATGCCCTCTGGCTCAATCCGGGTTGGTGCGAAGGCTACCAAGAACGGGGCATTTTACGAGCTTACCAAGGAGACTGGGCCGCAGCCCAAACCGACTTTGAACAGTGGATCCGCCTCAGTATGGGCTGCCCCAGTAGTTATGCCTGCCGCAGTATTGCCGCACTACACCAGGGGGAATCCACTCCAGAGGATTTGGCCACGATCGCTACGGCTTGGGAGAAACATTGTGCGGCCCCCGTCTTTGCTCACTACGATGGGGCCAAGATGGATACCTTTCCCGGCCTCCCGCACTTTCATCCCGCTGCCCATCGTGCCAGATGGCGAGAAGCCTTAGGAGATATGCCCGGAGCGATCGAAGACTGGAGCCAACTCTTAGACCCTGACGCAGAAAGTGGGGCAGAGACTAGCCTAACCCCAGACCAAGTGATCACCGCCTATCGAGAACGGGGGCGCTTGAAACGATCGTTGAAAGATTTTCCTGGATCCACCGCAGACTGGCGAGAAGCCGCTCACTTATTGGAAGCCCAGGGTGAGGAAGAGGAAGCCCAAGCCATTCTCAACGAGATCACCCAAGGAGATGAGTGGGCAGATTAGGGCATTAAG
>JBMTZC010000401.1:0-3626 GCA_049455215.1 Prochlorotrichaceae cyanobacterium
AACTAGGACGGGAGCAACATCAGCCGTACCCGTCAGGGTTCTACTGCCAGGGGCTCAAAGCACTTGGCGCATATAGTTCCCCCATAACTTGGCCGCTAAGCCACTCCCCCCACTTGTGGGGGTATTATCGTCATTGCCTAGCCAAATTCCGGTGACCCACCCCCGATCGGGCAGATAGCCCACAAACCAACTATCCACGGCATAATCGGTAGTACCTGTCTTACCCGCTGCACCAGGAATACCCACACTGGCCCCTGTGCCGCTGGAAATTACCCCCTGTAAAAGTTGGGTCATCGTTTGGGCCGTTTCAGGAGACAGAACCCGGCGACCCCCTGCCGCAACTTCGCCATAATCGTATAGAGACTGGCAGGATTGACGCTGAGCCGGATTGGGACATTGATTACTATCGTAGATGCGATCGATCGCGTGGGGGGGGTAGAAAATGCCACCGTTGGCAAAGACGGCAAAAGCCCCCGTTAAGTCCAGCACCGTCACTTCTTTTTCCCCTAAGACCAAACCCGGTACAGGCTCTAGGGGCGATTTAATTCCCATGTTCTGGGCTAATTGAATAATTTTGTCTAAGCCCACCGCTTGGGCTACCCGCAAGGCAACCCCATTTTCCGACTGGGCAACCGCCGTAAAAAAGTCAATTTTTCCCCCACTGCGTTCGCACCCTCCACTATAACCCTGCCAATAAACCGGTTCACAGGAATAGGTCGTATACGGAGAAATGCCTTGCTCTAAAGCTTCCGCATAGGCAAAAATCTTAAAGGTCGAACCGGGTTGACGCAGGGCTTGGGTAGCCCGATTAAATTGGCTTTCTTGATAGTCATAACCGCCTACCATGGCGAGAATGGAGCCATTTTCTGCATTAAGGGTAACGATCGCCCCTTGGTTAAAGCCAACCGCAGCCCCATCCGTTAAAATGGCATTCTGTAAGGCTTTTTCCGCTGCATTTTGTAACTTTAAATCTAGACTCGTTTCAATAATAAAATTACCTTGCCGAATCACTTTATCGGTAAACCCCAAGCGCAGCTTTAATTCCTGTTGAATTTCCGAAAAATAGTACGGGGAGAGGATGTTTCCCTGGGTTTCGCAGGCGTTAGGGGCGAGGGTATTCGTGGGAGTGCGAGTGGCCGCTTCCGCTTCTGCTTCCGTGACTAGATTTAATTGCAGAGCGCGATCGATGACCCGTTGTCGGGCATTGGCCGCCTGTTCCAAATTGACACAGGGACTCCAGGCATTTGGAGCGGGCAAAATACCCACCAGAAGAGCGGCTTCCGCCAGAGATAAATCCGCAGCAGATTTGTTGTAATACTGTTGTGCCGCATCTTCAAACCCGTAGCCCACCCCCAGATACACCCGATTCAGATAAATCGTCAGCAATTCGTCTTTGCTGTACAGGGCCTCCAACTTCAGCGCCACCATCATTTCCCGCCACTTCCGTCCAATGGAGTCATCGGTACCGACATAATCGGGAAAAAGACTCCGGGAAATCTGCATCGTCAGGGTGCTGCCCCCTTCTCGCTGTACCCCCCGGAGGGTAAAGAAGATGGCTGAGGCTAAGCGCAGGGGATCAATACCCAGGTGCCAATAAAATCGAGAATCTTCCGAAGCAACAACGGCAGCCGGAAGGTACGGAGAAAAGCTTTTCAGGTTCGGTAGTTCTTTGTGGGTTTCGCTGGTGAGGGTTTGCAACGGTTCCCCATCTCCTGCATAGGCAGCGATCGGCCCCTGCACACTCCCTAGAGGACGAACGGTAAATTGTTGCCACTGCCACCCCACGATCGCGATCACCAGTAGGATGATCCCCGTTGCCCCATAGACCCCATAGCGAAGCGCTTGAAAAAACAGTGGCGGCGGATCTAGGTAACGGATCTCCACCACGTCCGCTAGTTCTGGCGGTCCCAACGCCAAGCGATCGTTGTGGTGCAGAATCAGTCCTTGGATTTTTCGTTTACCCCAATACACGCCATTCGTCGATCGTTCATCATTAATCTGAAACGTACCATCCTGGCGGGAAGGACGAGTGAGGGAGAGATGGAGACTACTGACCAGATCATTGTTGACCAGAATATGGCCCGGATCCTGTTTGGCTCGGGTTGAACTGCGTCCCAGGGTATACCGATCGCCCACCAAAGCATAGGTCTCCCGTGAGTCATCCTTTGGGTTAAACACTTCTAGGGTGGGCACTTTAGCCCCATCCTTGAGCTTAGGCTGATGAAACCCTAAACGGGAACGGACTTGATGCGCCATCTGAGTAGCAAGATGGCTAACATTACCCAACAGAGTGCGGGGGGGCGGATTAGGCGGGGAGGTCATGAGTGACTCCGAAACCAGAATTAAAGAGTGTATGAACTTTTGTAGAGTCTAAACTAAAATCTCAACACCGCAGCCCTAAGGCGGCAGAGTGCCGCACTCATCCATTCAATTTTTCCGCTTTCAGTAAAAACCGATGAGCCCCAGGCTATTGTTGCTTGAGTTTTGTAAACATCCCAGCTCCTCAATCCCCGCTAAACTTAGCATAACTTAATGTTTTGGACTGGCCGCGCCCAGACTCTCATCGGCTGCAAACTTTTCTACAAAAGCGATCTGGCGATTCTGTTGAGTTGTTTAAGATTCTTAATAAAATACCTCACCCCTCCTGCGGTAGGGTAAGAAATAATTCTTAACTACTTTTGCAACTCAGACTGGGTCAGGATTTTAGAATATGGCTATAAACCTAGCAACACTGTTACGAGAAGGTACAAAAAAATCCCACACTATGGCAGAAAATGTGGGATTTGTCAAATGTTTCTTAAGAGGAGTAGTGGAGCCTACTTCTTACCGGAAGCTGGTCGCAAACCTCTACTTTGTTTACAGTGCGATGGAAGAAGAGTTTGAGCGTCATCGGGAGCACCCTGTATTATCTCAGGTGTACTACCCTATCTTGAATCGCAAGGGCAGTTTGGAAAAAGATTTGCACTATTACTACGGTGCTAACTGGCGCGACGCTGTGGCACCTTCTCCAGCCGCTCAGGACTATGTGGCTCGAATTCGAGAAGTGTCGGAGAAGCAACCCGAGTTATTGGTTGCCCATGCCTATACGCGCTACCTGGGCGACTTGTCCGGTGGTCAGGTCTTGAAGAAAATTGCTGAAAATGCGATGAACTTGACGGAAGGTGGCACGGCTTTCTATGAGTTTGAAGCGATCGAGGATGAGAAAGCCTTCAAAAATCAATATCGGGCAGCTATGGATAGCCTGCCGATTGATGCGGAAATGGCGGCAACGATCGTGGAAGAAGCCAATGATGCCTTTGGTATGAACATGAAAATGTTTAATGAACTAGAAGGTAACCTCATTAAGGCGATCGGCATTATGCTCTTTAATAGCATGACCCGTCGTCGTTCTGGGGGCAGCACCGAATCACCTGAACTCGCAACAGCAGAGCAGTAGACTTTTTCTACACTTTGGACAAGTGAATTGCTGGGAGTAGTGATATAACTACTCCTTTCTTGTCTGACGCAGGAGACTCCCTTAAGGTGAGCTACTGTGTATACACATATTGATCAAACCGATCGATTTAGCTGGATCCCCCTTAGTAAGGGGGACTTTCGAGCCGTTTCTTCCGGTTCCCCCCTTTTTC
>JBMTZC010000402.1:0-3623 GCA_049455215.1 Prochlorotrichaceae cyanobacterium
CCAGCAGGATGCCCTCTTACCCTGGGTGGAGAATGGTACGGTTATTCTCATTGGGGCCACCACGGAAAATCCCTACTTTGAAGTGAATAAGGCACTGATTAGTCGCTCCCGCATCTTTCAACTCAAGTCCCTAGAAGCCCACCATTTGGCGCAAATTTTGACCCAGACCTTAGAGGATAGGGATCGGGGTTATGGTCACACGCCGGTGCAGATTACCCCCGAGGCCCAGGCCCATTTTATTCAAGTGGCGAATGGGGATGCCCGCAGTTTACTCAATGCCCTGGAGTTGGCAGTGGAAACCACTCCACCCCAAGCCGATGGCTCCATTTGCATTGATTTGACGATCGCGGAGGACTCCATTCAGCAGCGGGCCGTACTCTACGACAAAGAGGGGGATGCCCACTTTGATACCATCAGTGCCTTTATTAAAAGTGTGCGGGGCTCCGATCCCGATGCAGCCCTCTACTGGCTGGCCCGCATGATCTATGCGGGGGAAGATCCCCGCTTTATTTTGCGGCGCTTACTGATTCTCGCCTGCGAAGACATTGGTTTAGCGGATCCCCATGCCGTAGCGATCGTTCAGGCCTGTGCCGACACCTTTGACCGCATTGGCCTGCCGGAGGGACGCTACCCCCTCGCCCAAGCTACCCTCTACCTGGCCACCGCCCCCAAGTCCAACAGTGTGATGGGCTTTTTCGATGCGATCGCTACGGTGCAACAGGAACAGGTGTCCTCCGTACCGAACCCCCTCAAGGATGCCAACCGCGACAAAGAAGCCCTGGGTCACGGAGCAGACTACCTCTATCCCCATGCCTACCGGGATCACTGGGTTGCCCAACAGTACCTACCGGAGACCCTACAGGGGAAACAGTTTTATCAACCCTCCAACCAAGGCTATGAAAACCAGATTAAAACCCAAGTCTTGCAGCGGCGGGAAGCCCAACAGGCCGCCCTCAGCGACGGCTTCCGGGATCCCCATTTAGAAATACTCACCTACAGCAACGGGAATCCGGCCACAGAGCAGTGGTTACAGCGAACTCTCTCCCAAACCGGTGAAAAATTAGCTCAAATCCGCGATCGTTTATTTGCCTCCCTCCGCATTCAGCGCCATGACGTAATTCTCGATCTCAATGCCGGTAACGGCTTACTCACTTGGGAAGCCCTACGGCGCAGCCCAGAAGGCGGGGTGTACAGTGTGGTGCAGAGCCCCGCCGAGCAAGAAACTCTAACCCTGCAAGCCGCAAACCTGGATGGTCTCCAACGTCCCCAGATCCTGCACTGCACCCTCCCCGATCTGGCGGCGACCTTAGAGTCCCTGTTTTCAGGGCTCACCTTTGATCACATGATTGGGCGCAACGTCTTCATGGGTTCCCCAGCCAAGGAAACGATCGCTGCCGTTCTGCAGAGCCTCCGCACCCCCAAAACCACCTTGGCCATAGTGGAAACCATTCCCCAGCGGGGACAACGCCTATATGCCCTCTTAGACTTAACCCCGTTAGCCCCAGAGATGCGCCATCGGTTCATAACGGCAGAAGAGTCCATCTATACCAACCCAGCGGATCCCTTAGTCAATTGGGATGATCACGATCTCGCTCAAATTCTGAAAACCGCCGGGTTCACCGGTCACATTTCCACGGAAGTGGTGACCACCGATCTGTACATTAGTACTCAACTGATTCAGCACTGGTTTACCCCGCAACCGCACCAAGCCCGCGCCGCTTACATCGATCATCTGGCCAAACACTTCAGTCCAGCGGAAATTCAAGCCATTTATCACTGTTTTGAGAAACAACTGCAAAACCAAACGGTTTCCTGGCAGACGACCCTCCTCTGGATCTACGACAATGCCACTCCTGCCAGTCCAGAACCCTGACGATGACAGCCTCTAGTTGAGGCGTAAAACCTGGTAAGACCTGAGCCGGACTTCCCGGCCGCCATAGCCAATATGACAGGCATTCTCCACCACTTTGCCCGGGTGTACTCCTCCACCATAATCAGTACGACAGATCGCTAAAGGTGTCCCTGAAGCCTCCTGTCCCCCCATCAAACTTTGGAAAACATTGGACGCTGTACCCCGCTGCCAGGAGTATTGAGTACTGCCACTGAAACTGAGGACTTGATAGTTAGGAGAGGTTATTTCTTCGCCGCCAAAGCCAAAGTTACATTGGTTGTTGACGAGCTTGCCGGGGTGAATGCCCCCTTGGTAGTTAACTCGGCAGCTATATAACGGCTGATTGCGTTCGGAACCTACGGCAAAGGCTTGACTCGTGAGTTGGTTATCCCAATAAAACCCCGTCCCTGCGGTGGGATCGGAGGGTTGCCCAGTGGGGAAATTATTGCCATTCCCCCGTTGAGTCACTAAGGTTTCATAGCGATCTAACTGAATTTCTTCACCACCATAACCAATATTGCAGCGACCATTGACCACTTTTCCGGGATGGAGCCCCCCTTGGTAGTCTGCGCGACAGAGCGCTAAGCTCGTGCCATTGGCTTCCTGTCCCCCCAGTACCGGTTGATCATTTCCAGAAAGCGATCGTACCCATTGGTACTGATTGGATTGCCCTTGGAAATTGAGAACCTCGTAATTGGAGGACTGGATTTCTTTGCCGCCAAAGCCAAAATTGCATTGATTACCCACCACTTTACCGGGATGAAGACCGCCCTGATAGGCAACGCGGCAACCATACAGGGTTTGATTGCGTTCCTGCCCTACGGGAAAGGCGGCTCCGGTAAATTGGCGTGTCCAGAAAAACCCAGTCGTTCCGGCAGGAATGGTACTCGAAACGGGGCCGGGGGGCACACTGGGGGCAGGCAGCGGAATCGAAGAGGAGACAGACTGATTTTGGGCAAAGGGACTGCGGCCCATAACATTACCGGGGGGATCGTAATTACAGACCCAAACCTCAAATCGAGCAGAGCCCGCCACACCACAGCCCACTTGGGTAGTACTGTGCCAGACCATTTGGGTATAGTGCCCCACATCCGCCCAATTGCCCGTGGTCGAAACATTAGGAAACACCCCGTTTTGGAAATACTGAATTTCACTTCCCCAGGCATCTACCGCTTCCTGGCCAGAGGCCCGGCGACCCCTAATGGAAAAGAGATTTTCACCATAACCGCTAGAACTGTGGTACATCGCCCCTTCACTGGCCAGACGATTCGCCCAGTTCTGAGCAACGCCAGCCAGTTGGTTAGACCAGCGTAAAGGCGGTGAGCCTACACTTTGTCGCCATTGGTTGTGGGCACCGACTATTTCATCGGGATTCATCTGGGCAGATACGGCACTGGCAAACAGGGTACCCGCAGCAAGGGATACCAAACTGGTTAATGCGAGTGTGGGGGGAATGGTTCTAAACATCCTGGATCCTACTCCTGAAGTGGAACGGGGTTGGTCTTATTGTTTAGACCGGAAAAACTGATCTGGGTTCCACGGGCGTTCCCCGTTCGACAGCAATAATTACATCGTTAAAGTCGTTGTCCTCAAAGAGGGCTTGAAATTTGAAGACATGTTGTGGTGTAGGTCTGAAGCGGAGTACACAGCTTTAAAAAACAATACCCCAGGGCCGTAACTCACGATAACTAATGATCGCAGAGACATAGGACTGCCTGGGGTCTACAATTTT
>JBMTZC010000403.1:0-3614 GCA_049455215.1 Prochlorotrichaceae cyanobacterium
ACGGAAGGAAAGGTTTATCAAAAAGCCCAACAACTGGGTATGGGACGGTAAATTGGGGATCAATGACTGTCGTTATACCCCTCCTCTCTAGTCTACTGTGTACACAGAAGTCTCGTTGCAATCGCAAAATTTGAGTGGATCCCCCCTAGCCCCCCTTGAAAAAGGGGGGAACCGGAAGAAACGGCTCGAAAGTCCCCCTTATTAAGGGGGATTTAGGGGGATCCAGCTAAATCGATCGACTTGATCAAGATATGTGTACACGGTAGCCTCTCTAGTGGAGACTTTTTGTTCTTTTCCAGTAACAATGGTGCATTACTCTGGCAGGACAAGTTGAGCTATACCCATCCAACTTGTCTCTCCCATCGTTCAAAAATTGGGCTATACTTTTGCCTACTGTTGAACAGGTTGACTATATAATAGGCTTGGTAGCCCATACTTAGTTCGTATTAAGGCGTTAGAGTGCAGCGCAATGCACCGCATTCTCAATCTTTAATTTTCCCGCTTTTCGTAGAAAGCACTATGAATTAAGCATGATTACTATCTTAGATAGTTTTGCTGAATAGAAATTTCGTGAGCCGAGCACCTATGTTGGGTGAAACGAAGATCAACTATTTATGGGCTGTCATCAACTAGGAACGGTCATCATGTAGTGTTTACAGGCCTCCACTGCCAGGGTTTACTCCTAGCTTTTAACTTTGGGACGGGCGGTAGTGCTTATCCCGCAAGGCTTTTAGAATTATTTGATGGCAAGCCCTAGCCCCCAGCCCTTAGCTTTGAGCAGGTTTCATCAGATCTTCAACTAAGTTTCGGATGCCTGAAATCCTTGCCCGAACTGGGTTTCAGATTGAAGTGAGTACACGCCCTAGACCATCCGGCAGGGGACTTGAATTATTGTATTATCCCTAGTGGGCACCTCGAAAAATCCAAAAGGTTACTCTTGCTACGCAAGAATAGGAATTGTGGAGGGTGGCTGCGCCGTCCATCATAATTAATCGAAGTGCCCTAGTGGTAGTAACATCAGTCTTTTAACGTATCCCTATGGTGATACAGATCGAGTCGCTTCAGCATAGAAGCACCTACGTCATTGAAGTAAATCCACCTTTTGCTGAGCCAGAACCGTTCTGTGGTACAGCTCTATGCAGGATGGTGGTGAGCAGTGCTAGAACTGTTCAGAAGTTTAACGTATGACCCAATCCAGGGAAAATGTAACGCTTTGCAGAGGTCAACACCCTCGCCTTCCAGAATCGGTTGAGAGTCTATCTTCCTTCTTAACCCTCAGATAATCGCAAAGCATTGCCCTGGGATTAGGTATTTCCTGAGGACTTTTCATGCCGAAACAAATTATTATTGCCGAACAACATCGTGTTGCAGCAGTTTTCTCTGAAGATCAAATTGAAGAATTAGTGGTGGCTCAAGGCAGTCACCAAATCGGTGATATTTACCTGGGCTTGGTGGAAAATGTCTTACCGGGTATTGATGCAGCCTTTGTTAACATTGGCGATCGAGAGCGGAATGGTTTTATTCACGTTGGCGATTTAGGCCCCCTGAGGCTTCACCGCAATTCCCGCTCCATTACCGAACTCTTGCACCCCCAGCAAAAGGTGCTGGTGCAGGTGATGAAGGAGCCCACCGGCAGTAAAGGACCTCGGTTGACCGGCAATATTAGCTTACCGGGACGATATTTGGTCTTGATGCCGTTTCGCAAAGGTGTGAATCTCTCCCGTCGCATTCAATCGGAAAATGAACGTAGCCGCCTACGGGCCTTAGCGGTGCTCGTCAAGCCTTCGGGGATGGGCTTATTGGTGCGTACAGAAGCAGAGGGAGTAGCGGAAGAAGCGATTATTGAAGATTTGGAAACCTTGCAAAACCAGTGGGTTACCATTCAAGAAGAAGCCCAAACCACCCGCCCACCCGCGCTTCTCAACCGGGATGATGACTTTATTCAGCGTGTGTTACGGGATGTCTTTAGTGGTGAAGTCAACCGTATTGTGGTGGATTCTGCCCACGGACTCAAGCGGGTGAAGCAAAATCTCATGGCCTGGAGTTCAGGACGGATGCCTCAAGGGGTCTTTATTGATCAGCACCGCGATCGTATCCCCATTCTTGAATATTTCCGGGTTGAAGCAGCCATCCGCGAAGCCCTAAAACCTCGGGTAGACTTGCCTTCTGGGGGGTACGTCATCATTGAACCCACGGAAGCGTTAACGGTAATTGATGTTAACTCGGGCTCCTTCACCCAGTCTGCAACGGCTCGGGAAACGGTACTGTGGACCAACTGTGAGGCAGCAACTGAAATTGCCCGTCAACTTCGTCTCCGCAATGTGGCTGGGGTGATTGTCGTAGATTTCATCGATATGGAGTCCCGGCGGGATCAGTTACAGGTTCTTAAACATTTTGAAGCCGCCCTGAAGCAAGATAAGGCTCGCCCTCAAATTGCTCAACTGACGGAACTCGGTTTAGTGGAACTGACCCGCAAACGTCAGGGGCAAAATATTTATGAACTCTTTGGCCAAACCTGTAGTCACTGTGGGGGTCACGGCTACTTGGTGCAGATCCCGGGCTTGGCATCCTCCAATAGTGGCTTATTTAGCGCCCCACCCATGGTGGATCCTACGGTTTCCTTTAGTTACCCAGCCCCCAGTCGGCCACAACCGGCTCCGGTGGAGCCTGCCCTTTGGAATAGCGCAGAGTGGACAGAGGAAGAGGAGCCGGAATCCGCAGAACCCTCTCCAGAAAGTTCCAGCTACTATTCGGGTGAAGTTGCCGTTTCCCGCAGTCCCAATCGTCGCCGTCGTCGCCGTCCTGGAGAATCTGCTGGCACGGAGTTTTCGGGAGAGGAAACGACAACCCCTGAATTTGAACCGGCTCCCAGTCGCTACCGGGACACTGGGGAATCGGGAGAAACATCGCGGTATGGTGGCCGTCGCAGCCGAGCACCGGTGCGCCCAGCGGAAATTATTCCCGTGGAAATGACCCCGGCCCAGCAAGAAGTCTACGCTTGGATGGGGGTATCGCCTCTGCTGCTGCTGCCAGACTTATTAGATAACACCCGTAATGTTGTGGTGAATGTTGTCGATCCAGGTACGCTGCCTGCCTTACCTGAGGACTCCCAGGCTAATTCCCTGACCTTGGAGCGTCAATATGACGAAGACGATCTGGATCAAAGCGATCGTTTTGATGACGATGGTAATGAAGATGACGAGGCGATCGATGAAGGGGATGATGATGCCCTGGACTTCTCTTTCCCTATTGTTAAAACCTTAGGGGTAGAGCCCAAAGTCGAGAAGGAAAAAGCAGAAATTGCTCCTCAGCCCGAGGCTGTTCAGTTTAGTGCTCCTGTGCCTGTTAGTGTCCCTGCCCCCGAGCCTGAATTGGAAATTGAAGATACGTCCCGCCGCCGTCGTCGCCGTTCTTCGGCATTACGGGCGGAACAAGAAAGTGACTCCAGCCTGCCGGAATAGAAAGGTCGAGATCAATCACAGGCACCGGGACTTTCTCCGACAGTCCCATGATGCTCAGAATGGGGAACGGCCATTCACCGTAGCGGGCGGTACAGCCGTCCGCTACACCCTCTATTCTTGCGTGGGTTGGAAGAGTGCGGCGCGGATCGCCGC
>JBMTZC010000404.1:0-3561 GCA_049455215.1 Prochlorotrichaceae cyanobacterium
GCCAGTCCCGTTCCCAACCGCCATTGATGCCCCTTTCATAACCAATTCCTAACTGCAATTCCGGCATC
Source organism: Prochlorotrichaceae cyanobacterium (assembly GCA_049455215.1). GTDB lineage: Bacteria > Cyanobacteriota > Cyanobacteriia > Prochlorotrichales > Prochlorotrichaceae > JBEAPM01. Next base: position 69 of record JBMTZC010000404.1, read on the forward strand.
CAGACTGGGCTACCCGGCTGTAACACGTAGCGTCCCTGAATTCGTTTGTAGACTTCTAGAACCGATCGTTGACGGAAGCGTCGCCCTTGTCCACCCCGAGGGTTATAAATAACGTAGTACAGTACCCCCAGGTTTTGGTAATCCTCTAATTTTTGCTCGTACTCACCGTTATATTTCTGCGACACCACTTCTAAAGCCAAGATGGGCATGACATTGTCTTCTTCCCACAGGACGTAACTTAAACGACCATTCACATCCCGAAACCGATCGACTCCAACGGCTAAAAAGGCATCGGGAACGATCGCAGGTTCATCGGGGTTGTAGTAAAGCCCCATATCCACCGCAAAAAACCAGTCTGAGCGATCGGCCCAGAGGCGTTGCAGAAGAGCCTTGAGCAGTTGGGGAATATCATCCTGAAGTTGATTATCCACGGGAGTTTCGTCGGAGTGGGGCAGTTCAGCGGCAGTGGGAAGACGACGACGCAGGTAGTAGGCAACGGCGGTAGCCATGGGTAGACCTCAAAGGCGTTTTGGGCTATCTCAAGGAGCGGTTATAGAAGAATGGGAAGCTGTCAAACAATGTCTATGGCATTAGTTTAATTTAACCTATTCAGTTTTGTCTTTTGGCGCTTTCTGCCTTAATCCTCAACCAAGGGGCGTTGGTCTTAAATGCCTCTGGATTCCAATGAACCACACTAGCGAGATACCCCTGCTCCCGCAGGGCTTGCAGAAAACGATCGCGGTTGGGGGGATCGGCTCGGTTCCATCTGCCCAGTTCCCCCAGACTGTAATGATAGGGGGGCAGGAGAGCTTCGGCGATCATGCGTTCTAACAAGGGAATGAGGTGAAATAGCGATCGTTCCGCTGCGATCGTTTTCATGGTGTCAAGGGTTTCTGGATGATGGAGTGGCCCCAACCAGAGAGGCCCCGATAGCGTGAGGGGGTGGGGCGGATCATGATGAGGGCAGGTGGTGCGCCCTAATTTTCGCCAGGCTACGGCTTGGTAAGCACCACAGCCGTGACAGTAGCCCAAAAAACCATAACGATCGCTCCAGCTTCCCGCAAGGCGGGGAACTCGCTGCACCAAGAGCCGGTAGGTTTGTCCTGTAAAGGTGGAAAAAATAGGTTGAAGGGTGATGCCCCGTTGCTGAGCGGCGGCGGCCAGACTTCCCAGCACAATTCGCATTCCCTGTTCCTGGGTGCAGGGAAACGATCGCCCGTAGGTGCCATAGCGTTGTAAACAGCGATCGGGGTTTTGCCCCCCGAGAACTTGCCCATCCGTTGCCGTCCAGTACAGTAAGCCGTGGGCTCCCAGGGCAGACCAGACGGTGGGCAAGAAAGTGAAGGCTTTGCCAAACCCATCCACATCCACCAAGTCATACTCTTCGTGATGGAAGCCACAATAGGCAAAAATGTCCTGGGCATCGAGAGCGGTCACTTGATAGGAATGGGGGGATAAATGCTGCGTTAAGTTTGCTTGGAGTAGGGGTTGTAATTCAGGGTTCGCATCATTAACCCACAACCAATCTGCCTCTGCTTCTAACCCATAGCGTAGGCTACGAATACCTGAGGCACTCATGGGCTCTAAGACCCGCAATTGTCCCCACTGTTGCCGATAAACGATCGCCGCTAAGACTCCAAGATCACGGATATATCGCATCTGAGGACGATAAAAGGCTGAACCAACCTTAAAGTCGAGTAATTCTTCTGGATGAGGGGGAGAAGAAGCGATCGTCAAGGCAAAGGAGTGGGGAAAGAGGGATCAAGTAGGGGATAAAGGCTCGCGGACACCTTAATGAAGGATGTCCGTTGGTACAAGGGTAGCTCGATAAATTGTGGCGGGGTATTCCTAGCAAATATTCACAACAAAACACCCAACTTTAACCCGAACTCTATCTCAACTTTGATTTGGTTTGGAGGCTGCTTAGAGGACTTTTACAGACCCTAAGAGGTTCTCCCGACTAACACTTTGAGACAGATGAATTAAAAGATTGGGTGCTTGTTTGACTTTGAGTAAAACAGATTAAATTCAGATTTTTCCTCCTTGGAAAATAATGAACTTTGAAATCTGACTCTTTCAGTGTAGATCCGATGGGCTCTTTTGGGGACTTTGGCAAACATTCTTTACAAAAGCGATCCCGTTGCTTCACCCTCTGCCCCACTCCAATACTCTTGTTATTAAGCCCGATAGACCTTCACAAATTAAAATCGGAACTTGTAACTGTTGCTCTAACTCTGCCACGGTACGATCGTCTAAAAAGCACGTTTCCCCGTGTTTCAGCATCACCGAGGGCAGCAAAATGGCATCACCACAGTCCCGATCCTGCAGTGCCTTCAGTAAATCTTGGCCCGTTAATAGGCCCGTTACCGTGAGGTCTTGTCCCCAATATTCACTGGCAATGCCCACTAAATCTAGGTGAACTCCCTCGATTTGATTAAACCGCGCCTGGATGGGCTGAAAAGCTTTGGCAACGACGTTACCCACTACCCAAGTTAACTGCCGCGCCGGAGTAACCTGGGTTGGAAATTGGCAACTTTCCGTGTGAAAGGCGGAGAGAAACGATCGAATTGACCCCACGCCATTTTCCAGTTGGGGATAATCTTCGTAAATGGATTCCGGCGGTAAATCTTGACCGGCAATCAAAAACCATTCATCGGCTAACCAAGCAAAACGGGTGCCCCATCGCCCTAAGAATTCCGCTTGTAAGGGTTGAACCAGATCAATGACTTGGGCGGCATCCGTGGGCGTGACGGGGCGTAATTCATCTTGATCCGGTCGAAAGCGGGTTAAGCCCACGGGAACGATCGCAACGGAGGTGACGGTGGGAATCTCGCCGGGATAAAAGCGGGCGAGATCGCGAAGGGTTTCCTGTAAGTGTTCCCCATCATTGAGACCGGGACACACCACTACTTGAGCGTGAATTTGTAATTGTCGGGCTTGAAACCAAGCAAGCTGATCTAAAATTTGCCCTGCCCGAGGGTTTTTCAGTAAACGACTGCGTAGATCGGGGTTGGTGGCATGGACAGAAACGTATAAAGGGGAGAGACGCAAGCGTTCGATGCGGTCCCATTCCCGTTGGCTTAAATTCGTTAAGGTTAAATAAGATCCATACAAAAAGCTGAGGCGATAATCATCATCTTTGAAATACAGACTTTCTCGTTTTCCCGGTGGTTGCTGATCAATAAAGCAAAAGGGACAACGGTTATTACATTGAATTAAGCCGTCAAATAAGGCGGTTTCAAATTCTAAACCCAGATCTTCATCATAGTCTTTTTCAATTTCAACTTCATGTAAGCGATCGTCTCGGTCTAACACTACTAATTCTAAAAATTCATCGGCAATCAAAAAGCGATAGTCAATTAAATCCCGTGGCTGTTCACCATTAATCGACACTAGCCGATCTCCCACCTCAAAACCAATTTCTGCTGCAATAGAATTGGGGAGAATCTGCGTAATTCGAGCCGGTTGAAGACGATCGCTCATAGGTTTAGGT
>JBMTZC010000405.1:0-3550 GCA_049455215.1 Prochlorotrichaceae cyanobacterium
CGCGCCGCACTCTTCCCTTAAATTTTTTCGCTTTCAGTGGAAAGCCCTTTAATTTTCAAAGGCTCGTTCTTGATACTGGGTCAAAAGACCGACTTCTTGAGCAACCGCTTTGAGAGAAAGCCTACTGAGAATAGCGATCGTGATGGGTCGTTTCTCATCCCAAAAAATCATAGATTCCAGAAATTCTAGGGCAGGCGGAGAATCGAGCAGACTCAAGATCAAATGAGCTTCTTCCTCTGTATCAAAGGACAAAAAGTTAACTGTATCATCAAACATCACAGGTTTGTCATCAATAGATTTAATCAACCAAAAATTCAACCGCTTATACAACGCCGATATTGCAATCTTCCACCGCTTAAACGAATAGTCCCCTATGCCAAAGATAGAATAGGGGGGCTTATTTTTGTAGATCGAACTTTTCCGATTCCGAAGCAAATGATCATAGTCCCGTAAATACTGCCAAGTCTTCAGGGCTTTATCCTTAATAATACGGGTATCCTCGCCAACTGACTTTTGGGTCACTAAGACAAACTTGCGACAGGTCGTAATTCTACCATTACCAAGATCAGAACTTTTCAAGAGAGGGTATAGATATTCCATCTCCAGGGCATACTCCAGTCCCATCCCATTGCAAAATAACCCATCTCCAACGGGCTCAAGTTCCATCACTTTGGAGCAATCATGTTTCATCCCAGAACGCCAAGTGTACCGGAGATCCGGCCCCAATAAATGTTTCCACTTCTCATAGGTTGCAGTGTCTTTGAGGACAAAGCCATCCCTCTCACCAATGAGGTACAGGCTCCGATCGGACGTTAGATCTGGATACACAATACAGTCGGCACTGCTATGAGTATCCGTAGATAAAACAAAAAAGCAAGCCTCCACAGAAGCACCAAAGAAAGCCTTAGCATCCACTAAATAAATAGAAGCTGAAAATCTGTCCACAAATTTTTTTCTAATTTGCCTAAAGACCTTACGAGCCACTGAATACTTACACAAAAAAGCGATCGTCCCTTCTCTCTGAGTCAGCCATTCAGCATGTTTCAATAGCATCCATTCCGAAATATCAAAATTACCAGAGCCGGTGATCGCCTCAATGCCCCGACGATTTTGAAAATTTGATTTGGAAGGTAAATTTTTGCTATTGAGAAGGCTGAGTTCACTACTGGTAACCCAAGGTGGATTACCCAGGATTAAGATAGTCCCTGAAACCCCAGGCAGAAAAGAATCCCAATCGATGCTGAAAAAATCTGCTCTAAAAACCGTTACATGATCTGCATTTGGATCCGTTGATAAAGTCCTTTTCGCTTCCTCAACATATTCTGTATTAAGATCAAAGCCGACAATTTTTGAATCCTGAAAATCCCTAAGAGATGCCCGGAGAAAAGCCCCTTTGCCACAACTAGGCTCTATGACAAGGTCAGGAGAAAGACCATGTTTTTCCTTCAGCAGTCTAGTGGCACACCTTGCCAGTTCATCAGGGGTTTGGAAATCACCAAATTGCCATTTATCTAAGGACTTTACCATTTTAATTAGTGAACTCTAATAATTCCTGAAATAACGCTGGACAATTCAAGTACAATTTTTCTCGATCAACCGATCGGCATCACTCTGGGCATTTGTCGGGAAAAGCTTGGCATAACCCTATTTCAGGATCCTGGCTAAAACTGCGCCCATCCGATCGGGCCAGGGCAAAGAGGAGGGTGCCCAGCAGGATGAGACCCAAGATCCCCAGGAGGGTGAAGGGAGGATGACTGTTTTTGGCTTTCACTTGGATACAAGTCTGTTCCCCAGTGAGTGGAGAGGTTGGTGGAGGAGCAGGGTGAGTGGCTTTAGGATCTTAAATTGGCCAACGCCACTAACACTTCCTGTCCTTTGGCTTCGATAATATCCAATAATTCTTGGGAGGTGCGGCTATCTTCCTCCATCACTTTATTTGGATTCACTGCCTTAAGGTCAAAGCTTTTCGCTTCAATCTCTTGACGAGTGACAACCCAACTGCGAGGACTGTTGGCCCGCTGGGGCAATAACTGGAAAAATTCATCAAAGTCTTGATCCAGTAAGGGTTTTTTCCTGGTTACTTTCCGATCGCTTAGGTCATAGTACCAAATGGACTCCGTGGATTTGCCTTTGGTAAAAAATAGTAAATTTGTTTTAACTCCGGCACCGGCTGCGGTAAAAACTCCGGGGGGCAAGCTAACGATCGCCCAGACTTGGCAATCATCCAGGAGTTTGCGTTTGGTTTGGACAAAAGCGGTTTCATTGGTGCGAAAGAGGATGCCTTCATCGAGGACAATGCCACACCGTCCCCCCGGTTTGAGGGCTGCAATGGTGTGTTGAAGGTAGAGGGTTTGGGTGGAGCCGGTTTGGTAAGTGAAATGGGTTTGGGCGGCTTTGCCTTCTTTTCCTCCAAAGGGAGGGTTCATGAGGATGACATCAAACTGAGGGGGCGCACCGTCGTAGAGTCCATCGTAGGTAATCCCGCCGGTTAAGGTGTTGCCATGCCAGATGTGGGGGAGATCGATGCCATGCAGGACGAGGTTTGCTAAGGCGATCGGATAGATGGCGTTGTCTTTTTCCCGGCCGTAGAAGGTCTTATATTTCAAGGTTTCCTGTTGATCTGCGTCGATCGTTTCTCCGAGGGTTTCGCGCACATGGTTAAAGGCTTCTACGAGAAATCCCCCCGTACCACAGCCGGGATCGTAGACGGTTTCGCCAATGCGGGGATCAATGGCTTTCACCATCGCCCGAATGACGACCCGTGGGGTAAAGAACTGCCCACCATCGTTACCCTTTTCGCCCATTTTCAGGAGTAAGCCTTCATAGACTTGAGACAGGGCAAAAATGTGGGTGGTGTCAATATTTTCCTGACTAATGGCGTGAACCTTATCAATAATGTCTTGAAAGTTCTTTTCGGTATCAATGCGCGTCCGCTCTACGCCAGACATAATTTCACTAATGACTTTTTGGCGATGGGTAGCACCGGGTTGATATTTCAGGTCTTTTAGGTAGGGAATGAGGGCTTCATTAATGAACTTAAATAACTCACCTTCTGCCCCTTGGGTCAGTGCATCCCGCTTCCAGCCCTGGGGTTTGCCGTCCACTTGCTTAAACAGATCTTCATCGTAGGGGGCTGCCCAATCTCGCCAGCGATAGGGGGCTGCGAGGGAGGGGGTAAACTGTTGTCCGATCGCTTCGAGTTCCTCTTGTTCGTTTTCTTCTAATTGATCGAGAATGCGAAGAAAGAGGATCCACGTTAATTCCGGCACATACTGAAGGGCACCGGCACAATTAGAGCGGCGCATGATGTCGCAAATGGATTTAACGTAGTTGTCTAGGCCTTGTTGGGTGGTAAAGAGGCGATCGTTCCCGTTTTTGCCATTTTTATTTTTGCTGCCGTTTGCTTTTGCCATCATCAACTTCAAACTCGCTAACTATCAAGTTCCATCAATTTTTTTTGAACTTCGGCAAACGAAATTTTTTGTCCTGCTTGGTTATGCTGACGACATTCAGCCAAGTAGTTGATAAAATCTTGATTGTGAGATAGAGA
>JBMTZC010000406.1:0-3536 GCA_049455215.1 Prochlorotrichaceae cyanobacterium
CAAGGTTCTAGTATAGCGTTTTAGCCGAAGTGAGTCAAAGAAGCCCCCTGTGCTTGAGGGAAACAGCCTTGATCAGTCCCTAGATTTAACCGCTTCGATTTTAAGGCATGCATTATACTTACGTGGTGATTTATGACACAATCAATCAAAATGCCCTGCGGGTCAATCCTGTGATGCGTGAATCATCTCCTCTAGGAGATCGATGAGGCGGGGAAAGTCAAAGTTATTAATCAGATCCCGGAGATAGGCAGCGATCGTTTCGTGTTCAGGGGGGAGGGTCTGCACTAACTCCATCAGCTTCGTTTGGTTCGCGACTCTGGCTTCAATGTTGAGGGCTTCGCAGAAAGCCAGGGGGAGGGCGCTGAAGTCCTGGGGTTCGAGGGGCTGAGGAGACCGCTGGGGGGCAAGGGAGAAGGAAGTAGTGGACAGGCGATCGCGATCGGGGGGGCTTTCCCCAAAGTCAAGATAGCGATGCAGCACGAGATTCAACTCATTCATCACCAACGGTTTCGACAAAAATTCATTACAACCCGCTTCCAGGAGGATTTTGCGGTCTTCCGCAAAGGCACTAGCGGTAATGGCAATAATCACCGGCGACTTGAGGGGCGTATCAGTGCTGGCGGCGGCTTGTACCGCTTGACGAATCTGTCGGGTCACCTCTAGCCCCGTTAATTCTGGCATCCGAATATCCAGAAAAATTAAGTCTGGTTGCCACGTTTGCCAAAGGTTCAAAGCTTCTCGGCCATTTTTGGCGAATTTGATCTCAAAGGAATAATTTTGGAGGAGATGACTCATAAAGATTTGGGTGAGGCGATCGTCTTCCGCCACTAGAACCTTTGCGGTGGCAGGAATAGCGTGGGAGGAAGGGGGCTGAGTGGAGAGGGAGATCGGGGCTTCCACGGGAGATACAGGGCGATCTACGGGCAAGGAGAAAAAGAAGTGACTCCCTTGTTGGAGGGTACTTTCGCACTCAAGGGTGCCCCCGAGGAGGGCCACAAAGTTTTTACAAATGCAGAGCCCTAAACCGGTGCCTTGAACCGAATTCTCCCGATCCACCGGATTGATAATTTGGAAAAACGGATCGTAAATTTGCTCGAGATCCGCTTCAGCAATCCCGATGCCGGTGTCTTGGACGCTAAAGTACAGGGATGGAGAATTCGGGTGATCCTGCAGAGCGATCGTGAAGGTTACGCTGCCCCTTGGGGTAAATTTGAAGGCATTACTGAGTAAATTAATCAAAATCTGTCGCAATTTGCCTTCATCGGTCTGGATCGTCTGAGGCAAATTGGAGGCAATATCCACCTGGAAGAGTAGATTTTTTTGTTGGGCTTGAATTTCAAAAAATTGAGTCAGATTATGAATAAAGTAAGGAAGATCAAAAACTTTAGTTTCTAGTTTGACATGGCCCGCCTCAATTTTAGAAACATCCAAAATGTCACTAATTAAATTTAATAAATGGGCACCACTGATCCCGATCGTCTCCAACTGTTCCCGGTGGAGGGGCGAAAAGTCTGGGTTTCGGGCCAAAATTTGGGCATAGCCCAGGATGACATTGAGGGGGGTGCGGAGTTCGTGGCTCATGTTGGCCAGAAAAGTACTTTTGGCACGATTGGCCAGTTCAGCGGTTTCCTTGGCCTGACGAAGCTCTTGGGTCCGTTCTTCAATGCGTTGTTCCAACTCTTGATTGAGATTTTGCAACAGTTGTTCGGCGGCCTTGCGTTCTTCGATACTGACCACCACGGCCAAATCAGCGATCATTTCCCCCTCTGCATTTTGGAGCACGGACAACGCGACCTGAGTCCAAATGTAGTGTCCATCCCGATGACGGTAGCGCTTTTCGTGCAAGTAAAAGGGAATGGTGCCACTGAGTAACTGCTGATAGGGAGCTTGTAGGTCGATAAGATCTTCAGGATGGGTAATGTCGGCATAGGTGAATTGGAGCAACTCATCCTGGGTATAGCCCACCATATTGCAAAAGGCCTGATTGGCCCGAATGAACCGGCCACTGGGAGAGACTTGGTTAATTCCCACGGCAACTTGGTTAAAAATAGCTCGGTACCGGCTTTCACTTTCCTGGAGTTGCAGAGCAGCCCGACGGCGATCGGTAATATCTTGAATGACCGCCAAAATCTTCTGGGGCGCACCCCGATCCTTCGAGAGAAAACTCGTGGAAACTTCAATCCAACGTGTTTCACCATCCTTACGGGTAATCGTCCACTCTTCTTGAACAATCGGTTCCTCGTACATTTGGCTAAGACGATCTTGAATGGCCCGCTGGGTTTCCAGACCAGGATATAAGCACTGATAAATGCCTGCAGCGTTAATGTCGGCCTGGGTATAGCCCGTAATTTTGACCATTCTGGGATTCCAGACACTGACATAGGAGTAGGGATAGGCCTCGATGCACTCGCATACACACAGCCCCTCGCTCATATTTTCTAAGATCTGTTGGCGAAAGGCATTTTGTTTTTTTAACTGCCGGGTTCGGGACTCCACCCGTAACTCTAGTTCCGCATTGAGTTTTTCTAGGGCTTGGCGGGCCTGAATTCGATCGTTAATCAATTCGGTAAACATTACTAAACCGCCCACCACGTTATTGGCCTCAAACCAGGGCTGAATTTCCCAGCGTATCCATTGGTCTTCACCATTTTCACGAAGAAATACCTCTTCTGGACAGGACTCTGAGATGCCCTGCTGGAGACAGCGCTGATGAATCATTTTCCAGTGCCGGGGAATTTCGGGAAAAATGTCGTAGTGGGATTTTCCTTCCAGGTGGGTAATGGTGAGCTGATAATCCTGAATCCAGCGATCGGAAACTTGGAGATAGCACATTTGACGATCCACCATAGCGACCGCCACCGGGGAGTGTTTAATCAGTAATCGGAGTTGATTTTCACTAACGGAAAGCTGCCCCATGGTTTCTTCGAGTTTGGCTTGACTGCGCTTTGTGCGGGTAATGTCAAACCGAATGGCAAGGTACTGATAGGGAACTCCCTCACTATCCAGAAAAGGAACGATCGTTGTGTCTACCCAGTAGAGCAAGCCGCTTTTGGCACGGTTACGAATTTCGCCCCGCCACACCTGCCCTTGACGAATGGTTTGCCACAGATCTTGGAAAAAGCTGGGGGGATGATAATCGGAATTGATGAGTCGATGGGTCTTGCCCAGGAGTTCACCGGCGCTATATTCCGCCAACTCGGTAAACTTTTGGTTGACATAGGTGATCACCCCCTGGGCATTGGTCATGGCAACGATCGCAGCTTGATCTAAGGCAAGCTTAAACATTTCCAGTTCCTGCAAAAACTGGGCCAACTGAATTTCAGCGGCTTTACGATCGCTAATATCCGTCACCGTGCCCACATAACCGGTGAAGTGGCCCTGGCTATCCCGCTCTGGTCTGGCACTGACGATGACCCACGCCACTTTTCCCTGGGGGGTACACAACCGATATTCTGAGGTGAATGTTGACTGGCTTTCCACCGTAGCCTGCCATTCCCCCACAACCCGCACCCGATCGTCAGGATGGAGGGCGCGAA
>JBMTZC010000407.1:0-3515 GCA_049455215.1 Prochlorotrichaceae cyanobacterium
TTGCAATCGCAAAACTTGAGTGGATCCCCCCTAGCCCCCCTTGAAAAAGGGGGGATCCGGAAGAAATGGCTCGGAAGTCCCCCTTACTAAGGGGGATTTAGGGGGATCCAGCTAAATCGATCGGTTCCATCAAGATGTGAGTTCGACTTTGAGTTCGATCGCTAGACTCTAGGTTGGCCAAGGTTTTCAGGAACGTTCTGAACTTCTCACGAATCATCCAGTCTAGAGGGAATGAGGGGGGCTACTCAGGCTTTCAGTTTCAATGAGAATAATATGTATCTGCTAGCGTCAAGGGAGAGGATTTTGCGGAAAAGGAGCAATCAGTACTCCCGCCCGAATTGGCTCGAAAGGCGCTTGTTCTGGTGAATTTAGGGAATGCCAGCCTGAGAGTGCGATCAAAGTAGAATAAAATACGATCGGATAATTACGATCGGGTAATTGTGGATCAGGATGCCAGCGTGAATCAGACCTTCGAGTGGCTATATCATGAGTTCCGACAACATACAAAAGCAAGTCTAGCCCATTGTCGGCTCGTGGCTGAGCGCTTGGCAGAAGAAGTGAGTCGTATTTGTACCGAAAGCGATCGAATTCAATCTTCAGGAGAGGTGGGCACCTGGGCTTTGAACTTGGCTCGCCACCGTTTGCAACAATGCTTAAAGTATTACCGGTTAGGATCCCGTAACGGTCGTCTGGAACTGCACAGCACCCTCAGTGCGGTCATTTATCGCTACATTGCCCGCCAGACCAACCATGCCAGTTATCAACAACGGATCCTGTTAATTGAGGACTTTTTACAAGGGTTTTATATCGAGTCCCTCAATGCGTTGCGCCGAGAAGCCCTCTTGCCCAATCATTACCAGCCCCGTAGTTTGCTGGAACTGGCGGAATACATGGCCTTTACGGAACGCTATGCCAAGCGGCGCATTACCCTACCCCGGGCCCGGAGCCAACAGTTAATTATTTTGCGGGCCCAAACCTTTGCGAAGCAACAACCCCCGGAAGCCCTGGTGGATTTGGAGCAGGCGGCGGAGGGTGGCCTGCCGGAGGATGGGGATGGACGAACGATCGCTCCTTTGCAACAGGTTCGGGAGCAGATGGTGGCCCAAGATCAGGAAATGGGAGATGATAACCTGCGCCAAAAGGTGATTGATGAGATTTTGGCCTATTTGGAAGACCGCAAACAGCCCGACTGTGCGGAGTATTTTCGCCTCCGGCTCTTGGATTTACCCACCCACGAAATTGAAGCGAGCTTAGGACTTACGCCCCGCCAGCGGGATTACCTGCAGCAGCGCTTTAAGTATCACCTGCTCCGTTTTGCCCTCAATCATCGCTGGGAATTGGTGCATGAATGGCTAGAGGCAGATGTCGATAATTGTTTAGGACTCTTGCCCCAGGAATGGCAGTTGTTCCAAAATCAGTTAACCGAGGTTCAAAAACAAATTTTGCAACTGAAACAGGAACACCTTTCCGAAGCCACGATCGCGGCTCAGGTGGGCTGTAGCCTTACCCAGGTGCAGCGCAAATGGGCCAAGCTCTTAGAAAAAGCCTGGGAGATTCGCAATACCCACAGCCAAAATGAATCCGTGCCGGATTGACGGTGTTGTTTTTCAAGAAACCGTCAGAAACCTGAGCCGTCGCGTCAACGTTCTACCGTAAACTGATAGACCTTTTTCCTTCCCTGATTACCCTATGCCCCACTCTTCTTCTCAAACTCGATCGCTCTTAGTTACGGGAGCCGCTGGTTTTATTGGCAGTAACTTTGTCCATTATTGGCACGATCGCTATCCCCAGGATCAGATTGTCGTGCTGGATGCCTTAACCTATGCGGGGCATCGGCAAAGTTTGGCAGATTTAGAAGCCGCCCCCAATTTCCGCTTCTATCACGGCAGCATTAACGATCGGGTCTTGGTGGATCAGCTCTGTCAAACCCATCAGATCGATCATTTAGTGCATTTTGCGGCGGAATCCCATGTTGATCGATCGATTCTCAATCCTGGGGCCTTTATTGAAACCAATGTGGTGGGCACGTTTGTGCTGTTAGAGGCCTTTTATGCCCACTGGAAAGCCCACGGGCAACCGGAACACTATCGCTTTCACCATGTTTCCACCGATGAAGTGTTTGGCAGTTTAAGCCCTACGGATCCCGCCTTTTCGGAAACCACGCCCTATGCCCCCAACAGTCCCTATTCCGCCTCAAAGGCGGGGAGTGATCATCTGGTGCGCTCCTACCACCACACCTATGGTTTGCCCACCTTAATGACCAATTGCTCTAACAACTATGGGCCCTATCAATTCCCTGAAAAATTAATTCCCTTGATGATCGTCAATATTCTTCAGGGCAAACCCTTGCCGGTCTATGGCGATGGCCAAAACGTGCGGGATTGGCTCTACGTTAAAGACCATTGTGAAGCGATCGATCGGGTCTTGCAGGCGGGGAAACCGGGGGAAACCTATGGCATTGGCGGAGAAGCGGAGGTGAAAAACATTGACCTGGTGACGCAGATTTGTCAGATTATGGATGCCAAAGTAGACACCTTGCCCGCCAAACCCGCCCGCAATTTAATCGAATATGTCACCGATCGTCCCGGTCACGATCGCCGTTATGCGATGAATATTACCAAAATCCGCAGGGAGTTGGGCTGGAGCCCCACTGTGACCCTTGAGCAAGGGTTAGAGCAGACCATTGATTGGTATTTGGCCCAACCGCAATGGTGGCAGACCTTGTTGAAGGGATAGGTTTTGAAGGGCTAGTTCTTGACGGGGCTACCAGGGCACTCTTCCCTTCCTTACAGTGAAAAGCCGTTGAAGGGAGCTTTCACCATTCATAACCATTCATACCGCACTCTCATCTCACCTGACTCTCCTCTATGCTCAAACTCCCCGTCCTCCAACGGCCCACCAACCTCTCCCAAACCTTAGCGATCGTGGGGTTTTGGCTCACCCTGTTTTTTATCGGTCTGGCCCTCTTAGCCCCCGTGTTCCAACAGATGGGGTGGTTAATGGATCCGGTGGAGTCGCTGCAAAATCCTTGGCATGATCCCCCCTCTGCGGCCCATTGGTTTGGCACCACCCGCCAGGGCTATGATGTCTTTTCCCGCACGATCTTCGGTACGCAGGCGGCCTTAAAAGTGGTGCTACTGGCTACCCTGATCAGCCTAGCGATCGGCGTGCCCCTGGGGATGGTCAGCGGTTACTGGGGCGGCTGGAGCGATCGGGTGTTGCTCTTTTGCATGGACACGATTTATACCTTGCCGGGCTTACTGCTCTCCGTCACCCTGGCCTTCGTGGTGGGGCGGGGTATCCTCAATGCGGCGCTGGCTCTGAGTATTGCCTACGTGCCCCAGTACTATCGGGTAGTGCGGAACCAAACCGTGAGCGTCAAAACGGAACTGTTCATGGAGGCGGCCCGGGCTATGGGAGCCTCCACCCCCCACATCCTGGTGCGCTATCTGCTGGGAAATGTGGTGCAAAGTGTGCCCGTCCTGTTCACCCTCAATGCAGCGGATGCCTTTCTC
>JBMTZC010000408.1:0-3500 GCA_049455215.1 Prochlorotrichaceae cyanobacterium
CGAATGGTGATGCTGGGAAGTAGGCAATAGGGTTCCTTGACGATCGCTCTGACCCGTTGTCGTTCATCTCGTTCAGGAATCGTCAAAAGCTGGGCCAGTTCTTCCCTGGAGAGAACGGCTTGGGGCTGTACAACTTCTTGACAGTCCCGGTTAGTTTTTTGTGATCCTCGGGAAAAGACACGACCGGGATCCCAAAAGAGGGCGATCGCTGTGACCAAAGCAAGAATTAGCCCCCAGTAGTAAAGGGATGGATGGAAAAAGCGCCAGCGGGGGGAAGGCGGATCATAGCGATCGTCATAGGGATAGGAGTCAAAGCTCCGGGGATCTGCAGGATAGGGTCGCTGGGAATAGGGAGGGTACAGATCGCCATAGGGATCACCCCGGCGATCGTAGGGGTAGCGAGAACGATGGCCATCCATAAGGAACCTTCCGATGTACTGCTCAAAACCGGTGAGGAGACCAGGATCAAGGAACGACAAGACTGCGGTATCTGGGGTGAGGCCAGCACTGCCGACCACACCCATCACTGCAGCAACAACAAACTCCCGCCCCTAAGGCATCATGCCCCTAGTCCGGTTCACTGATATTTTTCAATATTATAGTATAAAAGTACTAATGTCTAGCCAGAAGCAACACAAACAGATCCCCACCGTCCTGAATTGTGAGGAGTCATGAGGACAGGGGAATTGCGCCGGAGGAAACCCGCTATAAACGCTATAAAACAGCGGCTAAACCAAAGAGACTATCCACCATCAAGGTGCCTAAAACTGCTCCGCCGAAGATCCAGTGATGGGCGTGGGGAGACCGCAGCGATCGTAAGGAAACGATCGTGAGGAGAGCGGCACAGATCATGGCGGTGAAGATTCCCCAGGGAGTTTGCACCTGTAGAATGGCTTCTTGCAAAATACTCATAGCTTGGGGGGGATCTACTTGCATCACCCGTGTCCAGTAGGGCATCACCCCCGCTAGATAAAAATATAAATCGGTAACGGCAGTCCCAAACAGAGAACCCAGGTAAAACCAATTCCCCAGACGGTTCTGATTTTGAGTAATGCCCCACAGCGCGATCGGTAGACCAATGGCTTCTACCGGCAAATGATACAGAGGCTCCCACCGCAACCAGCCCCAATAAAGAGACCCCGCTAACCAACTCCAACTAAAACCCAACAACACCTGTCCCCAAAACGATCGCTGAGGATGGGACTGCCAGTGTTGACCCAGGAGTACCCAGGGCAGGGTCAACGCCAAACTCACCCAGGGATAAATCCGCACCAACGGGGCTTGAAAGAAAACCG
Organism: Prochlorotrichaceae cyanobacterium; assembly: GCA_049455215.1. Lineage (GTDB taxonomy): Bacteria > Cyanobacteriota > Cyanobacteriia > Prochlorotrichales > Prochlorotrichaceae > JBEAPM01. The sequence continues at coordinate 1,296 of JBMTZC010000408.1, forward strand.
GCACGGAGACCATAAACAACCCCACTCCTACTACAGTCCAGAGCGATCGGGGCTGTACACTCTCTTGGTAGAGATAGTGAACGAAGCGGCGTACTAACCGAAACGAGAGGGGAGAGCAGAAAAGGGCGAACAAAATCTTAAGATTTGTAACTTTTGTTTACATACTACCATGTTTATCCCCCTGGGGGGTATTGAGTGCGGAAAATTTTTATGACCGCAGAGGGGTATTGCGCCGCCAAAATCAGGGCAAGCCCGTCGAGAATTGGATCGAGATCGTGACCGGACTAGGGGTTCAATCGCGCTCTACCGCAGTCCTCAGAACTAGTCTCTAGACCCCTCTGGAGAATCACTATAGAATAAGCAAAATTACTGTAGTCGAAGACCTCATGTTACGAGCCGGAATCGTTGGTCTGCCCAATGTGGGTAAGTCCACACTTTTTAATGCCCTAGTTGCTAATGCCCAAGCTCAGGCAGCAAACTTTCCCTTCTGTACCATTGAACCCAATGTAGGGGTGGTGGCAGTCCCCGATCCGCGCTTGCAGGTGTTGTCTGACCTTTCTAAGTCGGCCCAGATTGTGCCCACCCGCATTGAATTTGTGGACATTGCCGGACTCGTGAAGGGAGCCAGCCAGGGGGAAGGTCTGGGCAATAAGTTTCTCTCCCACATTCGCCAGGTTGATGCGATCGTTCAGGTGATTCGCTGTTTTGAGAACGATGATATTATCCACGTTGCCGGCAGTGTAGATCCGGTACGCGATATTGAAGTGATTAACCTCGAACTGATTTTGGCGGATTTGGCCCAGCTAGAACGGCGGATGGAGCGGATTCGCAAACAGGCTCGCACCAGTAAGGATGCTCAGGCAGAACTGGTGGTGTTAGAAAAACTCACGGCGGTCTTAAATGAAGGACAGTCGGCCCGTCAGGTGGCTCTGACGGAAGAGGAGGAGGTTTTTGTGAAACCCTTGGAATTGTTGACCCGCAAACCCCTCATCTATGCGGCAAACGTGACAGAGGAAGAACTGGCCACGGGGAATGACTTAGTGGAAGCGGTGCGGGGCGTTGCAGCCCAGGAAAATGCCCAGGTCGTGGTGGTGTCCGCCCAGGTGGAAGCGGAGTTAATTGAGCTACCGGTGGAAGAGCGTCAGGACTTTCTCAGTTCCCTGGGAGTGGAAGAGGGGGGATTGCAATCCTTAATTCGGGCCACCTACGAGCTTTTGGGGCTACGCACCTACTTCACCACGGGGGAAAAAGAAACTCGGGCTTGGACGATTCAGGCGGGGATGACGGCTCCCCAGGCAGCAGGGGTCATTCACACCGATTTTGAACGGGGCTTTATTCGCGCCGAGACGATCGCTTATCAGGATTTGGTGGCCACCGGTAGCCTGAGTGCGGGTAAGGAAAAGGGCTTAGTGCGCAGTGAGGGTAAGGATTATATCGTCAAGGAGGGGGATGTGATGTTGTTCCGCTTCAATGTCTAAGGCGGCAAGATTTGCAACTTCGAGATTGAGGCAAGTCGCCCCAAGCCTTCCAGTCTACTGAAGCCCTGTTCAACCTAATCCCGTTTTCTGTGTAGACCCTATGATTCTCTCCCGGTTTTGGAAGCCAGCACAATGGCAGAGGACACGCCTCTGGAGGGTCAGCCGCTACCTGTGGCGACGACGCTATAGGGTTCATTGGCTAGCCCTGCGATCCCGTTGGCAGCGCCGGTTTGCCCCTGAAAAAGTGCCGTTGTTGGGTCGCCTCAACGGGTCTCAGCAGAATCGGCGCTTATTGTTGAGCCTACTTTTATTTAGCCTAGCGATCGGAGGGGCCATTTGGCTGGACATTGCTCGCCTCCGTTTGAACCCCGATGCCAATGCCCTCAATGAGGTTTCCTTAGAAGATCCGCTGCCCACAGTCAGTCCGGTGGCCACCCCGCCCCCCACCTCAATTATGCAATTTGCGGATTTTGTCAAGCCGGAGAAATCGATCAGTACTCCTTTTCCCGATCGTCCAACAAGTTCCCCCCCCCAACCTCAGGACAGCACCACCCCCACCGCTGCTCCGAGCCCCAATCCTTCCCCCTCCAGCCCTGCCCCTAGCCCCTCGTCGGTTACGCCTTCCCCGCCTCAGCCCACTCCCTCCAGTGACCATCCCCCCTACGAAATTGCCTGGGCCCATCCCACGAACTATGGCGATCGTTTTGCCAAGGATATTGATGGCAAG
>JBMTZC010000409.1:0-3485 GCA_049455215.1 Prochlorotrichaceae cyanobacterium
CCAGAAACACCTCCGTCATCAAGTTATCGGCATTCTTGCGGCTCTCGGTGATGAACTCACAGTGGAGGGCTGTGGGTAGGCAGGGAGGTTGGGAGTCCGGGAAGCGTACTTTGAGCCACTCTTCCGCTTTGAGGCGTTCTTCCCCAATGAGGAGGTAAGACGATCGCTTTTGGTTGCGTTCCCAGTCCAGGGCTTTGGCTAAGAGTAAAGTGTGTTGGTGTACATAGTCCTTAGAACGATCGCAAATTTCCAGTAACCCGGCAAAAGCAGCTTCAAAATTATCCTGATCTTCTCGCCCGTAAATCCAGTTAATCTTGCGCACAAGGGGGTGCATATTCTGGAAATGGTCATGCAGTCCCTTCCCTTGATAGTCTTGCCATTCTGCCTCCGTTCCCTGGGGATTACGCTCTAGCCAGGTTTCGTAACTGATGCGCTCCACATGGAGCCAGGGAATAATGCGCTTGTTGTGCTTCAGGGCTAGCTCCAGTTCCAGCCCACAGTAGGGGGAGTTGATGGAGTGGGGAGACATGACAAAGACGAAATTATCGGCTCGCTCGATGCCATCGTCAATTTGCTTCTGGTAGTCCACCCCCAGGGGAATGTCATCGTAGTCGAACCAGACGGTAAAACCCAGATCCACTAGGCGGCGGTTCAGCCGAGAGGCAAAAGCCAAGCTGTCCCGGCGACCATAGGAAATGAAAATATCCTGAAACGCCTGCATAAAATCCTCTCGGTGGTTGTCTGGGGTTAAACAACGATTCGGGTTGGGCAAAGCTCCGGCACTGCCATTCGGGATAACTGACCGCAGTGACTCACGACCAAGCACGGGTCTGAATTCTACTCTAGGAATCAGAGTCGCAGGGTGCAAGGTTTTTTGCTAGGATTCACTAATCATAAGATCAGAGCGCCTTCTGCGCCGGTGTTTGTTAGGAGCCGAATCATGGACGCAATGGAATTTTTTCGGAATAGTGAAGGTCGGTGGCGATCGCAACGGACAACCCATCACCTCCCTTTTCGCCGCTCGGAGTCAGGGGATTCCATGATTCGGGTACGGTGTCTCACCCCAGAAGATGATCGGGTCAAGGAAACTTGCGGGATCCATGAGATTGAAGTCGATCGCTCTGTGGGCGGTGCAGCGGTGATGTGGCAGGGTTCCATGGAATGGGATAAGGAAGAAGAAAATCACGAGGGGGAAGCGGTCTTTGCGATCGTTCCTGAGCTTGGCAATCCTCAGGAAGGTCAACTCCTGCGCGATCGGGGCTATGCAGAAACCGCTCCAGTGGCTGGGCACTACTATATTGATGCGGAGGATGCCCTGGTGATGACTACGGATTATGAAACCATGAGTTCTCTGGAACGATTCTGGTTTCAAACCCCCAACCTGCGGCTGCGGGCCAGCACGGTCAAGTTATTTGGGGGACTGAATAAGGCAACCTTCTGTGCGGAAACGCGAGTTCTGCCAGAGGAAAGCACCCCGCCCCCTGCCTTAGAGTGGGAACAGATTAGCTTGTATTCCAGCTTCGGTTGGTAGCCCATGACGATCGCCATCGATTTTGGGACGAGTAACACCGTGGTGGCCCGGTGGAACACCGTCACCGAAAAAGCAGAGACGTTGAGTTTGCCGGGGCTGAGTACCCTCTTAGCTCAAAATCCTCCCCTCGTTCCCAGTTTGCTTTATGTGGAATCAGCGGAAGCACCTCAGGTACTGGCGGGACAAACGGTACGGGATCGGGGGCTGGATGTGCGGCAGGATCCCCGTTTTTTCCAGAGTTTTAAGCGGGGCATTGGGGCTGCGGTTCCGGGGTTTCAACCGGAGCTAGACGGCAAACTGATTAGCTTTGAACAGGTGGGAGCCTGGTTCCTGGAAACGGTGATTGCAGGCATTCAAGCGGTTCCTTTGCCCTTAGACAGTTTGGTGCTGACGGTGCCGGTGGATAGCTTTGAACCCTATCGCCATTGGCTCGGTACGGTGTTTGAGCAGATTCCCGATCTGCAACAGGTGCGCCTGCTGGATGAGCCCACGGCGGCGGCCCTAGGCTATGGCATGGACAATCAGGATCTGTTGCTGGTGGTGGATTTTGGCGGAGGAACCCTGGATCTGTCTTTGGTGAAGTTAGAAACTCAGGCGGCCCAGCGCGGCCCCCTCGGCTTTATTTTGCAATGGGGAGATAAGTCCTTTGCAGAACGATCGGGACAACGATCGCAAATTGCCCGTGTTCTGGCGAAAAGTGGCAAAAACTTAGGGGGCACCGACATTGATCAGTGGGTAGCTCAGGCGCTGGTGCAAACTTATGGTTTAAATGACGGTTTAAATCCCTTGATTTTGCGCTTGGCGGAACGTCTTAAAATTCAACTGTCTTTAAGTTCACAGGCAACGGAAGTTTATTTTGACGATCGCAATTTTGAGAGCTATGAATTTCAGCTCGATCGTCAACAATTAAACACTATTTTGCAGGAACAAAGCTTTTTTGAAAGTTGCGATCAAGCCCTTCAACAAGTGTTACAACAAGCCCGTCGTCAAGGGATCGAAAAAAAGGACATTCAAGGGGTATTATTAGTGGGGGGGACGAGCCAAATTCCTGCCATTCAAGACTGGATTCAGGGCTATTTTACAGCGGATCAAATTCGCGCTCAAAAACCCTTTGAAGCGATCGCTCATGGTGCGTTACGGGTTGCCCAGGGCATTGAAGTCAAAGATTTTCTCTACCATAGCTATGGCATTCGCTACTGGAACCATCGCAGTCAAAGCCAAGACTGGCACCCCCTGATTCGGGCCGGACAACCCTACCCCCTCACGGAGCCGGTGGAGTTGGTTTTGGGGGCTTCCGTAGAAAAACAACCCAGTATTGAACTGGTGCTCGGGGAACTGGGGGATGAAGGCTCCAACACCGAGGTTTATTTTGATGGCGATCGTCTCATCACCCGCACCCTACAATCTCAACAGCGATCGGTAGTTCCCCTCAATGACAGCGATCGGGGACGCACGTTGGCCACTTTAAATCCGCCCGGTAGTCCCGGAGTCGATCGGATTCGGGTCAGCTTTACGGTGGATGAAAATCGCCAACTGCGGGTCACGGTCGAAGATTTATTAACCCTCGAAACCTTAGTCCAGAATCAAGCGATCGTCGAATTAGGTTAAGGCGCTACCCTCTGCCCTTTGGGCTTCCCGGATTTCTGCCTCTGAAAAACCTAGGGCGGTGGCCACTTGTTCCACACTCAGTCCCAACGCCAATAACCGAGAAATGGCATCGTAGCGGGCTTGCGCTTCCTGATTCGCCCGTTCCCGTTCCTGTGCAGCCCGTTCCCGCTCTAGATTGACGGTGTGTAAGGCGGCTTCTAGCTGTTCCGCAATCTCGTCATACCGGGTAAAGGGGGTACCATCGGGTCGGAGCAATTGCAAATCAGTCTCGGAATGGTTAAAGCGAATGCTCAAACGTGGGCTAACCCAATCGGTGAAATTATCAATAATCTCTAGACCCATCTCA
>JBMTZC010000410.1:0-3479 GCA_049455215.1 Prochlorotrichaceae cyanobacterium
TCCCCCCTTTTTCATGGGGGGCTAGGGGGGATCCACTCAAGTTTTGCGATTGCAATGAGACTTATGTGTACACTGTAACTACTGTGTACACATAAGTTACAAAAGGGGAAAACTCCGAGCCAATCCGATCCTTCCCCTTACCATTCTCAATGCAAAATTGACCAAAGTTAGTATTGGCGAAAATGCTTTGTTTATGATTATTCCTGCTCAACAATTCAGCCAATTTTTGAAGCACTTTCAGCGATTGGGAATGCTTTTGACGGGGTTAGTCCTGATCGGGGGATTACTCTTAGGAAGTCCAGCACAGGCAGGCCCTTTTTCAGCACTACGCGGTTTGATTACCCTCAAACATTTAGCTGAGCAATCCGTACCCTATCCGTTAGCGCTTAGCCATCATCGTCCTATTTTCCTTGAATTTTATGCGGATTGGTGTACCACCTGTCAGGGGATGGCTCCTAGCGTAGAAACGTTGCACCAAAAGTATGGAGATGCCGTGGATTTTGTTTTACTCGATATTGACGATCCGCAATGGGAAAATCCCATCGATCGCTTTAGGGTCACGGGTGTCCCCCAAATTACTCTTCTAGGGGAAGATCAGCAAATTCTAGATAGCTGGATAGGTTCGGTTCCCCACTCCATTCTAGATCAGGCTCTCGCACAGATGAGTGATTCCCTTTAAGGACTTTTAAGGAACGGAATCAAAACACGCTGTTGTTTTTTGCTGCTGTTGAAACCCTTCCGCCTTAAGTTGTTAGCTTCAACCCCGAAGATTAAAAATATTATCAATTTTTTATGAGCAATCCTCTTCAGAAAATCAAAGTTTTCCATCTTTTAGGATCGATTAAACTAGCGGTTCCCCTCCTCACCACGATCGTTTCCGTCTTAATTTGGGCCACCTTTAACGAAACCAGCCTAGGGTCAGAACTGATTCAGCAAACGGTCTACAAAAGTCTGTGGTTTGGTGCCCTCATGTTTCTCTTGAGTCTGAACCTAGGGACTTCTGCTCTGCTGCGCTATCCCTGGCGCGGAGCCCGGAAGATCGGTTTTGCCCTGACCCATTGTGGTCTGGTGGTGCTGATTGCGGGGGCGGCTGCGGTGATTCATGGCAGTGCGGAAGGGATGATTACCCTGCGGGTCGGGGAGACTCCTCAAGATGTTTTGCGGGTTCAGGGCGATCGGGTGGAAGTGGCGACGGATCTCGATCACGTTGACAAGGCGGATATTCTGCTCCACCCCGATGGCCGGGTCACCCCAGAGCAAGTGGGCGATCTACGGCTGCTGGGCTACAGCCCTAACATCAAGACAACAATGACGTTTACCCCTGGCAGTACGGTGCCCAACCCCGCAGTATGGCTACAGTTTCACAGCGATCGGATGGGACAAACCCTAGAACAATGGTTAGCGATCGCCCCCAATGCCTACCGTCACCAGTCTCTTGGCCCAGCGGAACTGGAAATCCTTCAGGCTGCGAATGAAGCAGAACTCGCCCACCTGCTGAACGTTCCCGAAGCCCCAGAAGCCCTTTCCCCCCTAGGGGGTTTGCAGGTCACCACTGCCCAAGGGGAAACCCTGCTCCCCGTTACGGATTTACTGAACACCCCTGAGCAAGTGGGGGACTTAAGCCTAGAGGTGACCCAGGTCTGGCAAGATTTTCGCCTCGATGCCAATGGCCAACCCCTTGAAGGATCCGATCAGCCCCGCAACCCGGCTCTCCAGGTCAAATTGATGCAAGGGGAAACCCAGGAAACCTGGTTTGTCTTTGCTAATCCAGACTTTCCCCCCATTCCCGCTGAGCAGCAGGGGGAACCCTTAGCCCTTCAAGCCCTGAGCTATCAATTTACGGCACCACCTGCGGAAGATTTATTGCGGGTGATTGTCTCTCCCTCCGGTGAAGTGTTTTATAGCAGCCGATCGTCCCAAACCTGGGAAACGGGAGCTTGGCCGCTGGGTTCCGCCATTACTCCAGGCTGGGCAGATTTTGAAATTACCCTCCTGGATCTCATCCCCAATGCCCAACCCCAGCGAGAGATGATACCCGTCCCCGCAACAGGAGCAGAGGATCGTCCGGCTCTCCAGGTAGCGATCGGTGATGGATCCCCACAATGGCTAGCCTGGGGGGAACCCAGAGAACTCACCACCGGAGATCAGTCCTACTTTGCCGCCTTTACGCCTCGCCGGTTACACCTCCCCTTTACGATCGCCCTGGATCACTTTCAAGTCGATCGTAATGAGGGGACTGATTCCATTGCCATGTGGACGAGCAGCGTTACCCTAACCAACCCCGAGACAGCAGAACAAGTCCAGCGCAAGGTTTGGATGAATCACCCCACTTGGTTCCAGGGCTGGAAATTGGCCCAAGCTTCCTGGAATCCGGGCGACCTCCAGCTTTCAACTCTGCAAGTGAAACGAGAACCCTGGTGGATGACCGCCTTGACCAGTTTGGGCTCCGGTCTCGTGGTGGGGGGCATTGGCATCATGTTCTATGGCTCCGCCCTGCTCAAACGCCTTTCCGCTCTATCTGCCCCTCCCACACCTCAAAGCGAAAGAAGTTTATCCCCGACCGTCTCCCCAGCCCCGGACTCGAAAACCGTCCTCTCCTGAGGGGCAGGATGAACGCGGCTTTGCCTTCACGCTGTCCTTCCTCAAAACGAAACTGTTTACCGGATACCTAGAGGCTCCGCGTCCCTGTTCCCACCTTCACGCCCCCCGTTGCTCACCCGATCATTTCATTACTGCTGCCATGAAACGTCTCACCTTCCTACTCGGTCTAGTTCTTGGAGCATTACTGCTACTCCTACCCGTGAGTCAATTTCAGTCCTCCCCCCTCGCGCCCTTGCAAACCCTTGCGGTGCAGTTAGAGGGACGCAAAAAGCCCCTGGATACCGTGGCTCAGGAGACCGTTGCTAAAATTCATGGCTCTAGCCAATATCAGCAAGCCGACGGGACAACCTTAAATTACTGGCAGACCTATCTGGCCCTCTGGTTTAACGATCGGGACTGGAACCAAGAGCCCTTTATCCTCTTCACTCATCGCCCCCTCAAGGAACAACTGGGCTTTAGCCCAGAGCAAAAGTACTTTAGTTTCCAAGACCTGATGGGTTCCCCTGCCTTAGGGGCAGTGGTGCGATCGGCCCATGCCCAACAGGCCGATGGGGAAGAACTCAGCCGCGAACAACGGGAAGCCCTGACCCTAGAAGATCGCCTCGAGTTAATGTTGCAAACCGTCGGCACCGATCAACTGCCCTTGGTGCCCCATCCACAGGATCCCTTGGGTAAATGGCTGCCTTTAGACCAGACCCAAACCTACTACAACAGTGACCAAGAAGCGGAATTACGTCAGGATCGCCTCCAATTAGAGATTGCCTACAACCACCTGAACTCAGATCTCAATCTGGATTTGCCACCATTTGACCCGGACACCTCAGCAGAGTCCCTTGCCCCCCAAGCCACCCCCTGGGCGGCCCTGCGGGAAGCCGGAG
>JBMTZC010000411.1:0-3477 GCA_049455215.1 Prochlorotrichaceae cyanobacterium
CCCCCCCCCCCCTCTTCCGCCTTAAGGTGGTTGCCGAAAAGAGGAGGTTTAGAAGCGCATGGAGCTGCGGATAAGACCAACCACTTGGGTATTGTTATCACTATTATGTTCAGGATTAAATACGGCATAGAGCCCTGGCATAATAAAGAAACGAGGGGTAATGCGATGACTATAGTACATCTCGACATGGTAACTGGTACCATCGTCATCCTCGAAGGGTGCAAAGTCATTGTGAATCGCCTTGGGTGGCATCCCAAAGACAAAGCCTAATTCATTGCCCCTGCGAAAGGCGTCGGAAATCGTCATGCCCAATGCCCAACTCCAAATATCCGCTCTATCACCATTATTCACGGTACCGATCGTGCCGCCGCCAATGGGGGTCTCCGCCTCTGCGATCGCTTGGGCATAGTTAACCCAACCCCCAATGCCCAATCGTCTATTCACCCGATAATTCCCTTGTAGACCAAAATGATGGGCACTGGTGGCCGTGGTATCCCCAAAGGGAGCTTGGGCGTTGCGGCTGCCGTTCAGCCCCGTAAGGTTAATGGGGGAATCCTGATACAGGTGAGAATAGGTCAGGGCCACCCCTAGCTGTGGGGTGGGGGTAAAAGTCGTCTGAACAATAAAGCGGTTTTGGGCACTAAAGATCCCCTCCGATGGATTGGCGGCATCGCCCCCGCCGACGGTATAGCCTCCCCCCAGCGCGAGCCAATCGTTCACTTGATAATTGGTCAAAAAACCAGCCCCCACCCCCGGTCGATAGATAGAACTACGGGCACCAAACCGCGAATTTGCCCGCACCGGGCTCAGGTCAGGAATAATAATGTTGGCCACTAACCCCGTCGAGCCTACTCTTAACACCCCTCGATCGGCATAACGAGTTTGGTAAAAAAGGTTGTTCAGGCTTATATCACTCCCACTGCCAGGAATTGCATTCAACCGAGTCATGTCTGTGCCGGTATGGGTACGGCCGTTGCCCGGCAAGTTGCTGTAGAGCAAGCCAATTCTCACAAAGTCCTGCTGACGGACTTTCGCCTGGACTTCTAACAGCACATTTCCAGAGGTGAAGGTGGTATTTGCATTGGGCATAGTTCCCGTGGGACGACGACCGGGAAGGGAATTCAGGCTTTCCCCAAAGGTGTCCAACAAAATCAGTTCGACAAGCCCAGAGAGAGTGGTGCGCTTGACAAATTGCTGATCTTCTAAGGTAGAAACTTGTGTTTCCAGGCTATCCAGGCGTTGGTCTAGTTCTGCCAGTTCTGCTTGAAATTCTTGCTGCAACCGTTGAGCGATCGCTAGCTCCTCCCGTGTCACATTGTCTGCCGTAACCTCTAGGAGATTTTGTTGGATAGCCGCTAAGCAAACAGATAACACTTCCGCAAATTCGTAACGGCTGAGGATGGCATCTTCACGGAAAGCACTGGGCAGGCATTGATAGTTTAAGGCAAGTTGCCGCAGGGCTTGGGCAGCCCAGTGACGGGGGTCAATATCTTGAAGTTGGGAAACGGGGGTTGAGGGGGGTAGATCCTGTTGAGCCAGAACATTACTCAGTGGACGATCGGGCAAAGTAGACAAAGGCTCATCAGCCAAGAGATCCCTCAAAACGATCGCCTCGGCTTCTGCGCTGAAGGATGGACGAGCAGTTTCGGCAAGAGGAGCAAGCAACTCCTCAGAGGGCGCTGCAGTCACCGCCTCCGATGCGATCGCAGGGACAGTGCCTCCTCCCCACTGTAGGCCTAGTCCTAGCAGGACAATAGAGGGATAAACCTTAGAACCCATTACGCCTCACTCCACACAGACTCACGCCACCCCAACTATAGTCTTTCTGATCAGAATCGGGTTGAGGGGGTAAGCCAGGATCAGGATTGTGGCAAGCGACGAAGCCGCCCTCCACAATTGATAGAAGGGCTCTATAGCAATCCTCAATGGGTTATCTGGTGTGCGCCTAATGCAGCAAACGCAGCAAATTTTTGATCCTGAAGATTGAACAGCTAGCCTTCGCCGCTGAGAATCAGACTGTAGCCCTCAAGCCTTAAATTGTTCCGAATTTCCTGAAATGATGAATCTACTGGTGTAGGCTGAGAGAAATTTTAGGACATAGACTTTATGCTAGCTAGAAATCCAATTCTGCTGGGGTTGCTACTGTTTATTCCCATCTCTGTAGCAGGGGAGTTTTTGCACTGGAGTTCGCTGGCAATCTTCATCACAGCAGGTCTAGGCATTGTGCCCTTGGCAGCCTGGATGGGGACTGCTACGGAGGAAATTGCGGTGGTTTCAGGGCCCGCCTTGGGGGGACTCCTAAATGCGACCTTCGGCAATGCAACAGAACTGATTATTGCCATCATTGCCCTGCGGGCTGGCTTGGTGGATGTGGTGAAAGCCAGCTTGACTGGGTCTATTATTGGCAATCTCCTCTTGGTGCTAGGGTTGGCCATGCTGCTAGGGGGGATTCGCTTCAAGGAACAGGAATTTCCACCGGATGGTGCCAGGATGAACGCCTCCGCTATGAATTTGGCGGTCATTGCCATTTTATTGCCCACCGCAGCTCAATACACCTCCAAAGGGATGGCCGAAAGTACCATTCAAAACCTATCCGTCGCAGTAGCGATCGTTTTAATTCTGGTTTATGCCCTGTCCCTGTTTTTCTCAATGAAAACCCATAGTTATTTATATGAAGTGGGTACAGCAGATATTGAAGAAGAAGAGGAAAGCCATGAAAAACCAAATCTCTGGTTGTGGGTGGGGGTTTTATTAGTTGCAACCATCTTAGTGGCGGTGGAATCTGAACTCTTGGTGGGATCTTTAGAAGAAGCCACCTCAGCCCTTGGCTTATCAGAACTTTTTACTGGGGTCATTTTATTGCCGATTATTGGTAATGCCGCTGAACACGCAACCGCTGTTACCGTAGCCATGAAAAATAAAATGGACTTGTCTCTTTCCGTAGCGATGGGTTCCAGTTTACAAATCGCCCTATTTGTGGCACCGGTATTAGTATTAGTGGGTTGGATCATTGGGCAACCCATGGACTTAAATTTCAATCCTTTTGATCTGGTGGCAGTTGCTGTTGCGGTTTTAATTACAAACTCGATCAGCAGTGATGGTAAATCTAATTGGCTGGAAGGAACATTATTGTTAGCAGCTTACGCCATTCTTGCGTTAGCATTCTATTTCCACCCAGTCTAATGGTGTTGCCCCTTTAAGATGACGACTTTCCACTGAAAGTGAGAAATTTAAGGTAAGAGTGCGGCGCTGAGTGCCCCACTCTTACGCCTTAAATTGGTAGCCAAAAGTTGGTAGCCAAGCTGACAAAGGGAAGGATAATTATTTGTCGCAAGGGTTTTAGTCCTCAAAGTCAGTTCTACACATAGTTAGTCTGCGTCGTTGTCTTGTCTTGGACGGGATGAGCGATTGAGAGGCTTTCGCTGACCGAGAAAATGGGTGCAAGCCTCCCCCTTCTAGGGGGACTTTTGGATCGAC
>JBMTZC010000412.1:0-3421 GCA_049455215.1 Prochlorotrichaceae cyanobacterium
GGTTGTTTCTAGAATGCGGCTTTCTGTCTCGTTGAGGCTGGTGACAAAACTGAGGGGCAAAATCGTCTCGAAGGCGGTGACTAACTCTGGACTGTCCGGTTCCCGCAGTGCCGTGGCCCAGAGGGTTCGTCGCCAATGGGCTTCATGGCGAGGAACGAGGGGATACTGCTGCAGGTTATAGCGATCGGGGGTGATGTAGCGTTCCTGCTCCGCAAGATGACGGCTCCGCTCTGCTGGGGTTGCCTGAGGGATGGGAGGCGGTACAGCAATTTCTCCCGGCCAATCCTCTGCTGCCTGGCTCTGGGAGATCAGGGACAGGGCGAGGGGAAGGGTCACGGAAAGGCTACGGGCGGCTCTGAAGAGGTTGGCGCAGCGTTCCTGAAATAGCGATCGGAGGTTCATGTGCATAAACGGTCTAACCCACAAAGGGAGTCCCCCATAATGTCCAATTTTCTTTATTAAAGGGCGATCGCCAGCGTTGAATCAGGCTGAGTTCTAAGCGTTGCCGAGCTTTATAGTGGCTGGGGGCTCCCCGCAGAAAAGCGATGCCCAGTTGGGTGTCTTGCTGGTGATCATAGTGGGCTTGGCGATACTGGCTGAGATAGCGTTTGCAGTCATGCTCCCCTTTCCAGCGCTGATTGGATTTCACCGTTTCACCCACATAGAGCAATAGGGGCAGGTGATAGTCAATGACAAAATAGAGGGCAGCTTCCCCGCTATCGGAGACTTTCCAGCGCCAAAAGTTAATGTTTTGTCGAGGCAATTGAAAGGGATCTAAACGATCGGGATCGATACTGTTCTGGGTATAGGAAATTTCCGGAGCAAATAAGGTTTGTTGCTGTGGGGGCGGTTCCGATCGCACCTGACGCTGAAAGTTATAGACTCGTTTTTTCCAGGTTTGCAACGTCGTGAGGGTAATGGCTCCGGAGTCTGCAGTGTTGAGCGATCCCCAAGTGTCTAGGGATCGGGCTTCACTGACGGAGAACAAAGAAAGTTGGGTGTTGCTGGTGTGGGGCGATGGGGAGTCCATGCTCTCTTGGGGAACTTTCGGGACTTTCGGCATTATCCTGGAGCCATGCGACGACGACGGGCGCTTCGGCGATCGTCCCCCAGGGTAATAATGTCTCCTTCACTGCTTTCCCGCGCCACTCTGATCAACAATCCAGCGGTGAGAAAGCTCGAGATCATGGAATTGCCACCATAGCTAAAGAGGGGCAGGGGCAGTCCGGTGGTGGGCAGCGCTCCCGTTGCTACCCCAATGTTAATTAAGGATTGACCCACCAGTAAAATCACCGCTCCCATGGCAATGAGCTGATGAATTTTACGAGAAGTCCTCAAGGCGATCGCTAGCCCCAGAGCACTATAGAGACCGAGAAACAGTAACAAACACAGGCTCCCGCCAAACCCAAACTCCTCTGCAAATACCGCAAAAATAAAGTCCGTGTGTTGGATGGGTAGATAAAATAACTTCTGGTGAGACAGCCCATATCCCGTACCCCAGTTGCCTCCAGACCCGATCGCCATTAAGCTTTGGGTCAACTGGTAGCCATCCCCTCTAGATTCTTTCCAGGGATCCAAAAAAGACAAAATCCGCCGTAATTGATATTCGTTGTGGCTAATGCTGATCACCGCCGTCATCAGACCCGCGCAGGCCGTGCCTAAAAGCTGGCTATAGGGTAGACCCGCCGCCAAGGCCATTAACCAGAGCAGAATGCCCGTTAACCCTGCTGTACTGAGGTTGGGTTGCAGGAGAATCGCTCCCATGACGCATCCAAAAATCCCTAGCCAAAGCAGTCGCGTACTCCAGCGTAGGCGAGGCCACTGACTAAAGACCCAAGCCCCCTGCAGGATTAAGAAGGGTTTGATCAATTCTGAGGGTTGTAACGGAACGGGGCCAAGATAAAGCCAACGGGTTGCGCCGTTGATCTCAGTCCCCAACCCAGGCAGTAAGGTCAAGAGAATTAGCCCTAAAAAGCCTAAACAACACCACGGTGCAACCCCAATCAGTCGCCGTAAGCTGGTGTAGTTCAAGACATTAAAGATAATCAGGGCAACAAACAGCCAAACGGCTTGACGCTTGACGTAATACAAGCCATCCCCTAAGTCTGACTCAGCAACGGCATAGGAGGCAGAGAGCAGCACCATTAAACCAAATACCGCCCAAGCGATCGTCAGCCAGCGGAGCAGACGGGCCAGGGTTGACCAGTGCTGAGTATCTGGATCAAACAGGGGCATCCAATAGCGAAGAGGCGGCAGAGAAGGCATTGCGGTTCGTTTTGAGTGGTCAGTGATAGGAGAGTGTTAGGGCTTTGCGAACTGATGGCCGCCCCGAGTGGGCACTCAAAGGCTCTATGCCTCCCAATCCCGGAAGAGATTATCCCGGAACGTATTGTCTCGAAAAGCATTGTCTCGATAGGGATTAGGCTGATTACCGGGATAGGGATTTTGGTAGGGATTATTTTGATAAGGGTTATAGGGAGGATAGGGGGGATAGGAGGGGGTAGAGGCAGAAGGACTCCGGCGCACATAGGGGGGAAGGATGAGAGGCGATCGTCTGGGAGGGTTGGCACCGTAGGGGAGTTGGTTGTAGGCGAGGGGCATGGTGATGGGATGGTGAACCACGGGCCCCGCTTTGTTGGGTTTACGTTGTTGTTGAATGAGGATGACGATCACGCTGACCAAGATCACGCCGCCCCCCAAAATTAAAATGAGGAGAATGCCCCCTAACGCCCAGAGGGTAACCACTTGGGCAGAACTAGCAGAATCCCGGTTTTGGATGGTTTGCAAGACCTGCGCTTGTTCCAGCAGGGATGGATCTTCTTCTCGGGGAAGGGCCTGTTGTAGGGTGAGCATATCCATCGATCGCTGCTGATCCCGGAGGCGATCGATCACCCCGGTTGCTTCACGGCGTTGATCCTCTAACTGGGCTTTTAATTGAGCGGTGGTGTCTCGTTGCTGTTCCAGTTGTAGTTTTAATTGTTCCGTTAAAAACCGTTGTTGCTCCAGTTGTAGTTTCAGTTCATCCGTTGCCCCCTTATTGGTATCCAGTTGGTTCCGCAAGAGAGCTTCGAGTTCTGGATTACCGTTGTCGGGCAGGGTTGGCCCAACGAGGGGAGCCGGAGTAACAAAGGTTGAGGGGGTCTGAGCATAGGGCTGTAAAACTTCGGGTTGACTCAGGGACAAACCGCCACTCTTGAGCATTAACAGGGCGGCAACCCCAGCGACCGCTGATCCGGCTAAAAAAGCTGTTGTTTCACTCATCCTATCCCTCTATTCTTGGCTGCACGATCGCAGGTGTGGCTCAAAACTGGACACTAAGTTAGCACCTAGAGGACAATTTCGGCAGCTTTTGCGGCAAATCTTTTAGGGCCATGAAAGAGGGTATCAACTTAAGGCGGAAGAGTGGGGGGGGGGGGGGGGG
>JBMTZC010000413.1:0-3456 GCA_049455215.1 Prochlorotrichaceae cyanobacterium
TATGATTTTAAACGTTTGCATAAATTGTTTCCAAATCATGCTTGAATTATTATTTGTACGGATGACAGAGATAGATTAGCCCTAGCAGAGAGAATTCATGCCGCTATTTTGGCCGAGGACATATTTATAGGTAAATTGGTTAGTGTAGTTCGTCCGATGAGATAAAGAGTCTTTTTTCAAAAATGATTGTCAATTCCTTCTAAATCCGTTGCTAACTCAGATTGATCATAGTCAAAGACAACAATTCCCTTAGTCGCCAGCAAATCCATAAACAAGAGTCGGTTCATCCCTGCCAACTGAGCCGCCTTACCCAAAGAGAGCCGTTTATCTTGATAAAAACCGATCGCTGCTAAATTCCGAATATTTTGAGCAAGATCGGCTGCCCCCATTTTCAAAGCAGCGAGGAGATCTTGAGAAATTTTGAGGGTAATGGTTTCGGTATTTATGGTCATGAGACGGTTAAGTTAAGGAAACAAAATTTTGTGGATTTATTTTAAAGGAACGATCGAAAACGGTAGAGTGCAATGCCGAGACACCACACTCTACCGCTGGAGGTTGCTGAGGATTTCCTGTCGGGAAACGGTGCAGTTCCTACACCTACACCTGCGACTTCAACACCAACTCGGCCCGCAACATTTCCTGTTCAATGCCGGGAGTGACCTTGAACCCTAAACGATCGCAAATGCGCTGCATGGCAGAATTTTCCCGGAGAATTTCGGCAAAGATCAGGGCGACTCCTTCTTGTTGAGCAATGTGTACCAATTGCTGCACAATTTGAGTGCCTAGACCGCTACGCTGAAATTCGTCTTGAATGAGAACCGCAAACTCTGCTTCTTCGGTGCCGTGAAGTTTGGTTAAACGACCAATCCCTAGGATTTTATGTTCGCCGGTCTCGGGGTTGAGATGCTCTGCCACTAACACCATCTGTTGATCGTAGTCCGTGAAACAAATGCGACTCAAACGATCGTGACTGGTGCGGTAACTCAGTTTCATCATGTGAGCGTAGCGCATATAGACACTCTCCTCCGACAACCCTTCATGGAACTTGACTACGAGGGGTTCATCATCGGGACGAATGGGCCGCAGGGTTACGGGCAAACCATTCTTAAATTGCCAGTGGCTCACGTACTGGTTGGGATAGGAGCGGATGGCGGTTTTCGGTAAGTCCTGTTGCTTGGTTTCCAGGGGATGCAGAACCACCCGCGCATCTAGGGCTAGTAGGTTATGGGGCTGATCACTGGGTTTAGCCAGCAGGGGGTTAATATCCAGTTCTTTAATCCAGGGTTGCTCCACCACCAGTTGGCTGAAGCGCACCAGTAGTTCTTCTAACGCAGCCAAGTCTACTGGAGCCCGGCCGCGCACGCCCTGGAGGGCTTTGTAGATTTTTGTTTGCTCGATCGCTCTGCGGGCGAGGGTGGTATTCAAGGGGGGCAGGGCGAGGGAACTGTCTTTAAAGACCTCCACTAACTGTCCTCCACAACCAAAGAGCAGCACTGGCCCAAACTGGGGATCGATCGTACTGCCTAGGATTAACTCGTAGCCATCCAGGGAAATCATCGGTTGTACCGTAACCCCGAGAAAGTCCTGGGCACTTACTCCAGAGTGAATGCGCTCAAAGGCCGCGGTTACCGATCCGGCATCCCGTAGGTTCAGTTGTACTCCCCCCACATCGGTTTTATGGGTGATGGTTTCCGAGTGAAGTTTGAGTACTACGGGATAACCAATGGCATTGGCGGCTTCCACGGCTGCTGCTGCGCTGGTGGCAATGCGGGTTTCCACAATGGGAATGCCATAGGCGGCCAGGAGTTGCTTAGACTCGTATTCCGTTAGTAAGGTTCGTCCCGACTGTCGTACCTGTTCCAGCAGGGCGGAAGCTGCGGAGCGATCGACTTCTTCCTCTTCTAAAAAGGAGGGGGTTTCATACAGTCCCTGTAAGCTGTAGCTATAGCGCCACATTAAGTTAAAGACATGGGCTGCGGTATCCGGGAAGGGAAAGGTATAGATCCCGGCTTGGTTGAGCAATACTTCTCCGGCGGCTACGGTTTGGCCCCCCATCCAACTGGCCAATACGGGCTTACCTTTAATGTGGCCGTACTGGGAAAGTTCCTTCGCAATTTCATTGGGTTCCGTCATGGCCTGGGGCGTTAGGATCACCAGCAAACCGTCACTGTTGGCATCCTGGGCAACGATCGTCATGGATTCCTTGTAGCGTTTCGGATCCGCATCCCCCAGAATATCAATGGGATTGGCATGGCTCCAGGCCGCAGGCAGGCAGGCATTGAGTTGCTCTTGAGTCTCTGGAGAGAGGGGAGCGAGTTTTCCCCCGCCTCGGATCAGGGCATCGGTAGCCAGTACTCCGGGCCCGCCTGCATTGGTGAGAATGGTCAGTTTAGGGCCTTTGGGGCGGGGTTGTTTGGAGAGAATTTCCGCCATATTAAACAGATCATCGATCGTATCCACCCGGAGGACACCGGCCCGACGGAAGGCCGCATCTAAGACCCCGTCACTGCCGGTCAGGGATCCCGTATGGGAGGCAGCGGCTTGGGCAGCGGCTTCAGTGCGTCCCGCTTTAATGACAATAATCGGTTTGCTCAGGGCCACTTCCCGCGCAGCGGAGAGGAAGGAGCGGGCATCCCCGATCGATTCCATGTAGATGACGATGCTATTGGTGTGGGGATCGTCTCCCAGGTAGTAGATTAAATCGCCCCAGTCCACATCCAACATGGAGCCAATGGAGATAAAGGCACTAAAGCCGACGTTCTCCCGAAAACTCCAATCCAAAATAGAGGTACACAGGGCTCCACTTTGACTAATAAACCCCACATTTCCCGGCATAGCCATGGTGCTGGCAAAGGTGGCATTTAAGCCATACTGGGGATTCATTAAGCCGAGGCAGTTGGGGCCAATGATGCGCATCTTGCCCCGCCGGGCAACCTCTAGGGTTTGCCGTTCCAGTTCAATCCCCGCCGGGCCAATTTCTTTAAATCCGGCCGAAATGACGATCGCCCCTTTAACTCCAGCCTCGACGCACTCTTGCAGCACCCCCGGCACCGTGGAGGCAGGGGTGGCAATAATGGCGAGATCCACCGGTTCGGGCACCGTGGCAATGCTGGTGTAAGCCTTAACGCCCAAAACACTGGAACGCTTGGGGTTAATGGGGAACACAGCCCCACCAAAGGATGTGCTAATCAGGTTCCAAAGAAGCGTCCGCCCAACACTGCCGGCTTTTTCGGTGGCCCCAATCACCGCGACATTATTGGGCTTAAAAATGGCATCCAATGGCTGACTGTGAGGATAGCCTAAAATATTGTGAGATCGATCCGGTGATACTGGATTGGTGGGACGATCGAGGGTAGAAACCATAAGCCAAGTCTCCTTAGCGTTCTGCTTGTCCTTTTCACTCTAAATTGACTCTTTAGGAATTTAGCGAACTTAAAGACTCTTGTAAGTATTGGT
>JBMTZC010000414.1:0-3442 GCA_049455215.1 Prochlorotrichaceae cyanobacterium
CTGCGGGACCCGGACAGGCCAGAGTTAGGCACCGCCTTCGAGACGATTTTGCCCCTCAGTTTTGTCACCAGCCTACACGAGACAGAAGCTCGCATTCTGGAAACGACCCTACAGGTCAGCTATCAGTACTATGGACGCTCTGAAACCTGGCGAGAGCGGCTCACCCCCCTCTACCAAGATATGGTGACCTGGAGCCCCCATCCGCGCTGGGTGGCCATGGCCCTCTCCGCTTTAAGCGAAACCACCCCTGCTCTCAGTGTCGATCGTCGTCAAGCTTGGATTGACCTAGCCGAGTCTCGTCTGCCGGAGTTCAAGATTGGGGATGCAACGGATCGGCTGCTGCTCGAACTGACCCTTCGCCACCTCAGGGAATCCTCACAACCGTTGCCCCCGCTGGAGGATTGGGCGCAGTGGCAGATTGCGGCGGGAGAGCCCCAATTATTTGTCTTCTGTGAGCCAGAACGATCGCAGTTGTGCTACACCCTTCTGCAAGATGGTCAGGGACGTTGGTTGCCCGATCGCCAAAACCCTAGCCAACCCTGGTCTGTTCCCCTGTCAGGACGATCGCTGCACGGGCTACCCTGGTACCTCAGTCGGGGCGAAACGCCCCAGGGGGTCTATCGGATCGAGGGGTTCATTCCCCAACCGGATACGGACTTTTTCTATGCCTATGGCTTCTTTCCCTTGGTGAACCTCTATGTTCCCCATGAAGCCGGTGTTGATCATTTTCATCCCGAGAAACCTGGCACCATTACCGCCTTGACGGACTATCAAACCCTGCTTCCCCCCCGCTGGCGCTCTCGGTTGGGCATTCAAGAAAGCTATTGGGCTGGACAACTGGGGCGAGGGCTCTTTCGTATTCACGGCACCGGAGAAGCCCCGGACTTTTTTGTCAATAACGATCGCTTTCCCGATCTAGCGGGTTGGAACCCTGCCATTGGCTGTTTAAGTGCCCTAGAGCAATATGACGACCAGGGCAATCTACTGCGGGCCGATATGCCTGCCATTTTAGAGGCGCTCCAATGGGCCCAGTCCTCCCCTGACAGCAACAGGATCACCGGCTATGTCATTGTTTTAAATGTTGATGATCCCAAAGCGATCGTTCAAACCTTTGCCCAGGGGAAGGCTCATCAGGCGGGGAACAGAGAAGAGCAAGCCCAGCCTTGAGAACGCCTAACGCTGAAAAAGGCTGATAGGATAGGCGTGGTTTTTCATTTATCTCGATCGCTGTGACCATTTCTCTTTCCTCCCAACTCGTCACCCTAGCCCAATGGATGGCGGCAGACTTTAGTAATCAAGAGCAAGCCTTTGCCAATCCACCGTTTTTTGCCCATATTCGGGTTTGTATGCGTCCTTTGCCCTTAGATTTTATGGGCGGGCTCAGCTTTTATTTAGAACAAGCCTACGATTTTTCCCTAAACCGTCCCTATCGATCGCGGGTGTTGAAGTTAGGCGAAACCCCTACCCACATCACCATTGAAAACTATGGTATTTTGCAAGAAGAAGAGTTCTACGGAGCCTCTCGACAGCCAGAACGCCTGCGTCAACTTCCCCTCGAACGCCTAGAGAAAATGACAGGCTGTGACTTTATTGTCCAATGGACGGGCACCAGTTTTAAGGGCACCGTAGAGCCAGGTAAACAGTGTAAAGTTACCCGCAAAGGGCGTGAAACCTATCTCGATAGTGAGTTTGAAATCAACAGCAATCGCTTTATCAGTTGGGATCGGGGTCGAGATCCAGTCACCAATGAACATATCTGGGGATCGATCGCTGGCCCCTTTGAATTTGTGCGTTGGGATAACTTTGCCTCGGAGGTCTCTTTAGGGACTTAGGTGAGCCTTTTGCTCACATCCCGGTTAAGGAATTTCACTACTAGAGTGTTAGCTGAAGAGGAGAGCATAGGGTGCTCCCCTCTCGCCGGAAGTCACACATTACAGCAAAGACAGCAAAGCTACTTCTATAGGGGTCTATGGAGTCTCAGCCTTAAGTTGTTGCACAGTTTAATTAAATGCCAACTTAAGACAAACGAAAATGTCCTAGCTGCGCTCAAACCCTTCCACAGGGGGCTAGAACAGCCAAGACAAATTAAAGGCTTAGAGCCCGATCGGGTTGCAGCATTTGGATTGGAACAGCCTGGTCATGCTTCAATTAGCTCACTGGGAGACCTTGGCTTAGAAACGCAAACAGGGCAGCCTATGTTTTTAATACTGAATAATCGTCAACACGGGTACATCGGGCAGCTTTTGACGACCGTTGAGGGACAGTAGCTCCACCGCAAAAACAAAGCCCACTAGATCACCCTGGGCTTGGGCAATAAGCTCAGCCGTTGCAGCAGCAGTTCCACCCGTTGCAATCAAGTCATCCACAATCAGCACTTTACTGCCGGGTTCAATGGCATCCTCATGCATCTCTAACCGATCGCTACCGTACTCTAAGTCATAGCTGGCGGCATACACCGCAGCGGGCAATTTGCCCGGTTTGCGCACAGGAATAAAGCCAACCCCTAACTTATAAGCCAATGCAGCCCCCAGGATAAACCCACGGGACTCCATGCCAACAATATATTGAGGAGATAGACCTTGGCAGGCTTCAGACATCTGATCAATTAACGATCGCCACCCTTCAGGATCTTTCCATAACGTTGTGAGATCCCGAAAGAGAATACCGGGCTTAGGAAAGTCAGGAATATCACGAATAAGGGCCTTCAGATCCATTGTTATGAGGGAATAGGGTATGAGGGACAGGGATGAAAGTGTTTGCTGGCTTCGCACTTAGGCGAGAGAGTGCAACGGGAAGCGCAGCACTCTACCGTAAAAGCCTTGGTCTTACTGTCAGGATTTAGTCTAAATATCCCATCAGCACCTCAGAAGTGTCGTCAATTTGGTTGGAGGCGACGGGACGAGGGCCAAAGTCGCGATCGGTGCGGGAAATGGCGAGACTGCTGGTCATAATCGGGCGGGGTCCCGCTATATTTTCTACCTTTGAAATGACAAAGGTATCTGCAGTAACAGGACGACGGGCAGGACTATTAAAGGAGTGCTTGACAACGATCGCGCTGCAGCCAATGGGACGAATTTCACTCCGACCAAAGGTGGAGGAAATGGAGATGGTGCTGGGGCCAATAGGACGGTGATCAGGCAAAGCAGAATTATAGATCGTCAATTCTGATTTGGTTTTCCTCTCAGGAGTTTTGTTCTCTGGAGCGGGAGATTTCTCAGGGCTGCTCATACGGAAACCTGGTTTTATAATGCTTTAAGACTCACTTTATCACGCTTGTTGAGCAGAGGCTGATCTTGTCTTGCAATCCGCCCCCAGACACTCGATCGCCAGACAAAACGATCGCTGGCTACCCACTTAAGGCGGAAGGGTGCGGCACGGAGCGCCACACCCTTCCGTTCAATTTTTCCGCTTTCAGTGGAAAGCCCGATCGCCTCTGATTTAA
>JBMTZC010000415.1:0-3420 GCA_049455215.1 Prochlorotrichaceae cyanobacterium
TCAATAAGAAAGGGGGACGTTCGATCGCTTCTTCCGCCGAGGGGAAGTTAGACGTTGAACAGGTCTTAACCTTCGCCCCCTTGGACTTTCAGTAAGACCACACCAATCGCCATACCCAACAAGACCATACCCATGCACACTGCTGCTATGGTAAAGATTTCACTAGCCATCTAAATTAAAGCTCCTTGTTATGACTGCCATCCTCTTGGATTTTACAGCAGTCTGAGCCGAAGGCCCTACTCTTTTTCCCCTGGTCTAAAATCGAGAGGGACATAATTTCAGGGCTTCTAGCACCGTTTCCGGGTAGTTCTGGACAAACCGAGCTTCCAGTTCAATCTCCAAGTCCTCCGGGGAATAGAGGGTTTGAATATCTACGAGGTCAGTGGGACTCAGTTGGCGCACCATGGCGTTAATGCTAGTGACCCCTAATTGTTGCAGCAAAGGTAAAGCCGCACTGTTCCCGGCAATAATGGGGGTAATATTGCGACTGTCGCCATAAAATCCGGCTTGGCAATCTTGGACGACGTGCCAACTCTCATGAACGATCGTATCCAAAAACTGCTTTTCGTTGGCTTTGGTGTTATTGGTGCAAATTTGCAGGATATTGAGGTCGGGGAAGTAAAGACCGTAGGTAATGGTGGTTTCGTCTTCTGCACAGGGTTCCCGCGTGATTTTTACTCCCACATTTTCTAAACTCTGGTAGAAGCGACGATCGAGGGGATCGGGTTGGGTTTTGGTTAAAAAGGTTAAATCCAGACAGTCTCCCGTTGCCGTTTGAATGTAGTTGAAACTATCGCAGGGATTAACCGGGCGTTCTTGGGCCTGCAGGGGGAGGCTAAACCAACTGCCAAGACCGACCAGCAAACTCAGGATCGGACGAAATTTTAGAGAACAGAATTGCACAGCATTTAGGGAGTAGGTAGGCAAGAGGTGTGGACGAAGGCGCAAAAGCTTGGCATGGGCTCCAAGGCTTCTGGTCATTCATTGTATTGGGCTGGGGCCAATCCCCCTCAGACGATCGTTGACCTAGGCAGGAGTCATGCTGAGCAAATTTGCCACAGACCATCATCCCCGTCAAAGAGGCGTTAAGATCCCCTGACAAAATTCCTTATCCCCAGAAGTCCCCTCTATATCTCTGGGGGGAACCGTCAGAGTATGATGGAATGCTGGCTACTTTAAGGTTGATAAGGTTAATTCTTATGGCTACTGATTCCATTCGCATTCTAATGTGTGCTCCAGAGCATTACGATGTGGACTACGTCATTAACCCTTGGATGGAAGGGAATGTCCATCGATCGTCCCAGGCAGCAGCGGCGGAGCAATGGCACCAACTGCATCACATTATTAAAGATCATGCAGTGGTGGATTTAGTCCCGCCGGAAAAGGGTTGGCCCGATATGGTCTTTACCGCGAATGCGGGGCTGGTGCTTGGCAAAACGGTTGTTTTAAGTCGCTTTTTCCATAAGGAACGCCAAGGGGAAGAACCCTATTTCAAAGCGTGGTTCGAGTCCCAAGGCTTTACGGTGAAGGAACTCCCCCCAGATTTACCCTTTGAAGGGGCAGGGGATGCTTTGCTGGATCGGGAGGGGCGTTGGCTCTGGGCTGGGTATGGCTTCCGATCGGAATTGGACTCCCATCCTTACCTTGCGGAGTGGCTAGATATTGAAGTCCTCTCTTTGCATTTAGTGGATCCCCGTTTTTACCACCTGGATACCTGTTTCTGTCCCTTAGCGGATGGGTATTTGCTCTATTATCCCCCCGCCTTTGATTCCTATTCCAATCGTTTGATTGAGATGCGGGTTGCTCCAGAAAAACGGATTGTCGTCGAAGATGCGGATGCGGATAATTTTGCTTGCAATGCGGTCAACGTCGATCGCGTGGTGATTATGAATCGGGTTAGTGACGACCTAAAGGAACAACTGGGCAGTAAGGGCTTCCAGGTCATTGAAACCCCCTTAACGGAATTCCTGAAAGCCGGGGGCGCAGCGAAGTGTTTAACCCTGCGGATTACGGAGCCGGTGCGGGAAGATGTCCATGCGGGAGCCATGGTACAAAGCCGCACCATTCAACTGGAAGGGCATTTACTGGACTCTGGCTTAATTAACCGTGCCTTGGATCTGATTGTGGAAGGCGGGGGAAGTTTCCAAGTCCTCAAGTTTGACCTGGGTACTCAGCGCCAAAGTACCTCTAGGGCCAGTGTTCGTGTTTCGGCCCCATCTCGCACCATTTTTAACGAAATTATGGGGCAGTTGATCGACCTTGGGGCGATCGATTTGCCGGAGGATATTGCCGATGCTGAATTGGTTCCCGTCGTGCAGGATGGTGTGGCCCCCGATGAGTTTTATGTCACCACCATTTACCCCACGGATATCCGCGTTAAGGGGAACTGGGTTCGGGTGGACAATCAGCGTATGGATGGGGCGATCGCGGTTCGGGAAACCCCCGATGGCTTTATAGCCCAGTGCAAACTATTGCGGGATCTCAAAGTGGGTGAATCCGTAGCGATCGGCAGTTTAGGGATTCGGTCTGCCCGTAAAATCGAGGATCGGGAACGGGCTAAAACAGAAGAATTTAGCTTTATGGCTTCCGGGGTATCCAGCGAGCGGAAAGTGGAACTGGTGGTGGAAAAAATTGCCTGGGAACTGCGCCGCTTACGGGATCAAAACGGCAAGGTAGTCGTCGTTGCCGGGCCCGTGGTCATTCACACCGGCGGAGGCGATCATCTCGCCCAACTGATCCGGGAAGGCTATGTTCAAGCGCTCCTGGGGGGCAATGCGATCGCGGTTCACGATATTGAACAAGCGCTTCTAGGAACATCCCTAGGGGTTGATATGAAGCATGGGGCTCCCGTGAGGGGAGGCCATCGCCACCATCTCCGGGCCATTAACACCGTGCGTCGCTACGGCAGCATTACCAAAACGGTGGAAGAGGGTGTGATTCCCAGCGGGGTCTTTTACGAATGCGTTAAGCATAATGTGCCCTTTTCCTTGGCCGGTTCCATCCGCGATGACGGGCCCCTGCCCGACACGATCATGAACCTAATCGAAGCCCAACAGGATTACGCTCGGTTAATGAAGGATGCCGACTTAATTCTGATGCTGTCCTCCATGCTGCACTCCATCGGGGTGGGCAACATGACTCCGGCGGGGGTGAAGATGGTCTGTGTGGATATTAACCCCGCAGTGGTGACCAAATTAGCCGATCGGGGCTCCGTTGAGTCCGTTGGAGTGGTTACGGATGTGGGCTTGTTCCTCAGCTTGCTGGTGCAGCAGTTGCATAAGCTCACGATTCCCTACGCGGCATAACCAATCCCTAACCGGAAGAAACTCCCCCTCTCGGGCTACCGTGTATACATAAGTCTCGTTGGAATCGCAAAACTTGAGTGGATCCCCCCTAGCCTGGATTATTCATGAGCAGTAG
>JBMTZC010000416.1:0-3407 GCA_049455215.1 Prochlorotrichaceae cyanobacterium
GGAACCGGAAGAAACGGCTCGAAAGTCCCCCTTATTAAGGGGGATTTAGGGGGATAGACCTAACGAGATGCAGTCAAAGCAGGTTGAGCAGCCTGGGCCAAGGAGTCTTGCAGTTCTTTGAATGCGGTAAGGGTACCACCAGATTCCTGAGCATAGAGACTGGCATCAGACTCTAGGAGAAAAGCTGAGACTTCATCACCGGATTTGACGTAGTAGGAATTTTCAGCAAAGAGCTTCCATCCCTTATTGCGATCGTGAACGAACATTACATCTGCAGCTTTGCCCTCTTCCTGCAATTTTTTCAACATCGCAATCATATTGGGAATTGAAGCAAAGCTAGACACTTTTTCCTCACCTTGAATCCAAAGTTGAGCTGCCATTTTTGGATCTCCGATCGCTTCACCCGTTAAGGCATCTTCACCGGTAATTTGATAGTTTTCGCCTGCGGCAACGACCTCATCATAATCCATGCCTAACTCTTCCATAGCCTGTTTTAGATAACTCTCATCATACCAATCTGTCACACTTTCAGGATTGATAGCAGGGTCAACTTTACCCAAACTGATGAGTGTTGCAATACTACTCTTGAGGGCATTTAACTGCACTTCTCGGATCGTCGGATCAATGGGTTGTAGTCCGGAAGGACCGAGGAACATGTACACCACTTCCTTCTCAATCCCAGACCATTCTTCGATTTTGGCGGAAATTTCTTCAGGCTTTTCCCGGAAAATATCATTAGCTTCCAGCACTGCCTTCATATAGGCAACCACAATTTCAGGGTACTTTTCGGCAAAGTCTGAGCGCACTACGATACCGTGAAGCGTGGGAACACCGGTTTGGGCACCATCAAAGATTTTCTTGGCAAAGCCGCGAAAGGGAAAGAGTTCACCAAAGGGAACAAAGTCAGCGTGAGCATCAATTTGAGCAGTGCGGAGACTCGTCCCTCCCACTTCTGGAGCTTGACTGATGAGGGTGACATCTTTCTCTGGGTCAAGGCCTGCATCACTAAGAGCTTTCAAGACCATACCGTGGGCGGCGGAGCCAAAGGGCACTGAAATCGTTGCCCCTTTCAAGTCCGCTAAAGATTTCACGTCACTATCTTTAGGCACAACAACGGCATTTCCAGCCCCGTTGGGACTGTAGGCTAAGGTGCCAATAAAGGTCGATTCAACATCTCCCGCCTCTTCCCTAAACTTAACTAAGTTAATAACAGTGGGAAAATCTCCCATGAGACCAATATCAATTTGATCGGCAATCATCTTATTGGTGATTGGCGGGCCAGAAGTATAGCTAGACCATTCGATTTTGTACTCTACTCCCTCATATTTACCATCGGTTGGAAGGTACTTTTCTAAAAGCTTAAGCTCTCGCACGGTTGCACCCCCAACCGCCGTGTTGATCACCTGATCCTGGGTTCCGATCGAAATCCGAATCACTTCTCCACTACCGCTTGAAGTAGCCGAGTCTGAAACCGATTCACCGCTTGAACAGGAGGCCAAAATGGCGGCAGAGGCGATAACCGAGAGAACTGAAAATCCTTTGGAAAGCCGAATAAATACTGATCTCATAAGCCTAAAAATTTTCAGCCATTGCTAATAAATATTGATCTAAAGAATTTATATCGACTTAAACAGGGGCAATCTGTAAACAAAGATACACAGTCAACGATCGTTGTCAAGCCATATATAAGTCTTATTTCTTAACCTATCAATTTATTTTATGCGATAGGGAAATTGCCTGAAAACTGAGGACTTTCAGGAACTTCATACCGTGATTAGCTTATGGATAACGGTGGGAAGAATTCAGCCGAGGCAAGACTTTAAAGCCTGGCAAACTGCTTCAACTTGCTGGGGTTGAATCCCGGGATATATCGGTAGGGAAAGAATCCGATCGCTTAACTGCTCCGCGATGGGAAAATCGCCCCGACCATAGCCCAGAAAGGCAAAGGCGGGCTGAAGGTGACAGGGAATGGGGTAGTGAATTCCGGTTTGAATCTGATGGTCTTGGAGTGCCTCTTGAAGTTGAGCCCGATCGATCTGCTCCCCTTCTAGTTCGACCACATAGAGATGATAAATGTGCCCCTCTCCGCTCTGATTTTCCAAGGGACGAATGCCTAACTGAGCCCCATCCTCGCGGAAAAAACGATCGTATTGTTGCGCCGCTTCCCAGCGCTGATGGTTCCACTGATCGAGGTGGGGGAGTTTAACTTGCAGAATGCTGGCCTGCAGGGTATCTAGACGGGAGTTTGCCCCCACGACGGTATGGATATATTTTTGGGGCGCACCATAGTTGCGTAAAATCCGCAGTTGCCTGGCGATCGTTTCCTCTGAAGTGATGACCATGCCCCCATCCCCCATTGCACCTAAATTCTTGCTGGGATAAAAACTAAAGCCTGCCGCTTGTCCCACGGAACCGGCCCGATAGCCTTCACGCTCCGCCCCGTGAGCCTGAGCCGCATCTTCTACGATCGTTAGGTTATAGGTCTGGGCAAAATTCTGTAAGGCACGAGGCGAGACCATTTGGCCGTAAAGGTGAACCGGAACGATCGCTTTGGTGCGCGGGGTGACCTTTTCGGCGGCTTTTTCTAGATCAATTAAGGCCGTGAGACGATCGCAATCCACAAAGACGGGCTTGGCATTGAGACGATGAATCGCCAGCAAAGTCGCAATAAAAGTATTGACCGGCAGCAGCACCTCATCTCCTGCCTCCACACCACAAGCCTGCAACGCCAGGGCTAAGGCATCCGTACCACAGGCAACCCCAACACCGTATTGCCCCTGAGAGTACTGGGCAAAACTCGCTTCAAAGGCCTGTACGGCTTGACCTAAGATAAAATCGCCTCGATGGAGACCCCCTTCTACTGCTTTAGCAATCTCAATCCCTAACGGTTCATGTTGACAGGATAAATCCACAAAGGGCACAGCAGTAGAACTCATGGTTAGACTCATCAGAAAAATGGGTAGAAACCCCGTCCTTTAGCGATAGCGCAGGACGGCTTTACATTCCCCGAAGGGCACTGGCTTTTGTTCCCGATAAGGCGAGAGCCAGCCAACTCGTTTTAGTCCCTTCGCCCATCACTAGAAATATGTCTTGCCTTTACGCAACACCTGAACCAATCAGGTTTAGAGTAAATCCGAGCTAGGGAAGCACTCGGAAGTCTGTAACATCTAGTGACTCGATGGGCTATTCACCACTTACGTTGTCCGAATTGGCTCGGACAATCCCCGTCGCTTTAGCGCGGGGTTGGTGAACACACAGGTAGAATGTCTAGCATTGTAGTGCGATCGCGTCCATCTCCGCAGAACCTTGGCTTGGGCGCGGAAAACGCCCCTGCCTGACCCTGATCGGTGCTCGGAATTAATGATGATAGGATAGTATTTCCTGATACCTCAAGGGACGATCGATTC
>JBMTZC010000417.1:0-3360 GCA_049455215.1 Prochlorotrichaceae cyanobacterium
TGGAGGAACAAAAGATTGTGAATAAGTCCCTTCTGGATACCGATATATTTTCTGAAATCCTGAAAGCTAAGAATCTGAACGTACTACAAAATGCTATCCAGTATCGACAAACCTTTGGTTGTTACAGCTTATCCGTGATTACAATCATGGAAATCACCACTGGATGGCAAAAACGCCAACAAGAACAAAAAATCAAGACTTTAATCAAAACAATAACTCAAGAGGAAGTTATTCCAGTCTCATTAGACATAGCAATTCTAGCAGGACAGTTGTATGCTGATCTTGAAACGACGGGTCAACGTATTGGTTATCCTGACTGTATAATTGCTGCTACTGCATTAACGAATGATTTAGTTTTAGTGACTGGCAACCTACGCCACTACTCCAGAATTTTTAACCTCAATTACAATCTTCGACTCGAAAATTGGCGATCGTAAGCTCTACCTGGCTGTTCCCCTGGAAGCCTATAACACTTTTGCCCAGGAACTAATAGACATGGGCATTCCTAAAACTGACATCATCCTGGGTCTACATCCCGCCTACAAACGCCCCTACACAGGCTACGGTGTTGCCTGAACCCACTCATTATCATAAAGAGAACACCCATGACCGATAATCCCCTTAGCGCCAACCTGATCTCTGCGACCTCCACTTGATGACATGGAATGGCAATTATTACCCACCACCCCCCTGCCCCCCTGGCTGATCACCTTGGTGAAACCCTATATCCAAGATTCCTATGCATCGGGAGAATTTGCAGCCCAGTTGCTGTGGCAACGGGATTTGCGGGAACGGCAACAGGTTTTACAGTTCCTCGACCCCAATCACTATACCCCTTGCTCCCCTTGGGACTTTGGCGAAGAGATGGTCTGGGCGATCGATCGTCTGGAACAGGCATGGCTTCACCAGGAAAAGGTGGCCATTTGGGGGGATTTTGATGCGGATGGGGTGACGGCGACGGCGGTGCTGTGGGAAGGGTTAGGGCAATGGTTTAAGCCCACAGAACAATTATCCTTTTTCATCCCCGATCGCTTACGGGAATCCCACGGTTTATCTTTTGATGGCTTAGATCAGTTGGCTCAAGAGGGGGTCAATCTCATTGTCACCTGCGATACGGGCTGTACCAATGACCGGGAACTGGCCTATGCCCAAAGCTTGGGACTTGAGGTGATTGTAACGGATCACCATACCCTGCCCGTCCAGCGTCCTCCCGCCGTGGCGCTCATTAATCCCCGATCGTTTCCCCGAGATCATCCCTTAGCGACCTTATCCGGCGTGGCCGTTGCCTACAAGCTCCTCGAAGCCCTTTACGATCGTCTTCCTGCGGTGGAGATGCCCTTAGAAAATCTGCTGGATCTGGTGGTCATTGGGCTAATTGCGGATTTAGTGGAGCTAAAGGGAGACTGTCGCTATCTGGCCCAGAAAGGTTTGAAACGGCTGCAAAGCCTGCCTCAAGAGTCTCAACGGCGGCCGGGCGTGGCTAGCTTGCTCAAACTCTGTAAACGCAGTGGCGATCGTCCCTCGGATATTTCCTTTGGCATTGGCCCCCGCATTAATGCCGTCAGTCGGGTCATCGGAGATACTCGCATTGCCGTAGAACTGCTCACGAGTCGAGATGCCGATCGGTGTCAAACCTTGGCGGAAGAAGTGGAATTACTCAATACCCGGCGTAAGGGATTGCAGCAAACCGTCCTCCAGGAAGTCAAACAAAAATTAGCCCTGTTAGATTGGTCCACCAGTCCCGCCATTATTTTGGCAGAGGTGGGCTGGCCCCCTGGACTATTGGGCTTAGTTGCAGGGCAACTGATGCAGGAGTATCAACGCCCCGTCATTCTGCTCAGTCTGGATGAATCCCTAGAGCGCAACCCCAACGCCCAAGCCCGAGGATCGGGGCGTTCCCTAGCCCCCATTGATCTCTATGACCTATTAGAGAGTCAACGATCGCTCCTCAACGGCTTTGGGGGACATCCCCTCGCAGCGGGACTGAGCCTTCCGGGCCGGAACATCCCCTTATTTCAGGAAGGGATTCACCAAGTCCTGCGTAATCGTGGCCTATCGCCCCAAAAAATTCTCCGGGCCGATTTGCAGGTCACCGTTGCCGATCTGAACTTGCAATTGTTTCGGGAATTAAAAGCCTTGGATCCCTACGGGATGGGCCACCCGGAACCGCTCTTGCTCCTGCGTAAAGTTCGTTTTACCGACACCTTTACCCGCAAACTGAAGGATGCGAAAGGCAATAAAGTTGCCTATCGCCTGGCCCACTTTAAACTCCAAGATGACACCAGCAAAGTCGCCGTTCCGGGGGTGTGGTGGGGACATACCCAGGATGAATTGCCCCCAGGAGATTGTGATGTCTTGGTGCAATTCATCTATAACGTATACGACAAGCGCTGTGAAGTCTGTCTCGAAGCCCTTCGCCCCACCGCGATCGTTAAGACCACCAGCCTATCCTCCTCCCCCCGCCTCTTAGATTTTCGGGATCATCCCTCGGAAGACATACCCGCCAGCGCCTTGCCCCTGACCACCTGTCCCCCCCACTGGACGGCGCTGAGCCAAGCCTTTCAAACTGCCCAGCGTCAAAACTGTTCCCTAGCTTTGGGCTATGGCGTACCGGAACATCGTTCCCCCTCAGACATTGTTCAGCAGTGGTTCGCGTTAGCCCAGACCCTCCTGCAAACTGCCCAGTCTCGCGCCCAGATTCAGGCTCAACTGGGGATCAGCGATCGGGTGTTGGAGATTGCCCTGTGGAGTTTAGCCCCCTTTGGGATAGAGGTCATGTTCAGTCCCCCGGATCAGGTGCAGTTGCGCCGCACACCACCGGATCCCGCCTATCCCCAAGCCCCTCACGATCGCCTCCAAATCCTCCGGGACGCGATCGCAGAAGAACAATTTCGTCAGCGCTACTTTGCCACGGCTTCCTGCGAAATGTTAGAACAACTACTCAGTGTCCGTGGCTAATTCCAGTGGCCCATTCCCTGGGATTCCTGTCTTCCTTGATCATTAATCATCATGTTCTCTCTCCTCCCCCTCAACCTCACCGCTTTAAACGATCGTCGTCAGCGCCTTCACCAGATCTTTCCTGAGCCGGTGTTGCTCTGGTCGGGTGCCCCCCTGCCCCGCAATTTTCGGGCGAATACCTATCCCTTTCGAGCCAGCAGTCACTTCCTCTATTTTGCGGGTTTACCCTTAGAAAATGCGGTCATCTGCCTAGCGGACGGCAATCTAGACCTGTACTGGGATGAACCCCCTGCCCAGACCGCCCTCTGGCAAGCCCTCCCCCCCCGTCGGGAAACGATCGCCACCCACATCGGAGCCAGGGCCCATTATCCCCTGGCGGAACTGAAAACCCGCAGGGCTGAG
>JBMTZC010000418.1:0-3356 GCA_049455215.1 Prochlorotrichaceae cyanobacterium
CCCCCCTCAGCCTGATCCGGGTCAGCCCCCCTCCCTCACCAACCCTCAAGTTTTAGTAGACTGGTACAGCGAAATTGAACAAGCGCTCGCTGATGTCCTACGCACCGTGTCTCAAAAAGCTACCCAAGTGCTGGAACAAGCGGGCATCATTCACAACCAATTGCCTAGTCCCTTGTTAGAAGTTGCGACCCAATCGGAAGCGGCGGAAAATTTGGGGAGCGACCACCCTAATATTTTGAATTTAGTGGTGGAAATGGGCAAAATTAGTGACGAGGGGCGCAAATCGTCTACGCAACGGATTGAAATTATTGCGGTTTATCTGAGACTCTCGGATTTAGAATTTACGGATACCTATTTGGTCAGTCATCGCAATAAGTTACGCAGTCAGTTTCAACAGTTAAAAAGCCTGAGTAAGATTTATCACAAGCGTAGCCGTGAATATTCGATCGCTCAGGCGGAAGCGGCGTGGCGATCGAGTTGGTTAGAAGATTAGCCTTTAAGCAGTCCGCAAGTAGCGCTTAAAAAGAATCATCGACTCGACGAATATTAAAACAACACCAATCTTTGCGTCGCCAAAGCGTGGAAACCACCCAACCATGATGTTCGAGGGTGTCGGCAATGGGCTTGGCCTGCTCTAGCAAAATACCGCTCAACACGCCCCAGGCCGTGGGTTTACTGATGGCGGTCAGTTGGGGAACCAGGTCAACAATGACTTCCGCCAGGATGTTGCAGACGATGCCATCAAAAAAGACCGATCGTTTCGCTAAGGCTTCCAGTTGTTCAATACTGCCCAAACCCACCACTAAATGCTGTTTACTAATGTCGTTTAAATCTCGGTTGCTGCGGGTGGCCTGAACAGCTAAGGGATCCACGTCCACGGCATAGACCTGTTTGGCCCCTAATTTGACGGCGGCAATGGACAGAATACCGGAACCACAGCCCACATCCGCCAGTAAGGGTTGAGTGTCTCCATCCGATAGCCGCATTTCCAAGGCTTCTAGACAGAGTTGGGTGGTGGGGTGATCGCCAGTCCCAAAAGCAGAGCCTGGATCTAAAGTGATCACAAGACGATCGTTGTCCGGCGGGACGGTCTCCCAAACGGGACAAATGATGAGACGATCGCCAATGGGCTGGGGTCGCCAATGGGCTTTCCAAGAACTGGCCCAGTCTTCTTCTTCAATGAGTTTCCATTGCATCTGAGGCGCTTGTTGTTCACAGGCAAGGGCATCTTGACGCAGCAAAATAGATAGCGCGGCTAAATCTAATGACTGGGCTGCTTCTTGAGGTAAGTAGGTGGTGACCAGCAGCGCCGTTCCTTTGTCCTCCGAAACCATACCCCGACAACCAAAATCGTTTAATCGCCAGAAAAGTAAATCTTCTAGGATAGACTCGCAATGAATCTGAATTTGCCACCAGCTATGGGTCAAAGCTGCCATTTCTCCTCTCTAGCATTTGCGGTATGGGTAGAACGGCGGGAAGACGATCGTACCCGAACACAACATGAAATCTGTTCAAATCCCAGCAGTTTAAATTTACCGTGAAACGAGAAGTTCCACCGGATTAAACGAAGAATCTTAACTTAAGGAGGGTTGAGCCCAGATCCCCCAAAGCCTCACCCCCCAAGTCTCTCAAGGCAGAATTGAAGACTTCTCAGATCGATCTCTCCGGCCTATCCATTGCAAAGGGAAGCACCTCCCCCACCATGCTACACAGTCCGTGATTATTCCAGTAGTTATTCATTTCAATTTCTATATTGATCCCCTTACCTTTCAACCGCATAACTATTCACAAAAGCCATGGAAGTAGTTATGAAAAAGCAACATTTGGCAGTGATAAAACCGTACAATTTCGTGCCCGATCTTTCGCTTGATAGAGGGCTTGATCTGCCGCATCATTAATGTGGTTTGCATCAATATAGTCAGGAAAACTCGCAATACCACAGCTAAAAGTCACCGTAATTTCAGCCCCTCCCAATTGCTGGGCAACGTGGGAAAAGTCTTGGCGAATAGACTCCAGTACCTTAAAAGCCGTATGTCCATCGGTACCAATGAGAATAGCCGCAAATTCTTCCCCACCATACCGCCCTAAAATATCAGTCTGCCGTAGTCGCTGTCTCAACAGTCGGGCCAGGTTTTTAATCACTCGATCCCCGGCTAAATGTCCATAGGTATCATTGATTTTCTTAAAGTGATCAATGTCAATCATGGCAAAGGAAAGGGGAATATTTTGACGATCGCTGCGGGCGACTTCTAAATGGAGTTTTTCTTTAATATTGCTATGGTTTAATAATCCCGTTAAACTATCCCGCACCATCAAGGAACGGAGAGCCTTCGATCGTTGTACTCGACTCGTCACCGCTGCCACTAAATGCTCCGGTTGAATCGGTTTGGTCAGAAAATCATCCCCCCCCATGCTCATGGCTAACATTTGTTTATCAATGTTGGTTTCTCGGGAGAGATAGGTAATGGGAATGCTGACAAACGTATCCTGTTGGCGAATGACTACGGCTAGCTCTAAACCACTAAAATCCGGCATGTACACATCCATCAAGATCAGGTCGGGCTTAGACTCAATCAGGGGTTCCATGATCTCTGAAGGGTTGGTCACGATCGTGGTTTGCATCCCCGCGTCTCTTAAAATGAGTTGATAATAGTCTGCTAAAACGGGATCATCTTCAACAATTAAAATATGATAGGTCTCGGATACAGAGTGAATCACTAAACGATCGAGTTTATCCACCAGTTGCCAAACATTAATGGGCTTGGTGAAATAGGCGTTACCTTGTGCCCGAACCGCTCGAATTCGGGATTCTAAGCTGTCTTCCGAAGAGATAAAAAAGATGGGAATTGACCAACGACTAACGGATCTGACCTGATTAATAAAATCCGATTCTTCCGCATAACTGTGTAAAAAATCAATGTTAATCAGGATCGCCGAGGGGGACATATTGGCGATACTTTCTTGTAAGTTTGATAAATTTTGGAAGAGGCGTACCTCGTACCCAAAGGATTGTAATTGTCCCCCTAGAATTGCCCCTTCATTCCAGTCACTTTCCAGTAAGAAAACGAGATGTTCTTGAGTCTCCATCCTGCGATCCATTGTGGCGATCGTTCTCGCATCTGCTTGATCTTGTGGTTTAGCTTCAGGGGATTTTAAAGGGAAATTACCCACCGCAGGAAGTGGTGCTTCTTCAAGTTGCTGAATTAAGGTTGTAATTTGATGACATTGTTCGGGGGTTGGGGGGTGACTTTTTTGAATGACCCCTTGCAAAAAAACATCTAAAACCTGGGCCATTTTACTCAAAGCTTCAAAGCCAAAGGTTAACCCCGATCCCGCTAGATTATGCACTAAGCGGT
>JBMTZC010000419.1:0-3354 GCA_049455215.1 Prochlorotrichaceae cyanobacterium
GCAAGGGTTCTACTGGTCTAGAGCAGTCCCGTTTTATAAGCTTTGCAGGGATTGGCTATGACGTAAAGTCTGTACTGACCTTTCAAGCTTTAAGAATTCCTTGCTCCAGTCAATAGACAAAAGGCATATTACAAAGTTCTTGGCAACGTATTCGGGATCGTCGTTCCACTCATCATAAGGAGTATCGCCATCTTCATTGTTTCCTGTCATCATTCGATCCGCACCAAATAAATTGTACTTAAACTCGGAACACAGATCCGTTAACCGAAATCTATTTCTTTTTGTGGCAAGAAATTCAATAACTTCCTTAACAATTAAAACATCTAACTTTGTTATGTGCCTGAGATCATTAATAATAAAGTTGTCTTGACCGACGGTATAAATGCTATTTAGTTGATCAACTGATAACCCAAGAGCATACTCTAAAAACTTGGTTACAAATGACTCTTTGTCTATTCCGTGAAACGCAATGTTTTTGTCCTCCGTATCGGCTGGTGCCCAACAACAAAATATTTGTGTTGTGTCGTTTTCGATGGCAGACTCCCATACTCGCGTAAACCACCTCTCAATCATTTTTAATCTTTGCCCTCTTGCCTTTGATTCTATTTTCTCCCTTTCACTATTTGATAAGCTATTTACTCTTAATTCACAGGCTAGTGCGTTATTAGAGCCAGGAAAATGGCTCCAGTGGGAATGTACTGTTGACTCTACCTTCTTGCCCCTCCTAGTAAATTTAGCCCGTAAAAATACAGCTTCTTTGCACTCCGGACATAGAGGGATTAATTCTTTGAAAGAAGAGTGATCGCATTCGTCCGCAGAAACAAGCTCACCACCGTACTTAATTGCTGATGCGTATTTCATTACTGAACCCCCAAAAACAGTAGGTGTTCATCGATGGCTAGTGAATCATCTCTATCCTCTTCCATCCAGTTAACAGTCTGAGCAAATCTTTTACAAAACTCTTCCCTCAACTCTTGAATTGTTAAGGCTTCTTCACCAAAAGCTTGACGGGCGATCGTCTCAATAGCGATTCCCAACATGGCCTCAGCGATTGCCATTGCTGGCTTTTTCCCCAAGTCGAAAGCCGCAAACTTGATAAAGGCTCTGAAGTCATCGAGGGATAATGTGTCAGATTTTGATGCGCCCCGTCCATCGTCTCTACCGATAATCACGGGTACAGTGTAACCTGTAAAACCCCTACTCCGTAAGGCTTCTAGCTGTTTTGGCGTTGCAGAGTGTAACCTGTTAAAGTAGTTCTTTTTTAGTCCACAGGAAACGGCAGCACTGGATTTCCCTACTCGCTTTTCCCCGCTTGGCAGTTTGTAAAATTCCAAGAAGTAGCCAGGGGCGATCTGAAAATCAATCCGTTCCGATCGTAAAATAGACATTGTGCAAGACTCCCGTTAGTCTGTACAGCCTCTGGGTGTTGCTTCACCGCGAGGGGCATTTCATCACCTATTCTACCAGATCTAAAAACTTGCTCCATAGTTGGGGAAATCATGAGATGGGCTAGGCGTTTCTATCCTTACTGCTATATGGCGGAATCCGTTGTGATTGTTGCTAATGGTAAGGAATACAGGGGAACCAATTTGAGGCTTAGTTCGGTGACTAGATCCGTGTTGATAGAGTTAAATCCTCGCACCGATATAGCTATCCCTAGCGCCACTATTGAGTCCATCAAGGTACAGAAGCATGGACGATGGTTCTCCCTGCCTAAGCCTTCAGAAGTACCGCCGTTTCGGGGATGTTTCCGTAACTGATTACGGTGACTCATAGCGATCGGAGTAGTTCACGGGCCAAACGAGCCTGCTCTGATTCCAAATCCTTCCCCCGATATTTCTGCTCAGCCAAATGCATCTGCTCGGCAAAGTTACTGAAGCTTTGCACCAAATTGTTCTGCAGCAACGCCTCGACATAATTGGTTGCATCCATGAGTTCTTCCTGCAGGTGGTTAAGCCAATCCGTATGGTTCAAGTCCTTGCGGGTCAGGTCGGTTCCGTATTTCGATCGCCCCAACTCTGAGCGGTTCTGAAACTTTTGGCAAACTTTATCAACGATCGGGTCAGTCATTTTCTTGCTCAACAATTTGGTATAGTAATTTAAGCGGGGGAGTGAAACGGTCTCACGCCAGGCTCATAATCTGGAAATAATAGGTTCGACTCCTATACCCGCTACTATACCCACGGCGATCGTCTCCATTGTTGAATGGCTGCCCATCGTTCCTCAGTAAAAAAAGGCTGGGCGCGATACCAAGCCTCCACATCCTTAGCCCCCTTGTGCCCATTGCAGCGACGGCAGGAGGGAATAAGGTTTGTTGCCTCATTAAGCCCGCCTTTGAATTTGGGGCGGATATGGTCAAGGGTATCGGCTCCCTCTCTCCCACAGTAAGCGCAATGCCCATCCCATGCCTCGAACAACGATCGCCTTGCTAGTTTATGATTGTACGTGGCGCAACAATCAAGGAGCGAATCTGGCAGTCCACGGAGTGAGGCAACCATAGGCTGAGTGGGTAAGTTTTTCCTATTCTAAAGTAAAATTAGGGAAACCCGATCGCTCCCCAAAATGGCCCTCTCGATAACCCTAAACTCAATCGTTTTCACGTTGGTAAATGACCGCAATGTGATCCGGTCTTTGCAGCCCCAAACGATTTCGAGCGCATTGGAACCAGGACGATCGACTTACGGCACTTTCCAGCAAATTGGCTACCCGTCCACGGTAACGAAAAAATATTTATGGGTACTCCAGGAAGTCTATGCCACGGTGTCCCAGGTCACTAGCCTAGAATCCATGATCGAGAACAACAGCACTTTAAGTTACAGCTTCACGGATAAACTTTACCCCGTACTGCGATCGGGAAGTGAACTCAGTACCTACACCACGACCGTTCGGATTCTGACCAACGGGGAATGGATTGGCCCGTGTAGCTACAGCCCGTCCATTGGTGCCAAGGTATGGCCCGTAAGTTTTACCCTGATTGAGATTTAATTATGTGCCTGCAGCAGCATCTCCACACTAAGTCCCCATTGGGATATGAAGAATGGAAGGAATGGGCAAAAAGCAAGAGCCTCAGCCATTATCAGGTTGAATGCCCTGGCTGCGGACGATTAGCAATTTGGAAACAAAAAGCCCCGGTGGAGTGCCGGGGTGTGGATTAGGGTAAGTCGGTGGGGGTAAGCCCGTTTAGTCGCTGTTGAAGTCCCTCCACCTGGTGTTCGAGGTAGTGAACTTTTGCCCCCAGCGATCGGACTTCCGCCAGTAAATTATCGATCGCTTTTCCCTGATGCCGTTCCCCATTGCTAGAGAGGTAGGCTTTTGTAGTGGCGGCGATCGTGGTATTCAACCTCACCCTATCGG
>JBMTZC010000420.1:0-3297 GCA_049455215.1 Prochlorotrichaceae cyanobacterium
CGATCGCCCTGACCCACGGCAAACCAGACCACAATCACGGAGCCATTCGCTATACCCTCACCGATCGGATTCTCCGCCATAGCCCCTACCAAAAATTCACCGATACCCTCCGGGGTCTGACCGTCGTTGCCTATCCGGATCCCTGTCAGGTCTATGTTGCTACAGCCTACTGGAATCAGACGATTCGATCGCACCGTTCTGCAAAAGCCTAAGCAGTTTGAACCGGACACAGCGGCATCGTTAAAACCTCTAGCTCAGAGCGATAGACATTTCTGGAGTAATGATCGATCGTAATGGCAATCACCTGATCCTGATCGTCATAATCCAGAATGAGATTTTCGGTCACTGCTTCAGTGTAAGTAGACGATCGACTACTCAACTCAATGACAAGAGTATCTGTTTCTGGAAAGTATTGAATTTCCATCATTTTTGCTCTTTTAATAAAGTGGAATCACACATAAATTGCTTCTCGCTCAATGCGTTTTCTGAAGTTCAACGAAAGGTATTGATGTAGACAAACCAGATCCACCGGACGATCGAAACGATCGCTCAGGGCAGCGTGCAAACGCATAGTGGCGAAAAGATTGGGACGAAGTGTCTCGAATACAATGTCCACATCACTATCTGGTTTCGCTTCCTGACGAGCATAGGAGCCAAAATAACCCAGTGCAACCAAAGCAAACTCTTTTCCCTGCTCGTCTAAAAATTTTCGTAATACAGTTTGTAGATCTTCCTGAGTCAAAAGATCACTGCTCATACTGTTGCCTATTTCCTACTCTTAACTAACCATGATTATTCATCAACTTTCCCTTTTTGACCAGCCCATTTCCGCCCCAACCCCTAGAGCCACCCTCATCCCGATCGAAACCTGCGACACTCGCCGGGCTGCCCAACTCCTCCAAGTCCATCGCACCACCCTCGATCGGATTCGTCGCCAAGGACTGTCCTGCTACCAAAAAGCTCCCTGGATTGCTCATCTGCAAAGCGATCGCCAATGGAAAGTTTGCTATCAAGTGGCCTAATTCCTATTCGTTATTGCTCCCCTTACTCATCGATTGATCTTTCAATATGGCTATCCTCAACTTCTACAACGGCTCCATCATCAACAGCTACGAGTCTACGATGTGGGAATTGCTAGAACTGCTGCTGAAAAACATTGGATCACAGTATCGCTGCTGCCCCCAAATTCCCCTTGAACTCATGT
Organism: Prochlorotrichaceae cyanobacterium; assembly: GCA_049455215.1. GTDB lineage: Bacteria > Cyanobacteriota > Cyanobacteriia > Prochlorotrichales > Prochlorotrichaceae > JBEAPM01. The sequence goes on from JBMTZC010000420.1 coordinate 1,205, forward strand.
GTGCCCGCAGGCAATATCTGAACGACACTGAACTCTGGAAGTTTTGGGTTAATTCCACCGTCGATTTTGCCATTCTCGATCGCAGTCCGGGGACAGATGGCAAAGCAAAGTTAGCGATCGAATGTCAGTCCCACTACCACGATGATCCCGATCAGCAAAGTAACGATCGGAAAAAGGCGCAACTCTTGAATTGGGCCGGTATTCCACTCCTTTATATTCGCTCACTGGATCAGGATTACCGCTACTATCGTTTCTACACTCCCAACGGTAGTCATGACCTCTGCTACAACCTGATCACCCAGTCTCCCCAAGCTGAACTCCAACAACTCCTTCAGAATTTACTCACTTCTCCTGATTCCAGCCAGGGGTTGATGTTCCCCGCACAGGCTGCTTGAAAATATCATATCGGCTGCCTGGGTATCTGAAAAACTCGGTAGTATTGTGGCAATCTTGAACTAGAAAACGATGAAAAATTTAAGTTTTTGGAGTCATTAAAGACGATCGTAAAAATAAGGCAAATCCGGCAGTACACAAGGTTAAAAAACCCGCTACATAAAAGGGGGTTTGATAACTCAGACTCACGATTCCCCCAGCGATCGCGGGGCCGATGGCATTGGCAATGCTGAGGGCGGAGGCACTCAGACCCAGGACTTCGCCTTGCTCCTGTTCACTACTCTTCAGGGTCAAAATAGAGTTCATAATCGGTAAGGGAAAGGCGTTGACTGCCCCGAGTAAAATGGTTAATCCAGTAAAGGCAATTAAGTTAGGAAAGGTGGGCATGGCTAGGAAAATTAAGCCCCGCAGGGTTAGGGCAATAAACAAAACGATCGCTAGATTGAAGGTTTTGGTAATGCGACCGACGGTAAAGACTTGGGTGGCTACGCCGGAAATGCCGACAAGGGTAATTAAGATGGCAATATTTTCAATTTTCTGTCCGAGTACATTGAGGAAAAAGGGTTGCAGGGAAAAGGTAAAAATCGTGAAGGTACCGCCACTTAAGAAGGTTAATAAAATGACATTAGCGATCGTTTTGTTTTTCAGTAAGCGTAGCCACCCTTTGAGATTAAATAAACTCCAGTCTAAAACTAAGGGACGTGGGTTCTGTAGGGTTTCCGGCAAGTAAAAAATAGTCAGTAAGGTAGCGATCGTTGCCATAATCATGGCGGCAAAAAAGCTCATGCCTAGGTGACTAATGCCGGGAAAGGTGGGGATTTTTTGGGCAAAGTAGCTAATAGCTGGGCCGGTCATAAAGCCTAGGCGTAAACTGGCATCAAACAGACCAAAGGCCCGCGCTCGATCTTTGGGGGTCGTGGTATCACTAATCACCGCAGCGGCAATGGAGGTATTGCCCCCCGTCACTCCGTCAAAAAAGCGGGCCACAAACAACAACCAAGCCACGGGGGTAAGGCTGGCCACTAAATTCGACAAAGCGGTGCCTGCTAGGCTGATCACCAGCAGAGGCTTCCGGCCCCAGGCATCGGAGCAGCGCCCTAAAATCGGTGTGGCAATAAACTGGGACAGGGCATAGACCGTGGTGAGTAAACTCGCCTGAAAATCACTCAGTCCAAAGGCTTTGGCGTAGGGATAGAGAATGGGGATGAGAATGGTAAAGCTAATGGCATTGATGAAGTTAACGAGGGCAACAATCCAAAAGCGCAGGGGTAAGCGATCGGAACTGGACTCAGGGGAGGCGGGGGGAATCATTAAAGCGGAGCAAGAAATTAGGGGCTATCTTCCACCACAATAACGGGTATAGGACTGGTTTCGAGCAGGGCTTGGGAGGTGGAACCCAGTAAAACTTCCCTTAGGGAACGATGCCCTCGTTTGCCAATAATCAGTTCATCCACCTGATAATCCTGGGCCACCGCTAGGATAGTTTCCGGAACTGATCCGGTGTGGGTCATAAAGCGGTGACGAATGTCTGCCAGTAAAATTTGGGTCTGCTCCCGTAGCCGTTCCACTTTTTCCGCTTGATCTGCCCGCAGGACATGCAGTACCACAACGCTAGCATTGCTGCGACGGGCCAGTTCTCCAGTCTTTTTCAAAACGGGAATCGCTAAGGCAGAGGTGTCCACCGCCGCTAATAAAACGAT
>JBMTZC010000421.1:0-3291 GCA_049455215.1 Prochlorotrichaceae cyanobacterium
TTTGGCGGGTGGAGGCGGCACTGATACCCTGAGGGGTACCGTTGGCAACGATTCTTTTACGCTTACCGGTGGTAATGCGGGTGCTGTAGATGATGCAAGTACGATCCTCAGTTTTTCAGCGATCGCTAACTTAGATGGCCAGGAGGGTAACGATACCTTTACCTTGAGTGGCGGCACATTGTCGGGATCTATTAATGGTGGACTCGGAGTCGATCTCTTTACGGCTGGGAATGTTGCCAATACCTTTATTATTACGAGCTTGAATGCGGGTACTGTGACCGGCGTAACCGGTGGCTTTACGGGCATTGAAAATCTCACTGGTGGCACAGCGAATGATAGCTTTACTTTGAATGGTGGGACATTATCAGGGGTGATCACTGGAGGGGATGGGACAAATGCCTTAACGGGTAGTCCCGATAACGATAGCTTTGACTTAGACAACTTAATTAACGTTGGAATCCTCATCGGGGGAGGTGGCTCGGATACGCTCAGTGGGACAGCAAGTACAGATACTTTCATCATCACGGGGAATAATGCCGGTACTGTTGGCTCCCTCAGTTTCTCAGCAATGACTAACTTAGATGGTCAAGAGGGTGACGATACCTTTACCTTGAATGGCGGAACCGTATCAGGAGCGATCGCTGGGGGCACTGGCACTGACACGTTAATAGGAGATAATGTTGCCAATACGTTCACTCTCTCCGGGGTGAATACTGGTACCATAACCGGTGTGGCGGGTGGCTTCAGTGACATTGAAAGATTAATCGGTGGAACGGCTAATGATACCTTTACCTTGGCAACCGCTACCGCCGGTGTGACTAGCCTAATTGAGGGTGGATTGGGTACGGATGCGGTGATTGCCTTTCCAAAGAGTAACGAATTTTCTCTGGCTACCGTCGATAGTGGCCTTCTCAATGGCTTTGATTTTAGCGGCATCGAAAACTTTGGGAACCTTCCCATATTTTTAGCGATCGCTGGGGGAGATAATCAAAGCACAACGGTTAATACCAACTTTGCTGAAAATTTAAGCGTTTTAGTGACGGATAGCTTTAATGCCGGAGTAGCGGGTGCAACCGTTACCCTGAACATACCTTCTGGTGTGGGTATCGCGGGTGGTACCGCAGTGAGTTCCGTGCTGACTACGGATGCAACGGGGTTGGCTTCTACTCCTCTAACCGCCAATACGGTCGCGGGTCGTTATAGTGTTGGTGTTACGAGCGGTAATGGCTTAACCGGCACCTTTAATAACCTGACAAATCTGGCGGATGTGCCCAGTAGATTGGGTATCGTTTCCGGTGATAATCAAACAGCGATCGTCGCCACTGCCTTTGATCAAGCCCTCACGGTTCAACTGACAGATCAATTTGGCAATCCCCTTTCCGGTGTACCCATCAGTTTCAGCCTGGATGAGACAGCAGAGACCCGTGCAGGGGTAACCTTCAGTACAACCCTCGTCACCACCGATGCCAATGGCTTTGCCCAAATCGCCATTACCGCCAATAATGAACCGGGGTCGTTCCAGGTTGTTGCCACCACTAATGCGGGTTCCGTTTCCCCGGTCACCTTTAGTTTAGAGAACATCGTTTTTGAGGTCGGCATTTGTCCCCCAAACTGCGATGTGAACAACCAAACCGGAACCATAGTGGCCGTCCCCGTAAACGAAACGGTGGATAGTAGAGTATTAGAAGTTGAAGAAGACACCATCGCGATAGAAGAAGTGGAGCTTACGGAAAGCATCATCCCAATCAGTGCAGTGGAAATCCTTGATGCTGCCACTTTTGAAGCAAGCGAAGCGGAGGCCACCAACGACTTTGCCACCTACTTAGGGATCCCAGTTCCGCCCAGTGTAACCCCGGAAAGCGCAGCAACCACCTTACGCAACTTAAATGAGGTAACGGGAACTTCCACGGCGTATGTGGCGTTTCGTTTTCGTCCCACTACAGAAAGCACACCAACGCAAAGTAGACAAGATAGTGTTTCCCCCTCAGCAGAATTAACGGAGATTATCACAATATTGCCCAGTGCCGCCGACAAGTCACTGCTGACCACTCCAGAAAAAATGTTGGCTCAACTGGAGGAGGATGGCTCTCCCAATGATGCCCTCGAAGCAATGATCCTGACCGCCAGTGGTGAGCCTGTCCTGCGCAGACTACCGGTTACGCGAAGCCGAATTCTTCAGTTTGCCAGTTTCCTCTACCCAGAAATTTCTGCTCCCAGTAGTTTCGAGAGCGATCGCTACCTGGTCTTTGCCCAGCGAATGTACCGAGAACTAATTTTGCCCCTGGAAGAAGTGCTTACAGAGGCGGGCATCGATAGCCTATTACTCTCCCTCGATCAAGGGTTACGTCTGTTTCCTTGGGGCGCTTTATATGATGGTGAACAATTCTTAATTGAAAAGTACAGCATGGGAATCACTCCCAGTTTCAGCTTGACTAATACGACCTATGTGACCCTACAGGAGCGATCGGCCTTAATTATGGGCGCTTCAGATTTTGCCGAACAGGCTCCCCTCCCCGCCGTCCCGGCAGAACTAGCCTCCATTGCCCAGCAACTTGGTGCAGAGGGATACTTTATCAATGAAGACTTCACCCTGGACAATCTAAAACAAGCCCGGGAAGACGCCAGCCCAGGCATCATTCACCTGGCAACCCACGGGGACTTCAGCGAGGGCAACCTGGATAATTCCTATATCCAACTCTGGGGAGATGAGCGTTTATATCTCAATCAAATGCAGGAACTGGAGTGGTTTACGAATCCGCCTGTAGAGTTACTGGTATTGAGTGCTTGTCGGACTGCTTTTGGAAGCACAGAAGCTGAACTGGGCTTTGGAGGGCTTGCGGTGAATGCAGGAGTTCGCTCTGCCCTGGCCAGCCTCTGGTACGTCAGTGATGCCGGTACTCTGGCCTTGATGAATGAGTTTTACCAGCAACTGCGGGATCCGGAGGTAAAAACGAAAGCGGAAGCCCTGCGTCAAGCTCAGATTGCGATGATTCGGGGGAATATTAACATTACGGGCAATGTACTTCGGGGAGGGACGCGATCGCCCTACGGTGTGGAATTACCGGATAACTTAGTCCCGGACAACACGGATCTCCAGCATCCTTACTATTGGGCTGCGTTCACTTTGATTGGCAGTCCCTGGTAAGCTTTTCTGACACATCTTCACTGGAAAAAGATGAGTCTCAAGCCTTTCTTTTCACTTTCACCGGGTTGAATCTGAAGCGATCGTAATTGCTCTGCGGCGTGGGTCATCAGGCTAGATTTACCCATTTGCCGGGACGTGAGGACGTA
>JBMTZC010000422.1:0-3290 GCA_049455215.1 Prochlorotrichaceae cyanobacterium
GGGTTCCCTGTGTCATGGAGCGGTTTTTCCGCTGCATGATGCCCGATCGCTCTCTGTGACTGTTCTTCTCAGTTTGTTGCTGACAAAGATCTGATAAGGAGGTATTTGTGCTATCGCTTATTCCGCCAGTAATGTTTCCAACTCAGCGATCAATTTCTCTAAACGTTTCCGTTTTTGGGCTTTCTCCAAGATATGGGTTGCCTTCTTTGCTTGTTTTACAGTGGCTTGTAAGCGATCTATTAAATTACCTGCTTCCGGATTCTCCTCGACATTTAGTCCCTTAATAATGGCACGAACCCGCTCTTTCACGTCTCGAAAAGAGAGTTTTTTAGCTAAAACTTCTTTTAATAATGTTGTCCTAGCTTTATCGTCCTTGATTTTGTCCAGCTCGATTGCTGAAGAATAGGGAAGATTCTTTTTCAGGTGGGCTTCTTTGAGATCTGAAGGGAGTGATAGTGTCCGGAGATTTTTGGTTCTGAAAGTCTGTAGCTCCACATTAAAGTAGGCAAGAATCTGGTTGATTCCCTGTAGTTTTTCGCTCGGAGCTACGTCGCTCCGGCTTACTTGATCGGGGTGTCCCTCTGTCCGAATAATCCTGATGGCTTGCTCTTGTGTTATTCCCAGCTTCATTTCAATCAGTTGTAGAATCCCTTCCGTTTCTTCTAATTTACTCAGGTCTTCCCGCTGCAGGTTCTCTACCAGTGCAAATTCCAAAGCCGCTTCATCGCTGTACTCATCAATAATACAGCGAACTTCAGTTAAGCCAGCTTGCTGAGCCGCTCGCCACCGTCTTTCCCCTGCCACAATTTCATAGGAGCCATCTCCTTTTTCCCTCACATTTAATGCTCCCTTAAACCCTTGTTCTCTGAAGGATTGGGCCAGGCTATCAATACTGTCTTGGGCAAAGAACTGGCGGGGTTGAAAACTGCCGGGATGAATTTTTGCCAGGGGAATCCATTGTGTGCCTAGGCTTTCTGCTACTTCTGTTAGTTCAGCGATCGTTGTTGGTTGTTCCTGTATTTGGGGTTGTGAGATTAAACCACCGAGTATTCCACGTCCCTTGAGTTCAAAGCCGGGGGTTGTTTTAGGTTTGATTTTGCTCATTATAGTTTCCCTAGGGTTTTGGCTATTTTCCGTAAAGTTTTGAGTGCAGGATGTTTCGCAGCGTATTTTGCTAGGGCAATGTGTTCCGCAACCGCATTAGCAAAATCTGTTCGACGGGGGATGGGGTCAAAGATTTGAGTATCCTGGAAACTAGGGTTGTTGCGTAAGCCTTCAAAGACTTCTTGAATGGTTTGTAATGCGCGTTTAGATTGAGATAAGCGATCGTCATGCATGGTGGGGACTGCTCCCGCAATCTTGAGATTGGGGTTAACCTCTTGGGCGATTTCATAGGTAGTTTGCAACAAGTTGATGGTTGCTTCTACTGATTTGTACTCCGTTTGAATGGGAATCAACAAGAATTGAGCAGCGACTAAGCAATTTACGGATAGAAGCCCCAAACTAGGCGGGCAGTCAATCAGGATCAAGTCATATTCTGGATTAACTGTCTTGATGATGTCTGCTAATCGATATTCCCGACGTAACTCTGATGCAAGTTTTAACTCTGCCTGAGATAAATAGATATTGGCCGGTGTAAGATCACAGGTTTCCTGATCTGAATAAATTGCTAAAGGCTCCTTGTTGATCAGAGAGTTGAAAATTGTAGCTTCTAACTCAAAGGGGCTCAGTCCCATAAATGTAGTTAAGGATGCCTGGGGATCCATATCAATCAATAAAACTTTTTTTTTGAGTTCTACGGCGAGGTGGTATCCCAGATTCATTGTCAGGGTAGATTTTCCCACCCCTCCAGACATATTAAAGAGCGATATCACTGTGCTCATGAAGATCCTGCTGGGTAAATTAAATTAAGGGTAGCGATCGATTTTGTTTAAGAGCGTAGCAGCATTTCAAGGCTAGAGATGGAATTTTTGCATCTGTAACCTAGGTTTAACGGTTTCGGAGCGATGTAGCTCCGAGCAGAAGATCTTTATGTTCAGACAGTATCCATAAAACCAAAATTCAGCAATATAGCGATCGCGTTTTGTGCTGTTTATGGTTTGAAGAAGGTTGAAATCCTTGAAATGAATTCTTGGAAAGACTATAGGTAGGAGGTCGAGAACTTTAATCAGGATTGTACAACAAATGGCAGACTCTGAGCATGGCAAAAAGAAATCCTCCACCTGGTGAAGTGCAGCTTAAGCTCTTCTCAGCCCTGTTCACCGACATCGCCACCCGCGATACCCAGGACACCATGGAGGTACCCTTCCTGAGCCTATCCAAACGGCGTTTTAAGTCGATCCGCTATAACGCCAATGGCGTTGAAGTCACCGTCACCGGCGGAGAACCCTACGGCATCGCCACCATCTGGGACTGGGACTTGATCATGTGGCTTCTTTCCCAAATCCGCCAAGCCCTCGACAACGGCGAAGAAGTCTCCCGAAAAATCCGCTTTCATCGGAGTACCTTCCTCAAAGATGCTCGTCGCGCAGCAGGAGGAGCCCAGTATAAACGTCTCGAAGAATCCATCACTCGTCTCAAAAATACAAACATTGTCACCACCATACGGGCCAAACATGGCCGTACCGTCATGTTCAGTTGGATTGAATATGCCGAAATAGGTCGAGATGAGAAAGGACAACTCCAGGATGCCGTCGTCGTCATCCCCACCTGGCTCTTTGAAGCCATTTGTACACAAACCCTAGTCCTGACCCTCCACCCTGATTATTTCCTCCTCACAGGCGGTCTAGAGCGCTGGTTGTATCGCCTGATCCGTAAACAAGCTGGAAATAACCCCCAAGGCTGGAACTGGAAATTTACAACCCTCCACGATCGCTCTGGAAGCACCCAACGCTTTTCAGACTTCAGCCGTGACCTGCGTAAAATCCTTGCTGCCGGTGAGATCCTGGACTATGAGATCAAAGAACTTAGCCGGAACGGAGAAGCCTGCCTTCATGCCCAGAAAAAAAGAATCGAAGTCAGCAAAAATCCTATTGAATGTCCCAAACCCCTGCGAGATGTCCTCTTCCTTGCCCTAAAAACCGAGACCTACGACAAAGCCAAACAAATTGCTCCCGGCTACGACATTTACGCATTGGAAGCCGATTGGCGACGATCGACAGAGAAAAAGCAAGTTCAGATTCATAACCCCGATGCCGCCTTTCTATCTTGGTGCAGAGCCGTCCACAAAAAATCTCCCCTCCGCTAACTCAGGAAGATTCCGGAACATTCTTATTGGATCGGACTATCAC
>JBMTZC010000423.1:0-3290 GCA_049455215.1 Prochlorotrichaceae cyanobacterium
TCCCGTTCCGTTCCGGGGAGATCCGTCCAGTTGGAGGGAAGCCCCACCTGTTGTAGGTCTTCGGGAGAGGGGATTGATGGGCAGGTGTTGCAGATGGAGGGAGACGATCCAATCTTCTGAAGAATCAATCGTACTCAAATAAGCTCGTTGCTCTGCCTCCGTGAGGGTGGCGATCGGGGGTATGATCCAATTCTAAAAGTTATCCCCTTTCTAGTGAATACAGTGAACACAGGTAAAACCCAGCTTAAAAGCCCAATTGAACAATTGCAAGAAACCATCAAAGAACTTCCCATGGACGATCGCTGGTTTTTGCTGAAATGGTTAATTGAACTATTACAACCCCATCTCAACAATCCACAAGAACAACCAGAAACACTAAATCAGTACCCCAATCCAAGCTTTTATGGGTGTATTCAAGACGATACTTTTTTTCGCCATGACCAAGGTACCCAAGCCGATCGTGAGGTCATTGTATGAAATTTCTGTTGGATACAAACACTTGTATCGTTTATATGAAGGGTAAAAATCTATCCTTAAAGCGTAGGCTAGAGTCTACATTAATTCAGGATATTTTCGTTTGTTCAGTTGTGAAAGCTGAGTTATTTTATGGTGCGATGAAAAGTATAAATCCCCAAGGCAATTTAGCACATCAGCAAAGCTTTCTCTCACAATTTCAATCTTTACCCTTTGATGACATCGCCACACTAATTTTTGCGACGATCCGCTCCCAATTAGAAGCATCAGGGACTCCGATCGGAGCTTATGATCTGCAAATTGCAGCGATCGCCTTAGCCAATGACCTCACTCTAGTCACACATAACGTCAGGGAATTCAGCCGTGTTGCTGACTTGAAAGTTGAAGATTGGGAAAGGGATGTATAGCGATCGCTTTTGCGGAATTACCCAACCCTAAAAGCACAATAGAGGCGAGGATGAGCGATCGGGTTTTCATGAGTGTTTCCCCTTAATAGCGATCGGGGGTATTTTATCATTACCAATGTTTCCGAAGAGGGGCACTGGAATAGCGATCGGACTTGGCTAGGAAATAAAGCCATGCAACATTCTTGGCTCCAGGTAGCATAATCCGTAACCAGGTAGAAGCACAGAAGCGATCGGTCATCATGTAGAGCCATGGGGTCTCACGGGGGGCATTACCAGGGGATCCGAGAGAGGCTTTATGGCTTTGCCTCAAGCCTGAAGTAAGTCTTCTAATTGCTGCAAGATCTTTTTCAGCTTCGTTTGCTTTTCATCATCCGACCAGATCTTCGCTTTCTTCACTTCGCTGAATATTTTCGTAGTACGCTGCTGCAATTCTGAACTCTTGAGCTTTTTGTTTTTGGGCTTTGCTTGTAATGCTTTTATGGCTGCCCTAATTTGCTGGAGGCTCTGCTTCTCTGCGATTACTGTTTTCAGCAAATCCTGCCGTTGCCCTTCATCCTTGATCTTGGCAATCTCTTTGGCCTTTGTATATTCAATCTGACCCGTTCTTAAAACTTCCAGAATATCCTCCGGTAGCTTTAGCAGCGGCAGTCGATTGGCTCTAAAACTAGACGCTGTAAACCTTCCGATCGTGCTAAAAACCGCTTCTATCATTTCCCATTCTGGAGTGCGCATAACGTTATGCGCAGTTTCTCTTTGCTCGTTAGCGGTCTGCGAAAACAGCTTGGTGACTTGATCCTGGCTCTTGCCTAATTTTCTAGACAGCAGCTCTAAAATGCTTTCTGTTTCTTCTACCGGGTTGAGATCTTCCCTCGCTAAATTTTCCAATAGGGCAAATTCAAGGGCTTCTGTATCCGTCAAGTTTCTTTTAACGACAGGAACTTGTTCTAACTGTAAAATTGTTGCTGCTCGATAGCGACGTTCTCCGGCTACTAATTCTAGTTTATTGTTTTTGGTCGGGCGTACCAACAGTGGAGAGAGGATCCCATGCTCTTGGATGGAGGAGATCAAATTCTCCATGGCCTCTTGACTGAAGTACCGACGCGGTTGGTGGGCGGGTAGAACAATCTCTTCGAGATCAACGAGCTCTGCTGCGGATTCGTAATCAGCATCATCTCCAAATAAAGCACCGGTTCCCCGAGCCGTTCCGGTATTGAGGGTAATAGGCTCTAGCTTGGTTCGTTTACTCATGGGAGGTTCTCCAATTGTTGAGCAATTTTTTGCATCACCTTTACTGCTGGATGATTAGGGGCATATAAGGCGACCGGTTCATGGGCTTGGGAGGCATTAGCAAAATTAGTGGTTCTCGGAATTAGGTCAAAGACTGGCCCTAGATCTGCAAATGCACTTTCGATACTTTGTAAGCTCATTCCCGCCTGCTTTGTGTTGTTGTGCATGGTGGGTACAACCCCAGCAATTTTGAGCTTATGATTTGCTTTCTTTTTGACCCTTGTAATGGTTTTGAGTAGGAGTTCTGTTCCTTTGAGGGCTTTGTACTCGGTTTGGATTGGAATCAGCACATGGGTCGCCGCAACCAGGCTAATGTAGCTTAAGATTCCTAGCGTTGGGGGACAATCAATGAAAATGTATTGATAGGTCTGCAGTACCGGTTCCAGGGATTCCTTTAGGCGAAGATCCCGCATGTCCGCGAGAACTAACTCTACTTCAGCGCCACTCAACTCGATATTTGCGGGAACCAGATCCATGCCATGAATGTTGCGATGGATGGGGAGGGGGACTTCTTCAATTAAGGAGTTGTAGACGGTGACATCCAAATCTGAGGGTTCCAGACCCATAAATGCTGTCAAAGAACCTTGAGGATCCATATCCACCACTAGGACTTTGTGCCCTCGTTCTGCAACATGGTAACCAAGATTCATCGAAAGGGTACTTTTCCCGACTCCACCCGATTGATTAAAGAGTGCAATTACATCGGCCACAAATACAACGCCTCAGAAAATATTGGTTTTAAGCATATTTCTTAGTGTATGTGAATTATGAATTTTTTAGCATAAAAACACCAGTCCTAAATTAGACCTATACGGCTGTAACCGTGCGGGAAGTCATGAGGGGGTGCGGGGTCAAAACAGCGGTTGAAACTCAACAGCTTCTCCAAGACTTACAAGCGCTGGAGATGGGAGAGGTAGAGCATGATGTCCAGCACGATCGTTATCTCTTCCGGGCCTACGGGGGAAGCTAACCGAAATCGATCAAAACATAGTACAAGTGTTCTATTTGCTTGATTTTAGGGCCCGGCCAAGGGCAAAAGGGCAAAGAGGGTTAAAGGGCGAGAGCCCTGGGCGCGGGGCACGCAACCCGGAAGCCGAAGGTGCTAATCCTACTGACGCGCGA
>JBMTZC010000424.1:0-3276 GCA_049455215.1 Prochlorotrichaceae cyanobacterium
CAATCCACACCACATCCTCTTTCCTACCTTTTCCCCCAAGCACTGCCCCCTCCTGCCGTTCCCCCAAAGAGTCCGGGCCGTTCTCTAGGCACTTCTCTAGGCAGTTTTCAAAATGCTCTAAAACTAAACGCGGCGCATAGGGGGGAACCGTAGCCGGTAAAACGCCCAAAATGAGACGATCGCTCCACGCCGATCCGAAGGTCTGCGCTAGCCCATTCAAAAAGGACTGCGTTAGGGATGGCTGATGAATGCCGGGGCAAATGTAAAGTTTTGTAAAAACCACGGTTCCATTTTCCTACAGAGCAGACCTAAGGCGGAATCGGGCAAACCCTTGGCCAAATGAGGCATTTGGCACAGAATCTCAGAAAACGCCCCGGCTGTTACATTTCGTAATATTAAAAGCTGTAAGAATTTACAAACTTTAGTTAACCTGTGGGCCGTCTGCCCGTATGATCCTAATTATTAATCTTCGTAAGATTTCGTAAGATTTTACTCAAAATTTAAGGGAGACTTAAACAGTGGCAATTCCTTTACTTGAATACGCGCCATCTAGCCAAAATCAACGGGTTGAGGGCTTTGAAGTCGGAACCGACGAGCGTGCTCGCATTTTTAATACTGAAGATATGCTCTTCCCCACGGAGATGGACACCTTGATCGAAGCGGCTTACCGTCAGATCTTCTTCCATGCCTTCAAGTGGGATCGCGAACCCATTCTGGAATCTCAGTTACGCAATGGTCAACTGACAGTTCGGGACTTCATCCGGGGTCTGCTCCTGTCCGAGACCTTTAGAAACAGCTTTTATGAGAAAAATAGCAACTATCGCTTTGTTGAGCATTGTGTCCAAAAAGTTTTAGGACGCGACGTCTACAGCGAGCGGGAAAAAATTGCATGGTCGATCGTGATTGCGACCAAAGGCTACCAAGGCTTTATTGATGCTCTGCTCGATAGCGAAGAATATCTCAGCAACTTTGGCTACAACACGGTTCCCTACCAACTTCGTCGGAACCTGCCGGGTCGTACCCTGGGTGAAGTTCCCTTTAACATCAAGTCTCCTCGCTACGATGGCTACTATCGCGGGATTTTGGGCTTCCCCCAAATTATCTGGCAAAACGCTGTGCGTCGCTTTACCCCTCAAGAAACCAAGGTGCAAGCCGGCAACCCCGAAGGTTTCTTGGGCATCGCTCGCTCCCTCAACATTCAGCAAAACATCGAGCCCACTCGGTCTGTGTCTGGGTTAGATTATCTGTCCAAGGTTCCTCGCCGCTAAGCTGGGGCACCGATGGTAATTGAATGTCGGAAACTCTACTCCGAACATTCAAGACCCTAGAGAACGAATGCATCAGCCAGATCCTTAGTCCTGTGGTGACAGCTAGGGATCTGGTTTCCTGTGATCAGAACTTCCTCTCATAAAAGGGGCCCATCCACCCAAGGCGAGGGAGGAAAGGGCGTAGTAGTGATTAGTAGTGAAGATTTCATCGCCTTAGAAATTTGCTTGTGAAATAATAGAGATTCTCCGTTTTAGGTAACATTTTCCCGTAAAAAGCTTTACTATGTTTTAAGAAATGCCTGCTGTTAACTTCACTTCACTGGAGAAGCTAGGCTGTCCACCGTAAAAAGAACGGAAGCGCTTTATGGGTCGTATAGGGATTTTACTTTTGAATCTAGGGGGGCCGGAAAAACCCGAAGACGTTCGCCCCTTCTTGTTTAACCTATTTTCCGATCCTGAGATTATCCGGCTTCCCTTTCCTTGGATGCAGCGTCCTCTGGCCTGGATGATTGCGACGGGACGAACCCGAAAGTCCATTGAAAATTATGCCCAAATTGGCGGGGGATCTCCCCTGCGTCGAATTACCGAAGAGCAGGCCCACGCCTTAGAAATGCTGCTGCATCAACGCAATGTGGATGCTTCTACTTATATTGGGATGCGCTACTGGCACCCTTTTACCGAAGAGGCGATTAACCGTCTAAAACGGGATCAAGTCGATCGCTTAGTCATTTTGCCGTTGTATCCCCAATTTTCCATTAGTACCAGCGGGTCTAGTTTTCGCTTATTAGAACGGCTCCAGAAAGACGATCCAGACTTTAAGCAGATTCCCTACACCGTTATCCCTTCCTGGTATCAGCGATCGGGTTATCTAGAAGCAATGGCGGATTTGATTCGTCAAGAACTGGATAAAAGTGAGCATCCGGATCAGGTGCATATTTTCTTTAGTGCCCATGGCGTGCCCCTTAGCTACGTTGAAGAAGCGGGGGATCCCTATCAACGGGAAATTGAAGATTGTACCAAACGCATTATGCGCACCTTAAATCGCCCCAATGCCCATACCTTGGCCTATCAAAGCCGAGTGGGCCCCGTTGAGTGGCTCAAGCCCTACACCGAAGATGCGATCGAAGAACTGGGAGCGAAGGGGATTCAGGAACTGTTAGTGGTTCCCATTAGCTTCGTCTCGGAACACATTGAAACCCTGCAAGAAATTGATATTGAATATCGAGAGTTAGCAGAAGAATCCGGTATTGAGCACTTCCGGCGTGTACCCGCCCTCAACACCCATCCCCGCTTTATTGAAGATTTAGCGGATCTCGTCGAGGAATCCCTGACGAACCCGAGCCTCACCTTAGAAGAAGTGATTCACCCACCTCAAAAAACCAAGCTTTATCCCCAAGAGCGTTGGCAGTGGGGGCTTACCAGCTTTGCTGAAGTCTGGAATGGTCGTTTGGCGATGGTGGGTTTTGTCGCCTTGATGTGGGAAATGATTACAGGACAAGGGTTTCTCCATTTCGTAGGGATTCTCTAGGGAGAAGTTTGAATGCTCAATTTTGAGTTTTCAATTTTGAGTTGAAGTTTTGAATTCAGGTTTTGAATTAAACTGAGTCAAATTGCCCCTATCCTTGAATCGATCGTGACTTCTCCCCCTAACTCCCCTTCCGTCGTACAGCAAACCGCCATCGGTGTCTTTCTCTCCACTTTCGTGACCATTTTGCTCGCGGAATTGGGGGATAAAACGCAAGTCACCATTTTACTGATGAGTGCCGAGTTTAAACAGCCCATTCCCATCTTCTGTGGTGCGGCGATCGCTCTGGTGGCAACTAGTTTATTAGGGGTATTGGCGGGGCGGTGGTTGTCTCGTTATCTCGCGCCTCAACTCTTAAACCGGCTAGCGGGCATTATTTTACTCGCCATTGCGATCGTCTTGGTTTGGGATGCTGTGGTCAAAATCTAACTTAAATTAAATTAACTCAAATATGGAAAAATTTAATGGAAGAGTGGGGGGGGG
>JBMTZC010000425.1:0-3250 GCA_049455215.1 Prochlorotrichaceae cyanobacterium
TTGCGTAGGGCTTTGGCTTCAATTTGGCGAATCCGTTCACGGGTAACGTTAAAGATTTGCCCAATTTCTTCCAGGGTTTTCATGCGGCCATCATCCAAACCATAGCGAAGACGCAAGACATCCCGCTCACGGGGGCTGAGGGTGCCCAAGACATTTTCTAAATCTTCCCGGAGTAAGCTCTTGGAGACTTCATCTTCCGGGGTTTCCCCATCGGACTCAATAAAATCCCCCAGGCGAGAATCTTCTTCTTTACCAATGGGGGTTTCTAGGGATATGGGCAGTTGAGCGGATTTGGCGATAAACCGCAGTTTCTCGATCGTCATTTCCATGCGAGTCGCAATTTCTTCTTCGGTTGGCTTGCGACCCATTTCTTGGGAGAGTAATTTGGTGGTTTTTTTAATGCGGGAAATGGTTTCGTATAGGTGAACCGGCAGGCGGATTGTCCGGGACTGATCTGCGATCGCTCGGGTAATGGCTTGGCGAATCCACCAAGTGGCATAGGTTGAAAACTTGTACCCTTTTTCGTGGTCAAATTTTTCCGCAGCCCGAATTAAGCCTAAACTTCCTTCTTGGATGAGGTCTTGGAAGGATAGCCCCCGATTCATATATTTCTTGGCAATGGAAACCACTAAGCGGAGGTTGGATTGCACCATTTTTTCCTTCGCTTTGCGACCTTGGTAGAGCCGACGCTGAAAGGCATTCAGCGGCATTTTCATCTCCTGGGCCCATTCATCGTCCCGAGGTTCCCGATCGAGACGATCCGTGAGTTTTTCACGAACCCGCTCTAATTCCAGCAGATCAGCGATTTTACGCGCTAATTCAATCTCTTCGTCTGCCCGTAAGAGACGGATTCTACCAATTTCCTGAAGATAAAGCCGGATGGAATCTTCTGTGTAGTGCTTCTTCTTTGCAACAGCCTCTTTACGACGGGCAGCCGCAGAGCGGTTTTTATCAGCCTTGTCATCTCCATCGGTGTCTAACTGATTAATCGGGATTTCTATATCGGTTTCCCCCGTCAGAGATTGATCCAGATCCCCATCAGGGGACAGTGCCAAGGCAAGAGACTCTAGATCTTCCTGGGTGATTTTTAAATCTGGGGCGACCTTACTTTTCTTGTCCTTAGAACTTCCCTTCGGGATGAGCAGATCAGTCTCAGGCTCAGATTCTGCAACGAGTAGATGATTCGCCTGGGTCATGCCGCTTCCTCTTGCTCCTTAGATAGCTAAATGGTGAATTTGTCGAAATTTTCATACCCACAAAGATAGACAGAGTGCCAAGAAAGCACACCGTCATCTCAGGCAGAAAATACTTTATTCATTGGCTATTTCTAGACCAACTTTTGGCTTTAAACAACAACTTGATTGCTAAAAGGCTATACCCAGTCGCAATCCTGCTAAAGCTTTTCTGATTGTAACTGTTCTGATTAAAGTTGTCGGTAGAAATAGCGAATTTCATTTCTGACCTGAATCCGAGCAGACAATAAAATGCGGATAAGGCATTGCGAATGGCTTAAAGACGGTAGCGAAAGTCTGGCAGGGAGGAATCCCAGACTTGTTACAATTCTTAATGTTTGGCTTCTCACTGAAAGCTAGCAACTTTAATAGAAGGAGGCTGCCCCGCAGCAGGATAGGGAGCGAGAGAAATTTGCGCTTTGCCTGTTGAGCGCCTGTTGAGCAACTATGTTGCTTCAGGCGGAAAATGTAACGGGAAAGCACTCGCGGCTTGCGTCTGACCTTGGCCTCGGCAAGCTGTAGTTTTTATACCCGATCTGTTCATTGTCCAGAAGGCTAGACCACCATGAATTTGCAGTTGCTTGGGCTCAACTTCACGATCGCTGCATGTCTGCTAACCAGCACGGCTTGCGGTATCGATCCCTCCACGGAATCAACGGCAGATTTTCAGGCTGCGGCGATCGAGGACAGTGCTGTTCCGCTAGAGGTTCAGGAGGGCTCGGTGAGCGCCCCAATCATAGAACCAACCCCTGGATGGACTGCACCGAAATCTTTTCCCCCGGAAACCCAAGCCGTTCTCGCGACCTTAGGCGATCGTTCCTTATTTAATCCGCCTCGGGGGGATGTACGTTTGGTGGTGATTAGCGATCTGAATTCAGCCTATGGGTCAACGGATTATGATCCGGAGGTGGATAAGGGCATCGCCTTAGTTCCCTTTTGGCAGCCTGATATCGTGGTGTGCAGCGGGGATATGGTGGCAGGGCAAAGCGCTAGTTTAAGCGCCACCCAAATTCGGGCGATGTGGGGGGCCTTCGATGATCATATTGGTGCGGTGTTACGGGAATATCAGGTGCCGTTTGGCTTTACGGTGGGTAACCATGATGCTTCCGGCGCACAGGGAAGCTCTGGGGGATTTATCTTCCAGCAAGAGCGGGATCTGGCTGCGGAATATTGGGATGATCCGAGCCATGATCCCGGCTTAACCTTTGTCGATCGCTTTGAGTTTCCGTTTTATTACACCTTTGAGTCCAACGACATTTTCTTTTTGGTGTGGGATGGTTCCTCAGATCGGATTCCCCCTGAAAAATTGCAATGGGTTGAAGCTGCCCTCGGGAGCGATCGGGCACAACGGGCGAAAATGCGGGTGGTGTTAGGTCACTTGCCCCTCTATGGCGTAGCGATCGGCCGCGATCGTCCCGGTGAGGTCTTGGCCAATGCGGATCAATTGCGGGTCATGCTGGAACAGTACGACGTTCACACTTATATTAGCGGGCACCAACACGCCTACTATCCCGGTCATCGTGGTGATCTGCAACTGCTGCACACGGGGATTCTCGGCTCTGGGCCGCGCCCTCTGATTGCCGGAAATCTTCCCCCGGTTAAGGCGATTACGGTGGTGGATATTAACTTTGATCAACCAGAGCTAACCACCTACACAACTTACAACCTGGAGACCCTAGAGTTAATTGAGCCTGAAACCCTGCCCCGTTTTCTTACCGGACACAACGGCCTGATTCTACGGCGAGATCTGGACTGGAATGATTTAGATACGGCGGAACAGGCAATCTGTGAAGGACGGCTAGGGAGCGAAAAATGTACCCCGTAGACTCAAGCTATCGGCTCCAGGATCTAACAATTCTAAATTCTGGGAGCACTTCAAAGCGATCGTAGTAGCAGTAATCGCAAAAAAAAGCGCCCCCCGCAGGAGGCGCTTTTTTAACTAACCCAATTTAGAGATTAACCATTGATGGAAGGAGCTTCCACAGCAGCCAAGTCTAAGGGGAAGTTGTGAGCGTTAC
>JBMTZC010000426.1:0-3235 GCA_049455215.1 Prochlorotrichaceae cyanobacterium
GAGCTATCCCTGTGAACCAAGAATCCCCTCGCCTTTAGGCAGGGGAGTTGTCAAATCCTCTCGTCACCCCCGCCAAAGCAGGTTCTACCGTGACAGCAGTGGCTTTATAACCTTGTCAGTGCCCATACCCCTGAGCTAGGGACACCTTCATTTTTCTAGGCGGGTTAGTCTGGGATTGGTATGATTGGGGCGAACATTATCCGGTGTGTCCTGAAATGCCCACTGCCACGTTTCTATTCGAGGATTTGCAAATCTTTATCGATACTGACCCCCAGGGATGGGTAGATCAAGCCTTTGCCTATGGCTTAGAGGCTACGATAGACGGGAATAGCCTTGAAGTGGATGTGACGGCAGATCGGCCTGACCTCTTGGCGATCGAGGGGTTTGCCCGGGCCCTCAAGGTATATGCTGGCCAGCATCGATCGCTGCCCCCAGTGCTGTCCTCCTCCCAACGGCGGGTAGTAGTGGAAGCCTCAGTGCTGTTGTTGCGCCCCTACTTGGCGGCGTTGGTTGTGGAAGATTTAAAGCTAACCCCAGCGAGTTTAGAGGGGTTGTTACAGTTTCAGGAAAAAGTCAGCCAGACCTTTGGACGACAGCGGAAAAAAGCGGCGATCGGCATTTACGATTTAGCCAAAATCCAAGGGCAGTTGACCTACCGCACAGTTGATTGGGAAGACCTCCAATTTATTCCCCTAGGGGAAACCAGCCCCCAAACCCCTCGCCACATTTTGGAACATCATCCCAAAGGGGCTCAGTATCGATCGACCTTACCCGAGGGATCGAGAGTGCCGATTCTACAGGATGAGAGTGGCCAAGTTCTGGCCCTGCCTCCCATTATCAACGCTGCGATCGTGGGGGAAATTACCCCGGACACCACTGCTCTGTTTATTGATGTGACGGGGACTAACGAGAAAACGGTGCAGGAATTGGCCAGCATCTTGGCCCATAACTTCATCGATCGGGGAGGAACCGTCAAAACGGTCACCATTCAAACCCCAGCGGGAGAATGTCAAACGCCTGATCTCACGCCCCTTTGCATTCCCTTTTCAGCGAAAGTCCTCAACGAAATGCTCGGCACCGCCATTCCGAAATTAGAATTAGATTCCTATTTCACTCGCATGAATCTCACCGTCAAAGGGAGCAGTGTTGTGGAAGCCCCCAGTTACCGGACAGATCTGCTCAGTGAGATTGATTTAGCTGGAGATTTGTTAGTGGCGATCGGCTTGGAGAACTTACAGGTTGACTACAGTGACTTTCACTTCTTCTTAGGCCATGCTGATCCTCTTAAAGCCTTTGCCCTCCAGGTTGGGGACTGGGCGCAACGGATGGGACTGTTAGAAGTTAAAAGCTATATTCTGACGGATCCCGATCTGTTAGCGGGGTTTGTCGCGGATCCCCACCGTTTATTACGGGCGTACAACTCCCGGAGTCGCAGCCATAGTACCGCCCGCCCCACCCTACAGGCCGGACTGCTGGAAATTTTATCTCGCAATATTCAAGCCCCCAAGCCCCTACAAATTTACGAAGTGGGGGAAGTGTTGCTTCCCCAAGGGGATGAGGCTACGGCGGATCAATTCAGAGAAACTATCTATTGGGGGTTTGCCGTTCTCGACTCCCAAGCCTCCTTCACGATCGCCAAGTCCTATACCCAGACTCTGCTCAAAGCCCTCAACATTCCTTTTCAGTTAGCCCCCTGTAGCGATCGGCGCTATGTTCCCCAGCGGGCCGCCACCGTCATGATTCAGGGTCAAGCTATCGGTCATTTTGGTGAAATTCATCCTCAAATTCTGGAGCAGTTTTCTTTCCCGGAACCGGTTTGTGCCGGGGAATTGGATTGTCAAGCGCTGAGAGCTTTTCCCTAATGGAACTTTAAAGTAGAGTATGTCCCAGAGGGACGCACCTCTCTGATCAATCGCAGTCCCCTAAACCTGCTGAACCAAGGGCATTAAAGCAATCCGGTTGCGGCCTTGGGCCTTCGCTTGATAGAGCATCTCATCCGCCTGGGCAAATAACGCGGCAAACCCCTGGGAATCTTGAGGAATGCAACAGGCACCCCCGATGCTGCTGGTCACAATCTGGTTAATTTGGGACTGGGTATGGGGAATCTTGAGTTGTCGAATCGCCCCTAGCATGTGCTCCGCGATCGTTCTCAAGACCTCAGGATTCGGCAGATCCGTTAAGAGCAGTACAAATTCCTCTCCCCCATACCGAGCCGCTAAATCCTCAGGATGTTCGAGATTTTTGGCCAGCGTTTCGGCAATTAACCGTAGACACACATCCCCCTGGGGGTGCCCGTAGCGATCGTTGTAAGCCTTAAAGTAATCCACATCAATGATCAGAATTCCAATTCTCCGTTGTTGCTGGTAAGCCTGTTCCCAAGCCTGTTTAGCTTTCCGGTCAAACTGACGACGGTTGGCAATGCCCGTGAGACCGTCTAGATAGGACAAGGTCTGTAAACGATTGTTGAGTTCGAGAATCTTGGCTTGGGCCTGCTGCAGTTCCCGCAATTGTTGCTGTGACTTTTGGGCAAACCAGATCGCCGCTCCTAAAATCAACGAAAACGCAACCCCAAAGAAGAGAATAGACTCACTGACAAAATTATGAATCTGGATATGATATCGAGTCGTAATTTCCAGTTCAGCTGCCTCTATAGCCTGCCATAGAGATACCGTAACCGTGAGCCCCATTAAGGTACTTGTGATCGGCAACATCGGCAACATCAAAGCTTGAAACCTGCGCAAACAGAGGACTTGAGCCGCTAGGATCAACAATCCCCCTGAGATCATGAACCCCAGAGAGGTATGCAGGGCCATCCGGGTGAGTTTTCCCCAACCGTAGGCGGTCGTGACATTAGAGAGATATCCCAGAAACGCCACCGTTCCTAATCCTATGACCAAAGCCCCTAGGGCACTCGCAATATATAAGGGAATTAAGCGCCGTTTACCATACACCATCAAGACGATCGTCGTGCCACTCAAGGTAAAACAAAGGGCCGTATTAGGAGCCATCCGTCCAGGATGGGAGGTGGCAACGGTAACGTAGTGTTTCATGAATAGCTCATCAATGCCCAGGTTAATCTTGAAGAGATATTCCAAGAGGGTGAGTCCTCCCAGGGTCACCAGCATAGGCGCAAGCCAACGGGGGGATTTATAGTGCTGATTCCCAATCATGAAAAGACAGGTGCCCAGCAAACTAAACCCTAGGGCAGTGTTAAACTGCATGGGCACAAAACTAG
>JBMTZC010000427.1:0-3233 GCA_049455215.1 Prochlorotrichaceae cyanobacterium
CCTCGGCAAGGTAGAAGCTGGTTACCAGCGAGTCCTCGATCGGGTGTTACAACTCGCGGTTCGGTAGGCTTTCTCCTGAAAGCAAAAAATTGAATAGAGAGTGCGACCCTCCATGCCTCACTCTTGGCATATCTCCAAGCTTCCTATGCCTAAACGACTGTTACAACGATGTAAGCCAGATAGTAACGATCGTCTTTTGTGAGGTGTAATATGTCCAGAGTTAAACTGAACTATCAACAATTATCGATACAGACTCAACCTGATTTAGTGTCGGAGTTAAAGCGTGGCTTAAATTCAACGGATCAGGCGGGTCAGCCCTTAGTTTATGAATATGATCTGAGGGATCGACTACTACGAGTCATAGTGGTTTGGGATAAATGGCAATCACTTTCCTTAGAAAGTCGAACGGCAGTTATTTTGGCTGCATACCACGATCAACCGGATCAAGAAGTTGCCCTGGCCAGTGGACTCACCATGCCGGAAGCCGTAATGGCAGGATTTTTACCCTTTCGGATTATTGCTGCATTGCGCAGGAACGATCGGTTCACTCAGCAGGAGTGTTGGCGGGTTATGGTCGAGATGGGGGCTTCCGAATTGTTTGAAGATGAGCCCCGGTTATATTTTGCAACACGAACAGAAGCGGAAAAAACGATCGCTGAACTGAGTCGGCAACTGTCAGGCAGCGAAGAAATCTGGCAAATTATTCGTGATGTGGGAGGGATAACTCAAGATGATCCTGAGCTATGTTAAGGATGATGATAGTCTTATGATTGTGTCCTCTACTAAATTGTTGGTGTAAAAAATGTCTGTAGACGATCGTTTGCCCGACCTCAATCAGACCGTCGATGAATCAGTTGTCAACACCTCTGATCTGATCGAACAAGTTCGCCAACAATTTGACTTTGAACCTTATCCTCATCTGTCAATCGAGCAGTCGCCTAAAACAGATTACCTAAAACTCTATGCCCATAACTGGATCACCCCTTATTATCTCCAGTACCGCACCTTCCCCCGCGTTGAACAACCGATTATGCTGGATGTTGGGTGTGGCTCGGGTTATACCACATTATGCCTAGCAGAAGCTAATCCTGGTGCTCGAATTGTCGCAGTTGATATCTCTGCGAAATCAGTTGAAGTGGCTCAACGACGCTTGCAACACCACGGCTTTTCAGAAGTAGAATTTCACGTCTTAAGTATAGAAAACTTAAGTCAGTTAGAATTGAATTTTGACTATATTAACTGTGATGAAGTCCTTTACTTGCTGACGGATCCTTATCAAGGGTTAGGGTCAATGCAAGCCCTGCTGAAACCTCAAGGCATTATCCGTGCTAACTTACATAATGCCTTACAAAGGGAAGGCTATTTCCGGGCTCAAAGTCTTTTCAAAGATATTGGTCTTCTGAATCAAAATCCTGAAGAGGAAGAAATGGTGGATGCTGTAAAATTAATCCAGTCTTTAGGCAATACAGTTGAACTCAAGCGGAGAGTGTTTCCTGCATTTTTAAATGCATCTAATAAAAAAGAATTTATCTTGGCAAACTATTTATTACAGGGTGATAAAGGATATTCCGTACCGGAGTGTTTTCAAATCCTAGAGCAATCTGGTCTGCAATTTATTAATATGGTGAACTGGCGTGAGTGGAATATTTTAAGTTTATTTCAGAGTACTCCACCCGATCGCGTGGCTAAGTATTTAGCAACCTTAACAATTGGTCAATACCTTCATTTCTATAATAAGCTCAATCCAATCCATAGGCTTTTGGATTTTTGGGCTTGTTCAAGGGAATATGGGTCATCTCCCAAGTTAGTCTCTCAATGGACTCAACGCGAGTGGGAATCCGCCAAAGTTCTACTGCACCCCCAACTGAATCGTCCGGAGGTCAAACAATCACTGATTAAGAGTTTAAAAGCCTTACAGCCCTTCCCCTTAACGCCCCATTTACCGCTATCTAACGAACAAATCATTTTGGATTGCAGTACAGCATCTTCTTTGTTGCCGTTGTTTGAAGGGGAGCAATCGATCTGGACGATCGTTCAGCGGTGGCAACAGGTCAATATGTTAGATCTAGTGACCTTACAACTCAATTCTGCCCAGCAAGCTTTTCAATCCTTACAACACATCCTGGCTCGGTTAGAGCATTCTGGTTATATTCTCCTGACCACTACGGTATGAGTACTGTACTTATTAATCCTCCTCGCTTGGGCCACGATCGCTATTGGTCTTGGCGAGGTTGGCGCATTCATTACTGTTACTTAAGACCCCGCTCCGCTACCTCTGCACCCCCCTTGCTTCTAGTTCATGGGTTTGGGGCTGCTCTGGGGCACTGGCGCAACAATTTACAAGCTTGGAGCGAATCCCATCCGGTTTATGCCTTGGATTTACTCGGGTTTGGACGATCGCAAAAAGCAGGGGCAAACTACAATCCCGCCTTTTTTGCGGAACTCATTGCTGATTTTTGTGACACCTTTATTCAGCGTCCGGTCATTTTAGTGGGAAATTCCCTCGGCTCTGTGGTCAGTCTCCTCACGGCTCATCGCCATTCCGATCGGGTACGGGGGTTAGTGTTAATTAATCTTCCCGATGCTTCCCTGTTATCTCGATCGCTGCCCCGGGAACCCCAAGAGCCTCCTGCTCTCCTCAAGGCAGTGGGGGGCAGTATTCGCTATCTAGTAACCTTTTTGCTAACTTCCCCCGTAGTGATTAACCCACTGTTAGCGATCGTTCGGTCTCCTCAAATTCTCTATAGTGCCCTCCGCAATGCCTATGCCGATCCCCATTGGGTCGATGAGGAGTTAAAAGCACTGATCCGAGAGCCTGCCCATGAGCCCCAGGCTGCCTTGGCTCTACGATGCCTAACCCGAGGGATGGGCCAGGTTGCCCCATCAGATCAAGCGCGATCGACCTTGCCTCAAATGCAAATTCCCATTCTCCTGATCTGGGGCAAAGAGGATCGTTTAGTGCCGCCCCAACTCGCTCCCCGTTGTGTTGCGCTCAATCCCCGTATTCAACTAGTGGAACTGGAGCAAGCTGGCCACTGTCCCCAGGATGAGTGTAGTGACCGAGTCAATGCGATCGTTTTAGAGTGGTTGGACTCCCTTTAGGATCTAAAGACTACTCCGCAGCATCCATGCCGTCTTCTCGTGAATTTGCATTCGTTGTACCAAGAGATCTACCGTGGCTTCATCAAGAACCATGTTCTAGGATTTTAACCGTTGGAGATATTCTCTGCCAC
>JBMTZC010000428.1:0-3227 GCA_049455215.1 Prochlorotrichaceae cyanobacterium
GAACCTACCCACTTTGAATCGAAGAACCTAAAACCTAACTCAAGGGCTGAGACACCACGATCGCTTCCCCCGCTGCTTGCCAGCCTTGAAGACTGGGTTGATAGCCATAGACCTTATCGATTCCCAACAGGTGCAAGATCGTTACCCCCATGGCTGTGCGATAGCCAGAGGAGCAGTACAGGATCAAAGGACGATCGTCTGGAAGAAAGGCTTGATGAATCGCCAGCAGGCGCAAGGGAATATTTACTGCCCCTTCAATATGCCCCGCAGCATATTCCTCCGGTTCTCTGACATCAATCTAATCTCAATTATTACTGTATAGTTAATAAAAGATTCTTGCAAATCGAGATCTTCAGATCCTCAAGATTTCCAAGGTCTGCCGGATTTACTTTATTGATACACCGTAGGGGAATGCTTATGTTTTGGGGTCAGATTCGCCGCAGCCTGTCTAGGTTTTTACTCTTGGGAGGGTTTATCTTCTTCCTGCTGGTGGGGATGGGCAGTGTTGCCCTACAGCCCGCTACCGCCCTGATCAGTGAATGGGAAGAGACCCCTGGACAAATGTTGTACCAGTCCCGCCAGACCCTCAGGGATCCCGAGGGCAATTTCTGGCAAGCGATCGTTTTTAAACGGGACGCTTCCCCCGACCTGACCCTCCGCTTAGTTGGGTTTCCAGGCGTTGTGGCGATTGATCAAAATCAGCCGTTGCTGTTGTCTACTTCCTTAGGACAAACCTTTGAGGTGGCCAATGCCTCCCAGGATATTTTTGAGGATCGTCCTCTAGAATCTAATATTGCCCAGTACGATCTTCAAGCGGTGCTGCCGAACCTGAATCCCGCGATTCCTTTAGCCCTGGAAATGCCCATCAGCAGTGGGGATACCCTCAAGTTTAGTATCCCGCCTCAGGTCTTGCAGGAGTGGCAAACGATCGCTGACCGCTAGGCGTTATTTCTGATAACAGTCCCCTAGTGAGTAGATCAGACCAGACCTCAGCCTTAGACCCGGTTCCACCATGCTAGAATTTCGATCGTTGCGCAATCTAGGGAACAACCATGGGGCGATTTTTCGGAGACCGTTTGAGCGGTCTAACCAGTGTTATTTTCGGTGTTGTGGGTTGTCTGTTCCTCCTTTGGAATTGGACGTTGCCCGCCTTGGCCATTAGTCCAGCAGAAGGCATTGATTCCGATCTGCGTCTGAATTTGGTGACCAAAGATTTCTCCGGTCAGGTCTTAATCGATCGTCGCTTCACCAAAGTAGAACTGGGGGGTGCCAATTTTGAGCAGGCGGATCTGAGGGGTACGGTTTTTAACGGCACAGATTTAACCGGAGCCAACCTCCACGCCATTAATTTTGAAAATGGGATGGCTTACCATACGGTGCTGCGGAATGCAGACTTATCCGATGCCATTTTAGTCAATACCTTTTTATTGCAATCTCAGTTTGATGGTGCCAATGTCACCAATGCTGACTTTAAGGATTCCGTTTTAGATTTACAGGAACAAATCAAGTTGTGCAAAACAGCAACCGGCAAGAATCCCATCACCGGTAGAGACACTCGGAAAACCCTAGGTTGTAGTTAGGGACAGGGAAGATGAGTTTTTCCCTCAACTGCCCTTTGCCGCTGACCCAATACCCTCAGATTCTGATGGGTCATGGTGGGGGTGGGCGCTTAACGCGCCAACTTATTGAACAGGTCTTTCGCCAGAGCTTTACTCCCGGTGCTGCCACCCCCGCCCACGATGCTGCAACGTTTCCCGCGCCCCAGGCGGGGGAGTTTCTGGCCTTTACCACCGATTCCTATGTGATTCATCCCCTCATTTTTCCCGGTGGCGACATTGGCAAATTAGCGGTATGTGGTACGGTCAATGACTTAGCCATGGCGGGAGCCCAGCCCCTGTATCTGAGTGCGGGCTTTATTTTGGAGGAAGGGCTACCGATGGAAACCCTCTGGTCTGTGGTGCAATCGATGCAACAAACTGCAGCAGAGATTGGGGTCACGATCGTAACGGGGGATACGAAGGTGGTCGATCGGGGCAAGGGGGACGGCATTTTTATTAACACCTCAGGTGTGGGAGTCGTCCCGGCGGGGGTGTCCATTGGCCCCAGCCAAGTGCAACCGGGGGATGCCATTCTCTTGAGTGGGGATGTGGGACGACATGGCATTGCCATTATGGCGTTGCGGGAAGGATTAGAATTTGAAACCACGATCGCTAGTGACTGTGCGCCGCTGGTGCGTCCTGTCCAAGCCTTGCTAGAAGGGGGCATTGATATTCATTGTTTGCGGGACTTAACCCGTGGGGGATTAGCGAGTGCCTTAAATGAAATTGCCCAGGATCGAGGACTCGATCTCACGATCGAGGAGAAACAAATTCCCGTGAATGGCGAAGTCCAAGGAGCCTGCGAGATTCTAGGCTTTGACCCCCTCTACGTGGCTAATGAAGGCCGATTTATTGCCTTTGTCCCCGCTGCACAGGTCGAACCCGCCCTCGCTATCCTGCGATCGCACCTGCCCCAGGATTCCCTCCCTTGCCAGATTGGCCAAGTTGAAGCTTCCCCCGGTCAATCGTCAGTTCCTGGACGGGTCATTCTCACTAGTCGCATCGGTTCTCGACGCTTTCTAGAACTGTTGAGTGGGGAGCAGTTACCCCGTATTTGTTAGGGACTGCGGGAAGTAAAACCGCGTAATGATAGCAACTCCAGCATAGAAATCGATCAACCCTAAGTTTTTTACATGCTCAGAGTTCGGATATAGATCAAGAATTCTGTAAATAATTCGATCGGATAGGTTTTCGTCTAAGAGCAGTTTCACAACGAGGCCACAAATAACTTCTTCTCCCGATCGGCAGCAAAAGCCAGACAAGCTTTAATATCTTCCACCGTAAGCTCAGAAAAATCTTCCAGAATTTCTGCCTCCGTCATGCCACCGGCTAAGTACTCCAGAATGTCATAGACCGTGATTCGCATTCCCCGAATACAGGGTTTACCACTGCGTTTACCAGGCTCAATTGTAATAATGTGTTGGTATTCCATAGAATCAGAAGCTGTTATTTAGGTCAATTATACAGCAGTCCTAAGTCAGTTGTATTTTTTCGATCGCTGAAAGCCTTACGCAGTAAGGGTCGAATTTTTGGAATGCCGCACAACTCATCTAGGACTGCTGTATCAAGTACTGCCTTTCCCGTAGACGATCGCTCCCAACTCATAATTATCAATTCATAATTATTAAT
>JBMTZC010000429.1:0-3214 GCA_049455215.1 Prochlorotrichaceae cyanobacterium
CCTGTTACTCACTGCTGACCTCTGAACTCCCATGCCAAGCCCTGTTTTACTGATGATTGGGGTCCTCATCCTGACCTTAATCGCCTTTGTTGTCGAATGGTTCCCTGCAGACATGACCGCCCTCATCACTGCGGTTGTCCTGATGTTTTTGGGATTAGTCACACCGGAGGAAGGGATTTCTGGCTTTGGTAACTCCGCCACTATTACTGTCCTGGCGATGTTTATTCTCAGTGCCGGTATTTCCCGCACAGGAGCCGTACTGCTGGCCCGGAACTTACTCCTCAAACTGGGGAATCACGCCAACTTACGCCCGAAGCTTTTGGCTCTAAGTATCATTGTGGGCCCCATTACCGCCTTTATTAATAACACCGCCGTTGTGGCGGTCTTTCTACCCATTGTCGAAGACTGGTGCCGCAAACAAAATATCTCCCCCTCTAAACTCCTGATGCCCCTCTCCCACATCACCGTACTGGGGGGAATGCTCACGGTCATTGGAACCTCCACCAACGTTCTCGCCAGTGGCATCTCCGCCCAATTGGGGTATGGGGAATTTAAGTTATTCCAGTTTACGACCCTCGGCTTAGTGACGTTTACCCTAGGAGTTACTTACCTCACGATCGCCGTTCCCCTCTTACTACCGGATCGCAAACCCGCCCAAGATCAAGAAAAAGATTATCAACTGGCGGATTATGTCAGTGAAGTGGTCATTCCCCCCAACTCCAGCTTAATTGCTCAAAGTGTCACCAGCAGCCAGATCCAGCGCAAATTTGATCTCGATGTTTTGGAACTGATCCGGAATGGGAGTCACTTTCCCCAGCCCGTTGCAGATAAGTCTCTAGCAGCGGGGGATATTTTACTGGTGCGGGCCAAACCCTCCGACTTGCTGCAAATTCGCGAAGAACAGGGGATCGAAATTCTCGCGGATGTGAAATTTTCCGATGAACTGACCACAGGAGAAGAAGGCATCAGTGAAGTTTTAATCCTCTCCAACTCCCGCCTAGTGGGAACGACCCTCCAAGAGCTACGCTTTCGGCAGCGGTATAACGCCACTATTTTAGCCATTCGTCGAGGAGAAGCCCTCCTGCGAGAACGCTTAGGACAGGTGCGGTTACGCTTTGGGGATCTGCTTTTGGTGCAAGGGCCCAAACAAAGTTTGATTGGTTTACAAACCAGTCGAGAACTACTAGTACTCAATCAGCGGGAAGCAGAAAACCTACGATCGGATAAAGCCTGGATTGCGATCGCGATCATTTTAGGGGTGATTGTGGTGGCAGCGCTAGAATGGGTGCCGATTTTGCAAGCCTCCTTAGCGGGAGTCATTCTCATGGTGATGACGGGGTGCCTCCGACCGGGTGAAATCTATGGAGCAGTGCGCTGGGATGTCATTTTTCTCCTGGCGGGTCTAATCCCCCTAGGCATTGCCATGACAAACTCCGGCACCACTCAATGGCTGGCAGATTGTCTGGTGAGCGTGGGGGGAAAAGTGTCCACGTACTGGCTCCTGGTCTTCTTTTACGGCATTACCGCCTTATTGACGGAAATCCTCTCCAACAATGCCACCGTAGTTTTAATGTTGCCGGTGGCGGTGCAAGCCGCCCGCACCCTCCAACTCGATCCCTTTGTCTTCATGTATGCCGTAACCTTTGCTGCGTCCAATAGCTTTATGACTCCCATCGGCTACCAAACCAACACCATGGTTTATGGTCCTGGAGGATACAAATTCCTGGACTTTACCCGCCTGGGTGCGCCCTTAAGTTTACTCTTCACCTTTCTGACTCCCTGGTTCATTTTGCAACTGTATTCATCCTGATTCCCACCCTCAAACCAAGCCCTTTTGGATAGCCAGAATCGCCGCCTGAGTCCGATCGCGCACATCCAACTTCTTCAAAATCGTATGGACATGAACCCGCACCGTCCCCGTGGTGATGTAGAGCAAAGCTGCAATTTCCGTATTGGTTTTCCCCGCCGCAATTAACCGCAAGATTTCCTGCTCCCGTTGGGTTAGCACAGGGGGGGAGGAAGACTCTGTAGGGGGAGCCGCAGATTGAAGGGTGAACGTGCTCTGTATCATTTCCGTCGCCATAGGATCCCACCAAGAAGCCCCCGTTGCCACAGAGCGGATGGCTAAGACCAACTGCTCCGCCTTCAGACCCTTGAGGCAATACCCTTGCACCTTGGCTTCAATGAGTCGCTGAATCAGGGCAGATTGGGTATGGGAGGTTAACACCAAAATCGGCAGGTGGGGATAGCGCTGCTTAATCTGGCGACAGGTTTCTAGCCCCCCTAATCCCGGTAACCCCACATCTAGCAACACCACATCGATCGGGGTTTGGCTGAGTAAAGTTAAGGCACTTTCCCCATCCACTGCCTCAGCAACGATCGCTAAATCCGTTTCCTGTTCCAGTCGTACCCTTAAACCCAGGCGAAATAACTCATCATCTTCAATCAGAAGAATTTGTAGGGGGGACATAGAGAAAACAACCGGCAAACCTGAAAAACGGAACCCAGACAGACCAAGGTCACCGTATCCTAACGTTTTTTAGCCCTCCTTTGGCAGGAATGATCGGGTTACCTTGCAAGGGGTCAGGAATAATACTTGAAACGATCGTTTTCCCATAACGTAACGGGCACAGGACACCATGAACATCACTCGCAAGCCCCCTGAGATTGAGACCAAAAACCTCTTGGTATCGGCACAATTGCCAGCCACCGACATTACACCTGAGCACTTGGAGCATTTCTTTGGTGCTTGGGCGGATACCACCTTAGTGGGGGTTGTAGGGATCGAGGTGTTTGATTCGGTTGCGTTGCTTCGTTCTTTAGCGGTTGTCCCCTCGAGACGCGGTTCTGGTCTGGGCACTGCCTTGTTAACGCGGGCAGAACAATACGCAATGGAGAAAGGAATCCATTCCTTATTTTTGCTAACCACTACCGCTGAGTCCTACTTTAAGCGTCGCGGATATTCGTCACTGTTACGGGAGGCAGCACCGGAGGCGATCGAGAAAACAGCAGAGTTTACCAGCCTTTGTCCGGCAAGTTCGGTGTTCATGGTCAAACGGATTCAAGCCGGAATGTGAGGAGCAATGGCACTGGTCAGTTAAACCGTGAGGGAAGTAAAACCCCGCAATGATAGCAATTCCCGCATAGAAACCGATCGACGACACAGCCCGATCGCCATAGATGGAGTCTCGTTCTTCCCTAAGCCCACATGGGG
>JBMTZC010000430.1:0-3214 GCA_049455215.1 Prochlorotrichaceae cyanobacterium
ATAGCGACCCTATTCTAAAGGAAGATTTGCGAGACTAGGGGCTGAGCGCTGCCAGACCTATGCCGTAATATTGCAAGTTCGCGTTGTAAAACGGGGATGGGCGGGGCTAATGTCGATGCCGTAAGGGTTCTGGACTTAATGAATGACGCGCCCTAAACTATTGAAGATTCTGTAGCCATTGGATTTGAACCTAGATGGGGTTTACGTTTAAGCCAAAGCGGTGGGACATTTCCCGCTCATCCTCCTGCCTACTGTTACTGGCCGAATTCGCTGAGGGAACGTAGCGATGTCTGACCCCGCCTTACCCTCAACTCCTAGGACTGGAGTTTGTGAACCTTCTGACCTAGCGGTTTCGATCGTCATTCCCATTTATAACGAAGTCGAAAGTTTACCCCTCTTGCTGGAAACGATCGCCCAAACCTTGGCGGAAGCGCAGTTAGCCTACGAAATTATTTGTGTAGATGATGGCTCTAGCGATGGCTCCACAGCCTTATTAAGCCAACTCGCTCAGGAGCGATCGGATTTAGTTGCGGTGATTTTACGGCGCAATTATGGACAAACTGCGGCTATGGCGGCGGGTTTCTCCCAAGCCAGCGCCCCTGCGATCGTCACCTTGGATGGGGATTTACAAAATGATCCTGCCGATATTCCCCTGCTGTTAGCCAAGCTGGAAGAGGGATACGACCTCGTGAGTGGCTGGCGCAAGGAACGACAAGATGCGGCTTTAACGCGGTTGTTCCCCTCTAAAATTGCCAACTGGTTAATTGGCAAGGTTACTGGCGTTCGCATTCACGACTATGGCTGTTCCCTCAAAGCCTATCGGCAAGAACTCGTGCAGGATATGAACCTCTACGGGGAGCTACATCGTTTTTTACCAGCCCTAGCCTTTATTGAGGGGGCTCGCATCACCGAACTGCCTGTGCGCCACCATGCCCGTCGTTATGGCAGCAGTAAATATGGGCTCGATCGCACCTTTCGAGTGGTGATGGATCTGCTGACGATCGTTTTTATAAAGCGCTTTTTGACCCGTCCCATGCATGTCTTTGGTTTACTGGGCTTAGGCTCCAGCCTCCTGGGATTTGCCCTCGGGGTTTATCTCAGCTTTCTGAAATTGGTTTTGGGGCAGAGTATTGGCGATCGTCCGCTCTTGCTTTTAATGGTCATTCTCATTTTGGCGGGGGTTCAACTCTTTAGTGTGGGACTGTTAGCAGAATTGTTAATCCGCACTTACCACGAATCCCAGGGCAGACCGATCTACCGCATTCGCAGTGTCACCCGTAAGGCAGCATCGTGAATTTTGGGGAATCTGCAACTTAAGCGCCGAGATCCCCGGTTTCTGGGGACTAGCATCAAGTGATTGGGCTTCGTTCTACGAGAAACCGGGGATCTGAGAAGAATCATGGGTAGCTTATAATCAGGTATCCTGACCTAGTGCAAACTATGCCTGAGTTTCCCGACTTCTCAGCCCAGGGTTTACAGATTATCCACGAACTGGGCCGCAACCCCGGCGGCGGTCGCGTCACCTATCTTGCCCGCACTGCTCAGGGGCATTCCGTGGTTCTCAAGCAATTCCAGTTTGCCAAAGGCGGTAATTGGACAGGCTTCAAAGCGATCGAGCGGGAAACCCAAACCCTCCGCGATCTCAAACATCCGGGAATCCCACGCTACCTGGGCAGTTTTGAAACCGATGATGGCTTTTGTTTGGTGCAGGAATATAAAGAAGCCCGTCCCCTCTCGGAACCCCGCAGCTTCAACCCCGACGAAATTAAGCAGATCGCCACCAAGCTGCTGGAAATTCTGGTGTACTTGCAAGAGCGGATTCCCCAGGTTTTTCACCGGGACATCAAGCCAGAAAACGTACTGGTCAGCGATAACCTTCAGGTCTATTTGATTGACTTTGGCTTTGCCCGGATTGGCGGTGAAAATCTAGCCATGAGCAGCGTGGCCATGGGAACCTTTGGCTTTATGGCTCCCGAACAAACCCGCAATTTACAACTCACCCCCGCCTCAGATCTTTACGGTTTGGGGTTAACTCTGGTGTGCGTCATTGCTCAGTTAAAATCCCATGAGATTGGCGAGTATGTGGATTGGAGTAATCAGTTAGACCAGAAAGCGATCGAAGCCAAAATCAAAGGTTGTAGCTTTCGCTTTATTGAGTGGCTGAATCAAATGGTCGCCCCGGATCCCAAAAAGCGCTTTCCCGATGCGGCAACGGCACTGGAAGCCCTGAAACCCCTCTACGTGAAACGCACCCCGGAAGTCAAACTCAGTTGCACCACTCTGAATTTTGAAGCCACCAAAGTTGGGGAAAAACTGAGCCAAACTATTACCCTCACCAACTCAGTCCCGGAAACCGTCTTAGAAGGCCACTGGGAAGTGGCACCTCACCCCAACGATCCGCCACACACGCCCGATCGTCATCCCTGGATTTCTTTTTCACCGAAAACAGTTCAGGGTAATGAGGTGACTTGCAAAGTAACAGTGGATACCAGTCACCTCCAGACCGAACGGCAGGGCAGTCGTCAATTGATTTTACATTGCAATGCGAAGAATCCGGAGAATCTTATACTTCAAGTCTGGACAGCTTCTAATGCATGGGCTAACTTCTCTATCAAACAGTATCTAATGGAAGCTTGTTATTTGACTTATATCCTCATCAGTATGATGATTGTAGGCACAATATTCTCCCTTTATCGTGAGATATTTCCTACTGTAGGACTCGTCATTATTGCTCCTATTATTTATGTCTCTAGTATTCTTGCATCGGCATATATTATTTGGCTCGTGGCTTGGTTTATGGCTGGAGCGATGGTTTTACGCAGTATTATTATGGGTAGATCTAAACCTTCCGACTTCTCCGCTCTTGCGATGTATGGGTCTAAACTTTGGGCTATTGGCTCGGTTGGATTTATGATTATTGCTACTTTTGCTGCGGGATCCAGTCTTGACGGAATTATAGGAATAATTTTGTTCTCTTTAGTAGCAGTTAATATTCTATCAAATTCTTACATTTTAGCTAGTTCTCTAATTATATCTTTAACTGTCATTTTGGTTGGTTTGATTGTAGAATTGTCTGTAGTCAATATTTGGACTATATTTTTAACATTGACTGGATTTTTTCTTAGTCTAAACATCACTGGTTTTTACGAAAATTTTACTAAACCAGAAAAACATAAAATCTACTTAAGATTTTGGCTGCGCTACTTCTTTTCTA
>JBMTZC010000431.1:0-3205 GCA_049455215.1 Prochlorotrichaceae cyanobacterium
CTTCCTCGTCAGTTAAAACAATCCGCAATGGAGCAGGCATATGGGGTCTCCTTAGCACCTCTACTATCTTATAGTTAATCTAGCCTTCCTGCTTATTTCCTTTGCAGTAGAACATTTTAATGGGAGATGAGTTGTTATCTCAAGGTCAGCAAATTAGGGTTTCTCAAAACAATCCCGAGGAGATCAAAGGATTATAGAAGGTCAAAAGAATTCCCGTTCAAGAAGCGCCTCAATTTATTGAGTCAGACGAAGCCCCCGCCCCAATCCCTACTACTGCGTATTGCAAACGTTCTCAAGACTCAATCTAACATTGAGGATTTCATCTGGGCTGTATTCATGGGCGTTCTATGACTTACCTTTCCTATTACAATTCGGATCCAAATCACTTAGATAAATTAATTGCTGTTGCGCGAGATTACCTTCAGGCCGATCGGGTGTATTTAATTCTTTGTCAGCCTGCCGACAATCATCCTACTAGTCATCTTGAAAGTTTGGTTGAAAGTCTAGAAACCCCTAGCCTAGAAAATACTCGACAATGCTGGATTGAGCGATCGCTGCCGCGATCGTCCACGCAGGATGCCCCTCCGGATGAACGGCCCAAGCTCCCGGATCAAGGCATTCAATGGCTGGTGTGGGAGTGTTCGTATTCAGAGGATCAAAGTCTTTGCCTCACCGCAGAACACCCCGAAGCACAGCGTGATCCTGACTATTGGGGAACCCATCCCCAGGCTTGCTTTTGGTCCGAGCCTGTTTACACTTCAGAATCCGTCAATTCTCTACGGCATAAGCGTCTGCAGGGCATCCTGTTAGCAGAAGGAACTCTAGACTCTCCGTTACAAGAACGCTTAGCGCAGACCGAAACCGATCAATTGTTAACCTTGGTCGCGCAGCAAATTAGTTTGTACTTGAGTACCTTGCAACTGGAAAGTCGTTACTACACCCAGTTTAGAAATCTACCCCTGCCCACCTATACCTGGCGTTATCTCAAATTTGAGGATGATTTTGAGCTAATTGACGCTAATCGTGCCGCAGAACAAATAACAGAGGGGTACGTTTCTGACTTTTTTGGAGTTAGAGCCTCCTCCTGTTATACCGATCGTCCTGACATTATTGCCGATCTACATCAATGTTTTCGGCAGAAAATGACCATTCACCGAGAAATGGAATATCAGTTTCAACCCTTTTCCGCGACAAAATACTTGTCCGTGACCTATGGATATTCCAACCCCGATTTAGTCATTGTTCACACTCAGGATTTGAGCGAGGAAAAAGATCTAGAGCGGGAAGTTGAATCAACACACCAGCTTTATGAAAATGTTCTTGAACAAACCATCGAAGGTTTTCTCATTATTGATGTCGATCCACAGCGATCCCCTGGCCAAATCTTAAAGTCTAATGCTGCCTTTGCTGCCATGCTGGGCTATAGCCAAGAGGAACTGCTGCAAAAGTCCCTCGCCGATCTCGAAGTTCTAGAGCTCCACGCGGACATCCAGAAGCATATTGCCTATATCAAACAACATGGCAGCGATCGTTTTGAAACTCAAATGTTTCATAAAAATGGCGAGAAAATTGATCTAGAATTTAGTGTTAACTATATTCCAGGACGAGAAATTTTTATTAGCTTTTCTAGAAACATTAGTGAGCAAAAACGACTGACCCAGAATTTAGAGTCCTTTAATTTTTTACTGGGAAAAGAAGTACAAAGTCGAACAGAAGCATTGATCAGAAGCGAACAAAACTTTCGTTCGGTATTTTCTAATGCTGCCGTTGGCATTGCTCAAATGAGCCTTGAAGGGAAATTTTTGTGTGTAAACGATCGGCTTTGTCAGATTTTGGGTTATAGCCGATCAGAATTGGAGTCCTTGAGCTTTCTTGATGCTTTACATCCCAATGATCAAGAAATCAGTAGAACGAATTTAAACAAGTTGCTGACGGGAGAGATTTCCTCCTATCAGTTGGAAAAACGGTACTTCCAGAAAAATGGCTCGGTGATTTGGGTCAACGCTACGGTGTCCTTAAATAGTAGCAGTGAGGTGGATCCCGCAGACTCTACCCCCCAATACATCATTGCGATTATTCAGGATATAACCGATCGTAAGACATCCGAACGCTATCAAACATTTTTACAACAACTGGGAGAGGAGGCTCTGAGTTTAGACTTAGGACAACCTGACTGTCTAGAGCAATTTTTCCAACAGGTTGTGGAGAGTTTAGTTCAGGTGCTGGGGGTGGAGTATGCCAAAATTCTTGAGCTTCTGCCGAACCAACAAATTTTTGTACTGCGGGCCGGATTTGGCTGGAAACTCAATACGGTTCAAGTTGAAAATGATCCCACCTCTCAGGCCGGTTATACCCTGCTTCAAGAGGGCCCCGTCATCGTCTGCGATTTTGCAACGGAATCTCGGTTTTTACCGCCCCGTCTGCTTCAAGAGCATCAGGTTCAGAGTGGAATCAGCGTCACAATCCGGAATCGCCCCGATTCCATTTATGGCGTACTGGGCATCCACTCCCGTCAAGCCTGCTCCTGTAACCATATAGACTCTACTTTTTTGCAATCCGTGGCCAACCTGCTGGGGGCAGTCCTGCAACGGTACCACGCGCACCAAATTCTCCAGAGCAGTGAGATTGAACATCGATCGCTCCTCACCAGTCTTTCTAGCTTTGTGCTACGGGTCAACCGAGAGGGAATTATTATCTTCTGTAATCGCTATGCCGAGGGGGTTAGCCCTGAACAAGTTTTGGGATCTCATATTAATGCCCTGACCCATCCCGATTATCAAGACCTGCAATGGCGTAATCTGCAGCACGTTTTTGAGACGGGGGAATCCGTAACCTTTACAACCCAGGGTCAGGGAGATAATGGCGCACTGTGTGACTACTTAGTTCGTCTCGCACCGGTTTGGTCCACCGATGATACCCACCGCGCATTAGAACACTTAGAGCACGTTGCGCTGATTGCTTCCGATATTACGGAACAAACCCAAGCCACGGTAGCCCTTAAACAAAGTGAAGATCGCTATGCCACCCTAGCCCAGCTTGCGCCGGTGGGCATTTTCCGCACCGATCAGGAAGGGAACAGCATTTTTGCCAACGATCGCTATTGTCAATTGACCGGGCTACCCCTGGAGCAAAATTTGGGGCAGGGTTGGTTTCGCGCCCTCCATCCTGACGATCGGGTGCGGGTTGTGGGGGAATGGCAGGCTAC
>JBMTZC010000432.1:0-3143 GCA_049455215.1 Prochlorotrichaceae cyanobacterium
GAGGTGCCTCCATTTTTAGGTGTTCATACTGTATTCTATTGCTCTATGCTCAAAGTCCTTATTTTTGATGTGGATGGCACCCTGGCGGAAACGGAACGGGATGGCCATCGTTTAGCCTTTAATCAAGCTTTTGCAGAGGTTGGTTTAGACTGGTTTTGGTCTGTGGAAACCTATGCTGAACTTACGGAAATTGGAGGCGGTAAAGAACGGATTGCTCACTATCTTGAACATTATCTTCAATCCCCTCTTGAACCCCAGACTGAATCACTTCAATCGGGACAATCTCAAACCTTTACAAAAGACTGGATTGCTGATCTTCACCAACGTAAAAGTCGCCACTATGCTGCTCTCTTACAAGCTGGAACCATCCAACCAAGACCCGGTGTTTTGCGGCTGTTACAGGAGGCTCAGGATCAGGGAATTCGGCTTGCCATTGCCACGACTAGCGCCCTACCTAATGCCTTGACGTTGCTGAAAAGTACTCTTGCTCCTGAGAGTGTCCAGTGGTTTGAGGTCATTGCGGCGGGGGATATTGTCGCTCGCAAAAAACCGGCACCGGATATTTATCAATATGTGTTAGACCAACTCAACGTTAGCCCTGAAGACTGTTTAGTTTTTGAAGATTCCCAGGTGGGCTTAACTGCTGCCAAGGGGGCAGGGTTGGCAACGATCGTTACGGTGAATGATTACACTGCAAATCAAGATTTCTCTGCTGCAGATTTAGTGATAACCCATCTGGGTGAGCCCGACTTTCCTTTGCAAATCTGCGGGAATGCCCACCATTATCTGCCGAATCCCAAGCTGAATTTGAGTTATGTAACGGTTGAGATGCTCAAGGATTTTTTGAACTTTTTGAATACCTTGAGGGCTGCGTCTGCCGATGGATAACGATCGCTGGCGCTTCGCTCCACCAGGCGACTCAATAACCCTACAAATTCATCTAGATGAGCCTCATGGCCATGCTGGGACTGGAGGAGGGGTTGCCAATGGAGATCGCCGGTTTCAGGGTCGTTAATCCACTCCTGGGGAGGCGTTGCGGTTAAACATTCAATGGCAATAATCCCTAAGGCATAGAGATCGCTATTGAGGCGAGGTAAGCCCGCGATTTGCTCGGGAGCCATATAGCCAGGGGTTCCCAAAGCCAGGGTTGTATTCTCACTGATCTCCGAAAAGTGTTTCACGGCACCAAAATCGATGACCACCACAGCACCATCTGCGCGACGGATGAGGTTACTGGGTTTTAAGTCGCGATGAATTAATTGATGGCGATGAATGA
Source organism: Prochlorotrichaceae cyanobacterium (assembly GCA_049455215.1). GTDB lineage: Bacteria > Cyanobacteriota > Cyanobacteriia > Prochlorotrichales > Prochlorotrichaceae > JBEAPM01. The sequence continues at coordinate 1,277 of JBMTZC010000432.1, forward strand.
ATTTCAAGGTTGGCAAGACTTCGAGGAGCAAATCCACGACCGCTGCGATCGAGAAGGGGGTTCCCGATCCTAATTCTTCACTGAAGGGATGTCCCTCAATAAAATCCTGCACTAAGTAAAATCGCTGATCTTCCTCAAAATAAGCTAACAGTTGCGGAATGCGATCGTGTTCACGCCCCAGGGATTCTAGAATCCGAGCCTCTAACTGAAAGAGCCGATGTGCCGCCTTTAAAAAATGGGGATCTCGGCGGGCGGGGAAAAGCTGCTTGATCACACATTTCGGTTGTTCGGGGCGCTGCTGATCTCGGGCCAGATAAGTCACTCCAAACCCACCCTGTCCCAAAATCTGCTGGAAGCGATATCGTCCCCCTAAGATTTCCCCCTGAGGTAAGCCGAGGGGATCCGCTGAGGGCAGCACGTCACTAGGATTCATATTCAGGGCTTCTCCCTCCGGTAAGGTGGTGAGGGCATAGGGCTGGACGGTATTCTGCTGAGGACTGATGACTTTGGCGGTCAGCGCTGCTAGATGGATCTCTTCGTCCTCTGGTAAGGTGGTGGGGGCATATTGCGGCGCTGGAGGCAGTTGTTTTAAGGCTTGTAAGTCAGCGATCGCTTCGGTTTGTTGCTGAACGCGATCGAGGAGAGCCTGGTGCAAATTCCAGAGGCGATAGCGACTATAGAGTAAGCCCATGACGACCCCTAAGCCTAACCCTAAGCTCGGGGAAATTAGGGGAACCCAGACTGAGAACTGGAGGAGGCTGAACTGACTGCCCCAGAGGAGAATCAGACTCGCTCCCGCCCCCACTACAGAACGCCAGAGCCCGTAGCGGGGGTAGAACAGCAAGCCCCCCAAAAGCGTCCAGAACCCTAACCATAGGCCTTCTAAAGCGGGGGATAAAAAGTAAAAGCTCGATCGGGTGCCCAGGGCTAAATCTAAAAGCTGTTGGGTAAAGTGGGCATGGACGATGACCCCGGAAATGCCGGCACTCTCGGGATCGCTCAGACTATAGGGGGTGAGGAAAATATCTTTTTGACTGGGGGCTAGGCTGCCAATCAGCACAATACGATCGTGAATGAGATCAGGGGAAACCTGGCCGCTCAATAACTCCTGCACCGTCACAATGGGAGCGACGCTCTCTAAGGATCGATAATCTAAGAGAATCTGGTAGCCCCGATCGTCCATACGAGCATAGCCCCCGGCATGGCGAGGAAGGGGGGTGAGGGTGGTTGCGCCCCAGGCGATTCCTTCGGGAGGCTGTTCCAACCGTTGGGGACGGATACCTTGATCCCGCAGATAATATCGAGCCAGACGAAAGGCGAAGGCTTGATATGTTTGTTCGCCATCGGTGCCAAAGAGTAATCCTCGGCGCACCACCGAGTCTAGATCGAAGGGCAAATCATTAAACCCGATCTGTTGCGCGGGTAAGAGGGGCGGCGGATCAATCCATTCCCCCTGATCTTGCCCCAGTTGAAGAATGCCCACCAGATTTTCGGCTTGGAACTGCTCGTATAGATCCTCCGTACCGGGGGGCTGAGGCAGATCGCGGTAGAGATCGAGACCAATCACCTTGGCCCCACCCGCCTGTAAGCGTTGGAGAACTCGCGCGAGAATCTCATCCGGTAAGGGTACGCCATAGGCTCGCAGATCCGCTTCCCGCAGTCCCACCACCAACAAGCGATCGTCTGGGGCGGCAGGAGGACGGGAACGCATTGCCCGATCAAAAAGCTGGAGTTCGAGTAGCTCTAAGCCCCCTAAACTTTCCAGGAGCAACACGATCGCGGTGACCACCCCTGACATTAGTAGCAGGGGCAGGAGAGACTGCCAATTCTGAGGGAGTAACCGCTTCACATCCGATACTTCACATCT
>JBMTZC010000433.1:0-3135 GCA_049455215.1 Prochlorotrichaceae cyanobacterium
TAAAACTTAAATAAAAGGCATGCAGGGCGGGCCAAAACACCGTTAGGCTCAACGCCAACAGGGCAGGAGCCAAAAATAGGTAGGGCGTAACCCATTTTTGCCGAACAGAATAGGGAATCATCAGGTTATTTTAGGGACTTGGGAAGATTGGGGATTCAGAGTGAAGTCTCTCAGCAGGGCAAGATTCCTGAGAGCACTTCGATGGATGAGCAGCAAAGCTGCCACAATTTCGATCAAAGATCTCCTCAGTATTCCAACCATACCCTAGGTTGGGAAGAGCGCGCACGAGTGGCGCTACGTTCCCTGAACCTGCCGTAACCCTGGGTTAGCTGAGTGAGAAACGGGGGTTTTTCGGTAACGAAGTGGGTTACCCACTTCAGGCGGAAGAGTGTGCGGGACTCTTCCATGAGATTTTTTCGCTTTCAGTGGAAAACAAAGAAGGTGCCGATACTGTTATTAACGGGTATTAACGGGCGAAGCATAGCCCTCTCGATAGTTGTAGGAATGGATCGGTTTCTTTGGGCAACAAAGGTACATTGAGATCCACCGTGAGTAAACATTCAGCCTTAGACTGTTCCCCCGGATTTTGGTAAATTTCCACGATCGAAATATGGGCAGCGTTGAGTATTCCCTTCAGCTTCCAAATCATGTCCGTTATTTGAGCTTGATGTTGAGCGATACCAGTATCATCTTGAAACGTAAACAGGAGTTTTAAGGTCTGATCCTGTTGACTAAACTTCATTAAGGTTACTCGGAATTCCAACATCTCTAAACGAGTCACCTGAATGACGTGATTTAATTTGGCGGCGTTTAGAGATCTAAATTGAGAAGAGAGTGAAGACATAGACCATATTCCATATCCTGCGTAAAAAGAAGAACCCCGTTGTGGATTGTTCGAGGTGTCCTATCAAGGTCTCCCAAGAGTATTGGGGTGAATTACGGATTGCATCCCGTATCCTTAATGTTTTGTAACAATTAACCGGGAAACAGCCGCAACTCGTCTTGACCCTTGACGGTAACCCGCGGAACGGTACCGGCGACTACCCCTGAGATTCGTAAAGATTATTTGTGAATCCTAGGTCAGCGTTCCTAAAACTCGGTATGGTTTGTAACCAAAGGATTACAACTGTCAAGCGGAAGATTATGTCTCAACCGACGATCGAATCAATTCTCAAAGAACAGCGACTCTTTGCGCCGCCTCCCGCCTTTGCCAAAGAGGCTCGCATTAGTAGCATGGATCAATATAAGGCACTCTACGATCGTGCTCAGGCTGATCCCCAGGGCTTTTGGGCTGACTTAGCGGCACAAGAACTGCATTGGTTCAGCAAATGGGATCGGGTCTTGGATTGGGATCCCCCCCATGCGAAATGGTTTGTCAATGGCAAAATTAATATTTCCTATAATTGTCTCGATCGTCATCTCAACACTTGGCGCAAAAACAAAGCAGCCCTAATTTGGGAGGGAGAGCCCGGCGACTCCTGCACCCTTACCTACGCCCAACTGCACCGGGAAGTCTGTCAATTTGCCAATGTGCTTAAGCAACTAGGCATCAAAAAAGGGGATGTGGTCGGGATTTATATGCCCATGATCCCCGAAGCCGCGATCGCTATGCTGGCCTGTGCCCGTATTGGAGCCCCCCATAGTGTGGTCTTTGGAGGATTTAGTGCTGAAGCGCTGCGGGATCGCTTAAACGATGGTAATGCGAAGTTAGTGATTACTGCGGACGGGGGGTGGCGGAAAGATGCGATCGTTCCCCTCAAAGAGCAAGTGGATAAAGCCTTAGAAAATAACGCATCTCCCAGTGTGGAGAATGTGCTGGTAGTCAAACGTACCCAGCAGAAAATCACCATGGAACCAGGGCGCGACCATTGGTGGCACGATCTGCGGCTGGGAGTTTCTGCCGATTGCCCCGCTGAACCCATGGACAGCGAAGATCTACTCTTTATTCTTTACACCAGTGGCAGTACCGGCAAACCCAAAGGCGTGGTTCACACCACCGGGGGCTATAACCTCTATACCCACATGACAACCCAGTGGACTTTTGACCTCCAAGATACTGATGTTTACTGGTGTACGGCGGATGTGGGCTGGATTACGGGCCACAGCTACATCGTCTATGGGCCCCTGTCCAATGGGGGCACCAGTCTCATGTACGAAGGGGCTCCCCGCTCCTCTAACCCAGGGTGTTTCTGGGATGTCATTGAAAAATATGGCGTGACTATTTTCTACACCGCTCCCACCGCCATCCGTGCCTTCATCAAAATGGGAGAACACCTGCCCAATGCCCGTGACCTCTCTTCCCTCCGTCTCCTCGGTACAGTAGGCGAACCCATCAACCCCGAAGCCTGGATGTGGTACCACCGCATTATTGGCAAAGAACGCTGTCCCATTGTGGATACCTGGTGGCAAACAGAAACGGGCGGTCACATGCTCACGGCCCTACCAGGGGCTGTGCCCACGAAGCCCGGCTCTGCCTGCCTGCCCGTCCCCGGTATTCTCATGGACGTTGTGGATCTGGAAGGTCATCCCGTTCCGGAAAATCAAGGGGGATATCTAGTGGTGAAACATCCCTGGCCCAGTATGATGCGCACCGTCTACGGGGATGACGATCGCTTCCGCCGCACCTATTGGGATCATATTGCTCCTCTCAATGGTCAACACTTTTACTTTGCCGGAGATGGTGCCCGTCGGGATGAGGATGGTTACTACTGGGTAATGGGCCGGGTAGACGATGTGATCAGTGTTTCCGGTCACCGCTTAGGAACCATGGAAATTGAATCGGCCCTCGTTTCCCATCCCTCCGTGGCAGAAGCAGCGGTTGTGGGTAAACCCGACGATCTCAAAGGGGAAGAAATTGTCGCCTTTGTCACCCTAGAGAGCAATTATGACGCGAATGACGAGTTGTCCCAACAGTTAAAGCAACACGTTGTCACGGAAATTGGTGCTTTAGCTCGACCTGCGGAAATTCGGTTTAGTGAAGCCCTGCCAAAAACACGATCGGGCAAAATTATGCGTCGTTTATTGCGATCGCTAGCCGCAGGTCAAGAAGTGTCTGGAGATACTTCCACCCTGGAAGATCGATCGGTTCTCGATAAACTGAGGGGTGGCGCTTAACTCCTTAGGAGGGGTTTTCTC
>JBMTZC010000434.1:0-3112 GCA_049455215.1 Prochlorotrichaceae cyanobacterium
TCAGTGCAAAATATTGGCTGATCCGGCTCTGACGGTAAAGGTGAACTCAATGTGCAAGGCATCTCGGTGATACCCCTCTGGGAGGGGTTCAAAGGAATAGGACGCACTGCGCACTGCGTTGAGGGCCGCCTGATCAATGGCGGGTTGCTGTGAACTGCTGGCAATATTTAAGTTACTCAGGGTTCCATTTTTCAGAATGGAGAAATGGAGGACAACTTGAGAGTAGGGGCTATTGTCAACCGGGTTCCATGCGCCTTCTATATTGGCTTTTAAGCGGGCTAAATAGGGCCCTAAGTTGACATCTTGCCGCGCATCTGCGCCTTGACCTGTCCCGGAGCGATCGTTTTTGACGGAGTAGAGAGAGGAGTCCTGGGGATCTAAGCCCACTTGACCACCCCCTAAAGTGGCGGCCGCTCCAGCAGAACGGGGGAGGGGAGTTGCCCGGGCTAAAACGGGGGCTGAGTTCGGAGTACCCGCCACCAGTGCATTGGGATCGAGGGGGGGCAGATCGAGATCCGATTCTGCAGCGGCTTAGGACTTAACAGGGTTAACGGGCTGAGGAGCTTGTTTGACAGGAACCGATTCTGCAGACTGCTGAGGGGAGGGTTGATCGGGGCGAATTTGGGAGCGGGCATATTCCGCTGTATCCTCAAAGCGTTCAGGACTTTCTTGGAGCAGGGGTTGGGACGATCGGGAAGTCTGCTGGGATGCTTCGGTTGCCTCTAGATTGGAATCGGAACTCAGGGTGGCTTGCGATCGGCTATTCTGTAGCGCCACATTGTCGGTTTCCACTGGAGGATCTTGAGTCGCTTGGTTCGGATCCAATTCAACAAACTCAATGGGGATTTGTTCAACGGAGGAAGAAGCCGCTTTGCTCAACAACCAAGGATTGCCCATAAAGATGAGTAACAACCCCTCATGAATTAAAATGGAGAAGGTGATTAGTAAGGGCAAATAGCGATTAGAAGTAGACTGATCCCGTCGAGCTTCTAGGGTAGATTCTGCAACGGTTTGGTGTTGAGAGATCGTCATAGTTCCAAGGTTGGGGATGAAAGGCCGCAGGCTTTCCTTACAGCGTTTGGGGTTGACTATGCCAGGCAGACAGAGCCGCTTGATGAATTTGCATTAACGGAATGCGTTGATCCCGAGCGATCGTAGCACAGTCCTCATATTCCGGTTGGACATTCAAGAGGGAGGAGGGGTAGGGATCCTCGGCTTGCCAGGCCACCTTCACCCGCACCGCTCCATAGGGGGTATTCACCGATTCTAGCCGTCGTTGCAAAATTTGACGGTCTTGCACCGATCGCCGGATGCCTAGGGTGGTTGTTTCTTGGAAAATGAGGGCTTCACAGGCCTTCACCTGCGCTGTATGACAAATTACCGTCAGCAAGATGCCCGGTCGGGATTTTTTCATGCCGATCGCGGTGGTGAAAACGTCTAAGGCTCCCAGGGCCAGGAGACGATCGAATAAATAGCCCAGAATTTGAGGATTGAGATCGTCGAGTTGGGTTTGGAGTTGAACGATCGTTTCTGGGGTAGGGGATAAAGCTTCGTGATCGTGAGGATGGGTCTGATCCTGCTCAAAGCGATCGTCGGGGTCAGGAGCGGAATCAGCGGTTTGATGGGCGTGATGATGATGGTGAGGACTGGAGTCTGGGTGATGATCCGCGTGATGGTGGTGGTGATGGACGGAATCCGCAACGGGGTTTCCTCTAAATTCCGGTGTGTTCCCGACCCAGAGACGGAGAATATTGGGCAAGGGTAACTCCCGATTCCCGGCACCGAGGCCCACTTGGTGTAAGCAGAGGGGGGGACAGGGGCCAAATTGCTTGGCGAGGGTGACCACGATCGCGGCCCCCGTGGGGGTGACGAGTTCCCGATCGATCTCATTCCCATAGATCGGCACTTGCCCCATTTGCCATAACTGCAACACCGCAGGCACGGGAACGGGTAAACGTCCATGGGCAGCCCTCACGGTGCCCCCTCCGGTGGGTAGGGCAGAACAGTACACCGCTTCAATGCCGAGCCAGTGCAGTCCCAGACAAGTCCCCACAATATCCACAAGGGCATCCGTGGCCCCGACTTCATGAAAGTGAACCGCCTCTGGGGTGGAGCCATGAACCGCCGCTTCGGCCAGGGCTAACTTCCGGAAAATCGCCAAGCTCCACGCTTCCACGACCGGGGGGAGGTGTGCATTGCCAATCAAGGTTTCGATCGTGGCTAAGTGCCGCACCGGAGGATTGCTCACCTTGAGATTGACCTGGAGTTTGCTGGCCGCCATACCTCGCCGCTGCACCGTTTCTAGGCTGAGGGTATATTCCTCGGTAATCCCCAGCTTGGCTAGGGACTCCTCTAGGTATTCCAGGGGGACACCGGCATGAATTAAAGCCCCCAGGCACATATCTCCCGCAATGCCCGTGGGACAATCAAAATAAGCAATTTTCACAGGCTTCACCCTCTCCGCCGCCGACACCAAGAACAATACCGCAGTCCTCAGTCCGTTGTGAAGACTAGGGGCTGTCCTCCGTTAGGGATGAAATGCCGGGGCTGTACTTGCCCCTTAGTGGGTAACTCAGTGGGCATGACCGGGAGAGTGATACGCCCCTAAAACGGGGTGAAAGGGCACTATTTCTTCCGTCACCGTCACCTGAAGATGGTCTCGGAGCAGGTGCAGCAAGACCGGATCTGGAGCCAGGCGTAAATAGGTTGCGGTGATTTCGAGGGCAACATGACGATTACCGAGATGATAGGCGGCTTGCAATAAGTGCAGGGGATGGTCACTGGTCACGGTCAACACCGGTTCCGGCAAGGCTAAAACCTGCACCCAACGATCGCCCTTAGGGGTGCCCAAGTAGGCTTGATCCAGTAAAGAGGAGCCCCGAGGCAGTCGCCACTGGTAGTAACAGCCTTGATTGGAGACACCTTGCCCTAACGATCGTTGGCGATCGGCGGCGGAGAGGGACAAGGTATCTACGACGGGGGTTGGCGGCTCCAGGGGAGAGCAACATTGATTCAGTTGCACAACAGATTTCATCAGAAAAATGGGTAGAAACCCCATCCTTTAGCGAAGCGGAGGACGGCTTTACAGTGAACTAGGCAACAATCAAGCCGT
>JBMTZC010000435.1:0-3091 GCA_049455215.1 Prochlorotrichaceae cyanobacterium
TACTCCCGACCGACTGCAGAGGAGACTGTGGGTTCAGTATCGCTGGATTCTTCGGGACTTTCAGCCGATAGTCCAGTCAGGCTCTCATACGTCAGCGACAGTTCCGTGATATTACCAGGTGTTACCGTGGAATTGCTAGTTGAGGTGCTAGTTTCTAGCATAGGAATTAACTATATTCCATTCCCTATAATCCAGTCCTGAGTATAACAATTTCCAACGGTTTCTTCAAGGTTAATTCAATTATTTTTAGCCCGTTGACATATATCAAGGCGCTACATATATGAGTTGAGAAATAGCATTTTTTTATAAAAATCACTTTTATAAATTGACATTTTTCAAGATATGTATTTTACGGATGGTAGATCATATATGACGGCAATTACCTTACCAGTAAACCTGTCTATGATCAACCTTGAGAAAGCTTTACCTCGTTGATGGCATTGCCGAAGGTGGGCATATCCATGTAATTATGATGGACAGTGAAGCCACCTGTCATAATTACATGGAAACTTGAGCGATCGTTGTTAGTGTGGAATGGTTAGGGGCTTACCTCATATCCATTTGTTTCAGGTCTAAGGGGGTAAGGTTTTTGCATAGCACCATCCGGATCATGTAAGCAACGCCCGGTAATTCATTTTCCTGTGGTTTTGCTCCATCTGAGATCGCATCAGATCGTTTTTTGTCAATACCACCAACAGAGAGCAAGGCGCATATCGTTGCCCGATCTGTGGTGTGTACACAGTATTGGATTAGCTCAGTGACGGTCATTTGCTGTTCCGGATTTCGTTTAATCATCTCCCTGGTGACATTAGACAGGATGGCCAGTATCTCTGGCATGAAACTAGGATCCATTTGCCATAAGAGGCTTCGGAGGGTTTCCATTTTCTTGGTTTGTCCTTCGTTTTCTTTTGCAATGGATACCGTTGGCTGATTGAGTCTTGTGATAAGTTCAGGGACGGTTATCTTGAGATAAGAAGCCAGGATATTCGCCGCAGACGGACTAATCATAGAGACTTTCCCGGATCGCCATCGAGCAATCGTACCAATCCCTATTTCAAGTTCGTCCGCCAGCTTTTGGTTGCTGAGTGAATATGACTGAATAATCCCATTGATCAATCCACCTAAGTTAACCGCACTCACATTAAACATGCTCTCTCTCCTTTGTTGGATCCTGTATGAGATTTAACATCTACATAGTAATACAATTGTATCTCATTAGCAAGACATTGGTGTTCTTTTTGTACACTTGTTAAAAACATGGGATTTTAAAAGATATGGCTTTAGAGATTTCTTTGAGTTGGTTTTTGCAGGAGATGGAAAATTCTGGGGAGCCTTTAACCTATCGAGACGTTGCGGAGCTGCTTGGGGTATCTGAGGCTGTGGTTAAATCATGGGGGAGAAGTCCAGGAGCAGGACAAAGGAAACCCGGCCCCAAAAATCGTCAAAAGATGAAGGAGTTGATTGATGCCAAGAAAAAGGAACGAGCCAAGCTTCCCTGTAGACAATCCAGTCTTATCAGCCCGCCTGAGGGAGTTGGGCTCAGAGATGGGGCTGGACGTAGATCAAGTCATTGAATTTGCCTTGTGGTTGGGGGTGGCAGAACTGGGGCGCACCATGAATGCGATCGGATACAGGGATATTGCAAAGGCCACCTCCCCAAACAGTAATGAAGGGGATTAGCTGGGGGTGGAATGGTCAATGGTGGTGTTGAACAATGGTTGGTCTGAGCTTGTGCCAGTGAAAAAGGGCTGAAACGGCGTAAAATCGTTGACCTCCTGCGTACATCGCAACTCAAGCCAATTCTCTAGGTTTTACCCCATAAGCTCTTGATACAAAGAAGGTCAAGGCTTGGACTATTTTTGGACTAGATATACTCCAGAGCTTGAACACTCCATCCGATCTGCTTGTGACAGTTGGACAACACGTCTAGCTTTCACTCCTCATGCCGCTCCTCCAGATTTTGCCATCATTGACCGAACTATCTGCTAGGGCTGCACTGCTGTTCATGATGGGGTGGTGTATTAAGTTCTTCTCTAAGCTCTCTACTTAAACGGAACTCTTGGGTACTAATCAATGAGTGAAAAGAATAACAGTCAACTTCATATACTGCCTTGCCTCGATTCTGATCAGATGTCTTTGGCCCGGCAGCAGGAGTTACACATCCCCAAGGCTGTAGCAGCTACCTTGGGGCAGTCCGCACTGGAAGCCCTTCGCACAGGTTTTTATGTGACTCAAATGGGGCAAAAGGTTGTTTGGGGTGATGCCGTGCAATTGGCTTGTGCGGCGAAGTTGAGTCTTTCTCCCAGTACTACGTTGCCTTCTCACGAGTCACCCTCTTTTCCCGAAACTCGGGTTCAAGTTACTAATGAGACAACTCTTGGCGCGTCATTGCGTCTGACGGAACAGGGATTGCGACCCCTTGCCCTTAATTTTGCGAATGGGATTGAGCCGGGGGGAGGCTTTCTGAATGGTGCTAGGGCACAGGAGGAGGTACTTTGTCGATCCAGTGCTCTCTACGGGACTCTTGTGGGGGATCCGATGTATGAAGCACACCGAAAGCGCGAGCTTCCAGATTCTACGGACTGGGCAATCTATTCACCGGATGTTCCTGTTTTTCGTAGGGATGACGGAACAGAGCTTCCTAAGCCCTGGTCACTGAGCATTCTGACTTGTGCGGCTCCCTATACTCCTACCGTTGGGCAACCCCTGTCCGGCGATCTCCTCCAGAAACGCATTCAGCGGGTATTAGCGATCGCTCAGGCTTATCGGTATTCAACCCTGGTGTTGGGAGCATGGGGCTGTGGTGCGTTCCACAATGATCCACTCCGGACTGCTGGAGATTTTCGGCAGGCGTTGGAAGATGACTATAGGGGAGTTTTTTCGGACATCGTGTTTGCTATTGTCGATTGGTCGCCAGAGCGGAAATTTCTGGGGCCGTTCCGTGATGTTTTTAGTTCGGAAGACCGGTGAGCGATCGCTGTCTGTATTATCCCTGTGGCGTTAGTCCTTATTTAGGGACTGGAGGAAGCTGATCACAAATGCCCAACCGTTGCCGCTCCTGAGGGTAAGTCGCTAAATAATCCGCGATCCA
>JBMTZC010000436.1:0-3090 GCA_049455215.1 Prochlorotrichaceae cyanobacterium
CTGTAGCGTCCTTGCGATTCATACAGTCCTGCCAAATTATTGAGTCTGGGGGCGGTGTCGGGATGGTCTGCCCCCAATTGTTGCTCATGGATAGAGAGCGATCGCTTCAACACAGGTTCCGCCGCTTCATATTGCCCTTGATAGTAGTAAACGACTCCCAAAGTGTTGAGGAAGTTCGCCAAGGTGAGGCGAGGGCTTCGGGTTTCCGCAATGGTACAAGCTTCCTCGGCGGGGGGAAGAGCTTTGCGGTACTGTCCTATATCATTTAAACATCCGGCAATGCGGTGGAGATACCCCGCCAGCATGGGACTATCGGTGGGCAACACTGCGCGCACTTGAGTGATGGCGTTTTCGTAGAGTTCCAGAGCTTCGGCAAATTTGGCGTTGGCGGCGGGCAGGTTGCCCTGTTGTCCTAAGGCTCTGGCCTGGTCTCTGGCTTTTTCGCCCCGTTCTAGGGTTTCGGCAAAGATGGGCAACAGGCTTAGGCGACCGCAACGGGTTTGGATGCGGCTGGCGCTCTGGGCATCCAGGGGTTTCAGGTGGTGGGCGGCTCCTTGCAGCAGGGGGATCAGGGGTTGCCACTGTTGTAGGGTGTCCCAGTCGCTCTGGGCAGGGATTTGCAGCGATCGTTCTAGGGCGGCTTTTCCCCAGGCGGTTATCCAGCCGGTTTTATCCCAGGTTGGGGGTTCCGCTGGTGGCTGATGCTGTTGTACAAACTCCCGCAGCAGGGCATGGAGGCGGTAGCTGTTCCCCGGCAGGGTTTGTAGCCAACTGGTTCTCACCAGGTTCCCCCGCGATTCTGTGGCGTTGGCAATGCCGGGATAAATCGGTGCTTCGGGGGGTGGGGGCGGTTGCAGGGCGGGGATGGTTTTCCCCAGGTAATGGGCTAGGCAGTGTCGCCCGCCAGGAATCCGGGGCGGTGGCGGCGGTTCCGGTGGGCGATAGGTGTTCACCACCTCCAGCACAAAGTCCCAGGGTAAGTCTGCTTCCGCCAACAACGCCAACACTTGGAGGAGGGGCTGCGCCGATCGATCCCAGCGGGGTAAATCTGCCCAGGACAGGGCAATGGCATCCCAGAGCGACTGCACCTCAGGGTTCGGTTGCAAAACACTGGACTGTAAGCTCTGCTGTTGTAATGCTTCTACAGCCATCTTCAGGGAGCGATCGGGGTCAATGGCTAACCACTGCCGCACCAACTGCAACGCTAGGGGCAAGTAGCCTAACTTGGCCGCCAGGGTTTCCGCCAGGGCGAGATCGGTCTCGGTTGCGATTGCGTCCGCAAAGAACTGCACCGCCACTTCCGGAGCTAACTCCCGCAGTTCCAGGTCACTCAGGTTCCAACGGCTCCCCGGTGGCAAATCCCAGCGGATACGACTGGTGAGGAGAAAGTGAAAGGGAAACATTTCGGCGGTCAGCAGTTCCCCCTTGGGCAAAAAGGGTAAAACCTCCTCTTTCAGGCTGGAGACCTGATCAATCAGAATCAAAACGGGACGATCGCCGTCCTTGCCCCCCGTCCGCACATAGGGCGATGCCGCCCACGCTTGCCAACCTTTAACTAACTGCTGCTCTGCCTTCGTTCCCTGGCGACGCAGATCCTCCGCCGGATCCAGATAGTTTGCCTGAATCCACTGCACCAATTCTTCCCCAAACTGCGCCCCATTGAACCGCACCACCCCACCCGGATAGCAGTCTGGATAGCGCTGGGCATACTGCACCGCCAACTCACTCTTTCCCACTCCCGGCATTCCCCACAGCACCACCAGTCCCGGTCGATCGCTCTCCTGCAAGACCCGGTGTAAGCACTCCAGGTCAGACGATCGCCCCAGAAACGCCTCCGGTGCCAGTCCTTCTCCCCCCACATTTCCCGGCGCACCTTGCTCGGCTGCTGGCGAGCGATCGTGGGAACTGGGGGAATCTACTTTTTTTCCGATACCCCAAAATTCAGTACCGGATTGCCTTGAATCTGGATAATGGGTTGATCCTGCTTCTCATTCACCTGCAAACCCTGCCCGCCCATCACATTCATCACATTTTTCCCTTCCTGAGTAATGTTGATGGTTTGGTAAATTTCCGTAGCCAATTGCTTCGCGGTCTGGGCTAAATCTGGATCCTGCAACACCTCCTCGATCGCTCCCTGGAGTTGGGCTTGATGAGCCGTAGATCCCTCTGCCGCAGCCTGGAGCAAGGCGTCACTGTTGGGCTTCTGGCTCAGACCTCGCTGCCAAATCAACTGCCCCAACCGTTGCACTCCTCCCTTCACCTTCTCCGGCAAAAGCTCCACCGCCTGTTCTCCCAATTTGGTCGCCGCACCTTCATAGAACTTTTCCAGCACCAACTTAGCGATCGGGGTAGCCAGAAGTAAGGTTAAGTCAAGCATGATGGACCCTCACAGGCATTGGAATGGGTAACGGTTTAAGTGTAAACCAAGCCGTTAAATTGATATAATGCCATCAGTTTTCTGCTTGCAGTTTAGTGTGTACTTTTAATTTTATGAGTTTACAAAGTTTAGAGCCTCAATTACTGGATTTAAGCCAGCATGAAAAAATACGAGCAATCCAGATATTAGCTCAAAGTCTTGATAATCCTTGGCGGGGCATTCAGAAAACAGTGGGGGTATGTGGGGGTGATGCTTGTATTGCTTTAACTCGGATTCCCGTGTGGGTTTTGGTTAATGCTCGTAACATTGGTATTAGCGAAGAGCAACTTTTGCAAGATTATCCGACTTTATCGGTAAGTGATTTAGCAAATGCTTGGTTTTATGCTTCTATGTATCCTGAAGAAATTGCTTTGGCTATTCAGGAGAATGAAGAAGCTTAATGGGTCGCTTGTATGCCGATGAGCAGTTTCCCTATGAGGTTGTAAAACATTTAGGCAGCTTGGGGCATGACGTTCTCACTGTCCAAGAAGCGGGAAATGCCAATCTCAAGATTCCTGACGATGGCGTTCTTTATTTTGCACGTCGTAATGCGCGTGTCGTTTTAACTTTGAATCGTAAGGATTTTAAACGTTTGCATAAATTGTTTCCCAATCATGCTGGAATTATTATTTGTACGGATGACAGAGATAGATTAGCCCTAGCAGAGAGAATTC
>JBMTZC010000437.1:0-3088 GCA_049455215.1 Prochlorotrichaceae cyanobacterium
ACGATCGCTCAAAATCTTAGCGATCGCTTTCTAAGCCGAGATCCTGACGTTTTGCAATTACGGGCTTAGGGGTTGCAACAGCATTACCTGTGGGCAGGCGCTGAGGACGGCTTTTCCCATTGGGGGGGCCTTGCCGGTTGAAGGGTTTACGATTGCCAACGGGCTTGCGTCGTCTCGGGGGCATTGGCCCAATGCGTTCCGCATGAACGATCACTAAACGTCCTTCTTCCCGTTTGACCTGTAAATCCCAGAAGTGATGGAGAACGCGGTCTTCGTTAATTTGCCCAAAGAGATGCAGCTTAAAATCTCGACGCTGATCGGGATTCTTACGGTTCAGTTGTTGAATTTTGATAATTAACCGATTTTTCTCACCTTCATAGAAAATAGCTTCTCCCCGCACGGAGAAATAACCATCTTCAATCACGGTTTCTTCCTGTGTCGTGGGAGGTGAGGCGGGGCGCATCGGCTTAACCAAGGAGATCTCTTCTTCTATTTCCTCTTCCGGGTCGCCTCCTTCCTCATCTTCTAAGCGATGTAGGGTCTCGGGTTCCCAAATGCCCACAATTTGAAAGCGCAGTTCCGGCACTGGCGGGGGATCTGAGGCTCGTCTAGGCTTTTTACTTTTAATTTCTTGGGTGCGTGGATAGACAACCCACAAATGCTCTTCCTCGAGTTCCAGATGATTTTTCACTAAGCTCAGAACTCGTCCCAGCAAAATTGCTGGCATACTTTGTCCTTCATCGGTGATCAGCAATCCTGCATTGAGCTGCTCCTCCGATGGGATATATTTTCCCCGGATCAGACCAATGGCCCGATACTGCATGGGTTCACTAGGAGAGGGAATCGGTTCTTGTCGCATAGCCCCTGAAATAGAAATAGAAGTAGACAAACCCGCTTCGGACTATTTAGTATAACGGGTTTAGGAATCAAGACAGCACAAAGTAAAAGATATTCTGCTTGCTGTCTCTCAGCAAGGGAACTCTTGGTCAAGCTTTGCTGCTCTCTCCTGATTCTTCAGCGCTCTCCCAGACGAATCCGCAAAAAAGCTCTATTTTTTTGCCTCACTGCGATCGGAGGGGGATCATCCTACCTGAAGGGACAGATCCGTCAGGATTCTGGCGTATCAAAATCTAAGCCCAACACCCGAGCATCCAATTCCATCCGTTGTTCCATCTGCCGCAAGAAGTAGCCTGTCATCATCGCTGAGGCTAGCAAACCCGCTAAGTTTTCTCGGTTTGTGACGACTTGGACATTAAAGTGCTCAGAGGGCAACATCCCTAGCAACCCTTGCACATTCTGCGAAATTATTTCCTTAATCTCCGGAGTCGCAGACTTAGCAACCCGGGACAAAACCTCGGGTGGCTGGTGCTGAAGATATTGGAGCAAAGGATTTAGATCTTCCTGCTCTTCAATCTCTGGAACACTAAAGAAGTCAGAATTAAAAACCATGCGCAGTACCTGTTCTGTAGATCTATTCTAATACGATGTCTCTTGAACTGGCCAAAGGATTGGCTGGCGAGCAAGCTCACCGGAGAAATTTTGGTATGTTTAATTACATTTTTATCGCTCCTTTTCCTCGGGTTAGGCTGTGCGTAATGCTACAATTGGGTCTAATTTAGCAGCCCTTTGGGCTGGAACTACGCCAAAAAATAAGCCGATTCCCCCCGATACTCCCACCGCCAACACGATCGCGGGTATGGAAATGCTGGCTTTGAGAGGAGTTAAAGTAGCGGCTAAGTAGACAACACCAATCCCTAGGCTACTACCGAGGATGCCCCCTGTTGCCGATAAAATCACGGCTTCAATTAAAAATTGAGAAAGAATATCCCCTCGATTTGCCCCGATCGCTTTGCGCAGCCCAATCTCTTGGGTTCGCTCCGATACGGAGACGAGCATGATATTCATAATCCCAATCCCGCCAACGAGTAAGGAGATGGCGGCGATCGCGGCCAGAAGGATCGTTAAGGCCCCCGTGATTGCCCCCACCGTTTCTAACACATCTTTTTGGGTACTGACTTCAAAATCGTCTTCGCCGGAGATTTTATGCCGCAGGCGCAAGAGGTTGGTAATTTGAAACTCAGCGGCCCCGATACTCGCCTCATCCAAGGCAGATACGGAAATAAAGCTCAATTCCATGCCATAGGGGGAAGTGCGTCCCCGAATTCGGTTGGCCATGGTGCTTAAGGGGATAAAAACCGCGTCATCTTGGTTCGTGCCCAAAAAGGCTCCCTTCGGTTCCATGACCCCGACAATTTGAAAGGACACGCCTTTAATGCGGAGGCGTTTGCCCAGGGGATTTTCCGCTTGAAATAGCTTGGTGGCCAAGTCTGAGCCGAGGGCGGCAATTCGTTCATTGCGCTTGAGATCTAGATTGCTGATGAAACGCCCCTGGGCCACATTAAAGCTCCGCACCGTTAGGTAACTGGGGGTTACGCCAAACACTTGGCTGGAGGAATTATTGCCCCGATAGCTGACGACTGCTCGACTGCTAATCTGGGGGGCAACTTCTTTCACGCTGGGCACCTGGGTGGCGATCGCTTCTGCATCACTGAGAACCAGGGTAGAGGGAATTTCAAAGGACATGCGTCGAGTCTGACGATTCCCTGGCACCACAAACAGCACATTGGGACCGAGGGATTCAAATTCATCGGCGGCTAACTGGCGGGCTCCTTCGCCGATCCCAATCATGGCAATAACGGAAGCATTGCCAATGATAATGCCGAGCATGGTTAAGGTACTGCGCAGGCGGTTAGCGGCAAGGGCACGGGTTGCCATGGAAAAACTTTCGAGCCAATGCATCGCAGATGAGATTCCCAGGGATAAGACTACAGGGGGTGACCAGGGGAGCAGTTTTTGAGTTCTTCCTGGTCAGAGGATCAAAAGGTGTTATGACCAGGTTTAAGCTAACCCTTCCCTGCTAGGCTACCGTGTACACACTAAGTCTCGTTGCAATCGTAAAACTTGAGTGGATCCCCCCTAGCCCCCCTTGAAAAAGGGGGGAACCGGAAGAAACGGCTCGAAAGTCCCCCTTATTAAGGGGGATTTAGGGGGATCCAGCTAAATCGATCGGTTTAATCAAGATGTGTGT
>JBMTZC010000438.1:0-3060 GCA_049455215.1 Prochlorotrichaceae cyanobacterium
AACGGACTATTACCCGCACAACCCCCCTGATTCTTCAATCAATTCAAGACCTTGCAGACCCTAAACTCTATCTAAACTTATTAAACATCTCTTAAACGGGTCAGAGGCTGTGGATAAGTTCCAATGAGGTGGCCCTAACAAGCATCAGATTTTTTTGAATTTTGATATTTAGGAAGAGGAACAATTCAACGGTCTATTACCCGTAAGTAGTTTGGAGGGAATACGGAACAGGAACAGGGGGATTTGACTATGGTGGATCGCTTGGTCATTTGGTGGGACACTTAACCCCTTAAAAACCATCCAGAATCCTGGTGGGACAGTGCCCTAAAGTACCCCGATTGCAGCTTAATTCACCCCAAAATAGACCCTTTTCAAGCCCAATTCGCCCTGTTATCCAGAGTGTGTAACACAGACTGTTCTTCTCAAAGGATACCCATGACAGAGCAAGCCCATTGGCGCAGGAACCGTCCCATCTCCCTACCCGCCGAAGACAACACCCGACTAGAGCATCTGAAATCACAAGCAGAAGCCTTCTGCCTGGATGCCTCCTATAGCCTCATTGTACGAGCCGGGTTGCAGCAACTCGCCAAACTATCCGAGCGGCAATTCCGCGAAGCGATCGCTTCCATTCCTCCAACGCGATATGGGCCAGAACCCAAGACCCCCCGACCAACCCTCAGCGACGAAGAACGCGACGAACTAAAGAGAAAATTGGGATTGAGATGAGCGGTAAAGCGAAGCATCTCCGCCTTGAAATCGGGGGGTAACCCTGGACAACCCAGCCCGTTTTCGCCTCAGATTGATCGCCAGCGTCAAACTCTCCAACTGAGTGACCACATCCGGAAAGCGATAGAAGGGCAGGGAAGCGAGCCACTTTTCCACCTCAGCCCCATCCTGCAACGCCCCCTGATAGACCTTCCGCTGCACCCGTCGCCAGACCGAACGCGCCACCCGAATCGACACTCTTTCCCCCACAAAGCCCACCGAATAGCCCCGAAAGTGAAGCGGAGATTGCCGTAAATCAAAACTACGAATCTTCGAGAACGCCTCATGGTGCCCCGGCGTAGCCAGCAAAATAAACCACTCCTGAAACCGCAAATACTCCACACAAGCCAACCCTCGCCGCCGTTGCCGAGACCGCCTCGTGCGACAGCTCGTCACCCCATAGACCCGATGCAACTTCAGATCGATCGCTTGGAAATCCTTATTCGCCGGAATCTGGCGCAACGCATAGCGGGTATAGCCATAACGCGCATAATCAAACGCAATACGCCGCAGGAAATCCCCCAGAGATCCCACCTCCAACAACATCCTCCCTCCCTGGAAATCAAAACGCAGGTTGATTACGGCTCAACCTGCAAAAGCCATGAACAGGCGCAGCTCAGCCGAGCTACGCCGCCGTCCACATTCCCATAAGCTGCAACTTTAGTTGTCCTTTTGAGCCCTTAGCTCGTATTTAGAACACCATTTTTATATGGATATTGCTGCCGCAGGAATCAAAAAACAGACAGCCTCAACGACCGCCTTCGTGGTTATTCGTGAACTGTCTTAGAACCAGAATCATTCATAGTGCATTCCTCAATAATGAAGATCAGCCAAAGCCATGACGGTTTAGCAAACGTCCCTATTTCAGAACGCTTGCTAAACCCACAGCCTCAGCAACACGATCGCCAGATCTCGTGAGACCTCCTCAGCGCTTTCGTAGTTCGTAGAATGCGGATACCACCCCGCACCGAAAAGTCACAGCGAGCAGCCTACTCCCGCCTCGACTCATCCTAGACACTCACCCGAGCATCCAGAATCACCTACTTGCGCCCCGCTCCCAGACATGGGGTTGAATTCCAGAATAGACCGAATTCCAGCCATGCGGTCACCAACCGCCAGCCCCAAGTCCTTCCCCAGTTCGTCAAAATCGTCAACTATAAGCTCCTGTCACTAGAGAATTACAATTCCCAGCAGTACTGCACTGGTGGCCTACCCACACACCTTTCAGCTTTCGGAGGCAGAACGTGGAAGCTCCTCCTTACAAGCACAGCACCGTCTTCGTCGTTCGGCATCAGCTTCTTATAGTTTGACCCAGAAGAGCATGGTTTCATCAACTCGTGCCCCTTTCACCGTTGAGCTATTCAGCAGTCCCCGTTTAGTTAAGGGATCTCCGGCTGGTCAAAGCCGGTGGGCCATCTCTCGATGCCCAGCCTCCCGGCCTGGGGACAGGTAGAGCGCCATTACAGCTCCCCCCCTGCCACGGATTAGTTGGTAGATACCAACGCCTATCAATGGCTTGATAGGAATTTCACCGCTTCGATTAAGACCGCCTTGAACAGAAGAGACCTCCAGTCCAAGGTATTCCCTGGTCGCCAACCTTCAAACACAGAACCAACCAGAGAGCCTTAACAAAGCCGCCTGGAAACCATCGGGTAGAATGATTGGGTTACTCCAGATAGAATCTGGGATTAGTCAATCAGGCCCCCGTTGCGCACAGGCAAGCATTTCTCAATGCACCTGGCGCTAAGAGTATCGATATCCGTAGGAGGTGAACCCTACCCCTTAGCCCTGGGTGGTAAGCCCAAGGTTTACCGGGTGATACCGTCACGAGATCTGGCCGCGTTGCTGCGCTATGTTGAGCGAAAGAACACGGCTCTGAGAAGGACTATAGAAAAAGCTTTGAGTAACTTAAAGTGGAATCTGCAAAGAAATCAGTGAATTCAGGGGATTTGTGAGTTTATTCTCCAGGACTGCCAGAGCGTGATCTCATCGAAATGGGGAGTAGGAGAGTGAAGACAGGAGTAGTGTATCCAAGGAACTGGAGGCGAAAGTCAAAAGTGGGACACACCCGTTATAGAAAAGACAGTCACGGGCATGTCCCGTAACCCTATTGATAACCAAGCAGCAGCCTACTGCACTCACCGTCAGAGCACAACTAATAAAATGTATTTAATAATGCCCGAATGTTTTCAGGCATCAATCTTAGTACATGCTCGCAAGCGATCGTGTTTCATAAACGGATTCTAAGCACTCTTCAAAGTCATCTCCTTGCCAGGTACCCACAAATTGAAGGAG
>JBMTZC010000439.1:0-3058 GCA_049455215.1 Prochlorotrichaceae cyanobacterium
GAGATACTGGATAACAATGGTAATACTACCGTGGTTGATCTAGGGGCACCAATCTCTAACATTATCGCTACCCTTGCCTCATCCGAAGCCTTACAAAGTGTCAGTGTAACTTTGCTCGGTGGAACTTTTACTCTGGGTGCGCTTCTCAACAACGTGGCGGTGGCTCTGGCAGCGACAGCGGCAGATGGAGTGAGCCTTCCCACTGCTCTCAATGATGTAATTATTGCCCTCAAAAGTGCCGATGTGCCCCCAGGTGCGGAAGCAGAAGTTGAGCAGGCCATCAGTCTCATTCAAGCTCTACGTGACGCTGTGCCTTAAGCCATAAATCCATAGGAGAGGTTGTGGAAGATTACTTCTAACAGTTAGTAATCTCATGGCGATCTTGCCATTATACATTGTGTATTACAGGTCGAGGAACTTTGGGGTTTCCTCGGCTTTTTTATGGATTCAACCTTTCCAGTCACCGGAAAGGTCTGTAAATTTAACTTTAAAATCATTTCAGACTAGAACAGATGATGCCCAAAGACTCTGAAAAAACGGCATTTATTGCCCTAGAGCAGGTGACCAAGATGTACCCCAATGGAAGCATGGGACTCTCGGAGGCAACGCTTCGCTTAAGTCAAGGTATGTTTCTGTTTGTGACGGGGGCTTCTGGGGCGGGAAAAAGTACCCTTTTAAAGTTGCTCTATGGGGCAGAGCGTCCTAGTCGGGGCAAAGTTCTCATTAATAACAAAGATATTGGTCAACTGCGGGGCGATCGTTTAGCCCGGTTTCGTCGTCGAGTGGGGGTAATTTTTCAGGATTATAAGCTCTTGCCCCAGCGCACAGTGGCGGAGAATGTGGCGTTTGTGCTCTGGGCCCAGGGCTATAGCCAGGAAGCGATCGATGCCCGCCTCTTGCCAACCTTAAAGTTAGTGGGATTGAAACATAAGGCCCAGTGTTTTCCGGCTCAGTTATCGGGTGGAGAACAACAACGGGTCAGCATTGCTCGAGCGATCGTGGGGATGCCCCCCCTGCTGCTGGCGGATGAACCCACAGGAAATTTGGATGCGGATAATTCTCAGCAAATCATGGATATCTTGCATCAATTGCACCAAAAAGGAGTCACCATTATTGTGACCACCCACGATGCCAGATTAATTCAGCGCTTCTCTCATCCTTTGGTGCAAATCCGTCACGGCAAGCTGAAATGGCTGAGACAAAGTTAAATCCCCCCCCTTAAAACTCCTTAAAACCGTCGTAAGACGTGTATCCCCACCTCGGTTACCGCAAATACCGAACCTTAGAGGCTTTAGCACTCGATCACGTAGAGTGCTAAATTTTGATTGCAGTTTGATCGAAGTGGCGTAAAGGACGTAGCTATGGCAAAACTCATTGTCTTGAAAGACGAAGCCCGTGAGGCGTTAGAGCGGGGCGTGAATGCGCTAGCAGATGCCGTGAAAATCACCTTGGGACCTCGGGGACGGAACGTGGTACTAGAGCGTAAGTTTGGTGCGCCGGAAGTGGTGAATGATGGGATCACGATCGCTAAGGATATTGACTTAGAAGATCCTTTTGAAAATACGGGAGCCCAACTGATTCGGGAAGTGGCTTCTAAAACCAAGGATTTAGCTGGGGATGGTACCACCACCGCTACGGTATTAGCCCAAGCGTTGATTCGGGAAGGGTTGAAAAACGTCGCCGCCGGCAGCAACCCTGTGAGCCTGCGTCGAGGCATTGAAAAAACCGTTGCCTATTTAGTGAAAGAAATTGCAGCCCTGGCTAAACCGGTGGAAGGGGATGCCATTGCTCAGGTTGCCACCGTTTCTTCGGGGAATGACGAGGAAGTGGGCCGCATGATTGCCGAAGCCATGCACAGAGTGACCACGGATGGGGTTATCACCGTTGAAGAATCCAAGTCCCTGAGTACGGAGTTGGAAGTGGTGGAAGGGATGCAATTCGATCGCGGTTACCTGTCTCCTTACTTTGTGACGGATCAGGAGCGCATGATTGCGGAACTAGAGGATGTGCTGATTCTGATTACGGACCGGAAAATCAGCTCCATTCAAGATTTGGTTCCCATCTTGGAAAAAATTGCCCGCATTGGCAAGCCCCTGTTGATCATTGCCGAAGATCTGGAAGGGGAAGCCCTGGCCACCTTAGTGGTGAACAAAATGCGCGGTGTTCTCAACGTTGTCGCCGTCAAAGCCCCTAGCTTTGGCGATCGTCGTAAAGCGATTCTCCAGGATATTGCAGTCCTCACCGGGGGACAAATGATTTCCGAAGAGGTCGGCTTATCCTTAGATGCTGTTGACATTGAGATGTTGGGCTCAGCTCGCAAAGTCACCTTGGAAAAAGACAATACCATTATCGTCTCCAAGGATGAGCACAAAGCGGAAGTTGAGAAGCGGATTGCTCAAATTCGTCAACAACTCGCAGAAACCGACTCCGATTACGACACGGAAAAACTACAGGAACGCATTGCCAAGCTGGCCGGTGGTGTTGCCGTTATTAAGGTTGGTGCGCCGACAGAAACAGAATTGAAAAACCGGAAGCTTCGCATTGAGGATGCCTTGAATGCAACCAAAGCAGCGGTGGAAGAAGGGATTGTACCCGGTGGTGGCACAGTTCTAGTGCGCTTAATTGACAAGGTTAATAGCTTCAAAGCTAGCCTTGGGGAAGAAGAGCGCATCGGAGCAGATATTGTTGCCCGGGCATTACCCGCTCCCCTTTGCCAAATTGCCGATAATGCAGGCGTAGAAGGTCGGGTTGTCTTGGAAAAAGTGCTCCATTTAGCCAATGTTAACGAAGGCTATAACGCTTTAACCAATACCTATGAAGACCTCGTGGTTGCGGGGATCGTTGATCCGGCTAAAGTGCTGCGCTCTGCCCTGCAGGATGCGGCATCCGTTGCAGCTATGGTTTTAACCACTGAAGTACTGGTTGTGGAAGAGCCTGCTCCAGAACCCGCTGCTCCCAATCCCGGCATGGGTGGTATGGGCGGCATGGGTGGTATGGGCGGCATGGGTATGATGTAAGCCTCATCGCCCCTTATGACACTCAAAGGGGTCAGCGTGGA
>JBMTZC010000440.1:0-3025 GCA_049455215.1 Prochlorotrichaceae cyanobacterium
CTAACGCCATTAAGCGAGGAGAGAAAGTATGGCCCCATTAAAAATTTTTTATGAGCCGGATACGGAACTCCTAACCTTGTTCTGGCAAGCGCCAAGCGTTGAACAACTCTGTCAGGAATTAGAAGATGACATGGTACTGATCCAGGATGAGGCGACGGGGCAATCCTTGGGATTGGAGATGTGGGCGTACCAGATTGGCGATCGTCGTTTGGTGACGGTGGAGGAAGCAGTAGAGCCTAACTTATTGCCCGATCGCTCTATTCGGCTCCGTTTATGCGAAGCGATCGATGACTTAATTCGATCGTCTCAAAAGGTTGATGACCTGGGACTAGAGTTTCATTATCACCAATCTGCCAAGACGCTTGTGGATGCTGTTTTATGACAAGGTAGGCTACAATAAACTTAATTATACGGTACAGGTGTATTGAGTTATGTCTGTTCAAGCAATTCAGACCAGACAACTAAATATGACCAACATATTAGAACGGCTAGCGCGGAAAGGGCTTCCGGCAAAGTATGTGCGCGATCGTGCGCTTCCGGTTTGGTGGGATGCTGATCTGGAAGATGATCCTATCGTGGTTGCTGAAGGAGCTGGCTATATTGCCAAGCGATTAGGGTTAGATCTAGCCTCCGTTTTTAGTCCAGAAGCTGAAATTGAATTTAAGACGCAAGCACAACCTAAATTTAAGAAGCGACAAAATACAGACGACCAAAGCTTAGAAATAGCTCAGGGTTTAGCGAGTCGTGTGGCAGAAATGGTTAGCTATACGGCCCAACCTCAATATCTAGAACCCAGGGGTGATGCCATCTCAATTCGGCAGCATATTCTGGAACAATATCGTTGGGTGAACCTGGAAAGTTTACTGGGTTACTGCTGGTCTAACGGCATACCAGTTGTTCATTTTTCCCTACCACCGGGAACTAAAAAAATTGATGGAATGGTGGCGAAGTTTAACGATCGTCCCATCATTGTTATTTGTTGTAATCGTAAATCCCCTGCATGGCAAGCATTCATCCTGGCTCATGAGCTTGGACACATTTTATGGGGTCATGTTAAAGATCAATGTATTGTGGATGAGGCAATTACCCAGGACGATCAAGATTCCGAAGAAGGGGAAGCCAATGATTTCGCAGCAACTCTATTGTTGGGGCATCCGCAGCACTATGTGTGGGACTCTCGGATTCAACCTGGTAGACTCGCGGAACTAGCTCGAAACTATTCAACCCGAGACACTGTTGATCCTGCTTTGGTTTGCAATAATTATGGATGGCGGCGACACAATAAAGATGATTGGGGAATTGCTGGAAAAGCCATAAAGGAATTTGAAACTGAGCCAAATGCCTCTGTTTTAATCAATCAGCTTCTTCTCCATAATCTTGATTTAGAAAGACTCGATCGAGATAGCCAGGAGTATCTGCGGTTAGTGACAGGGGCATAGGTTTTTGGCACTCTATTTTTTGGATAACGACGTTGTTCTCAAACTATCGGCGTACAATTTGTTTTGGCAAGTCACAAAGGTCTGGGGGATTGAAGATGAAGAAATCCGAGTTTTAAAAACTGCGGCGAAAGTTTTCCAACATGATTCAAAAATTTTGGATCAATATGACGATCGCACCCGCAATCTAGCGCTGAGTATTGTTAATCAAAGACAAAAGGTTGCCAGTTATGATCAGGCTGAAGTTATTCAACTCACTGCAATAGAAGGAATTGATGTGGGAGAAGCTGTATTAGTCGCAGCAACGGCAGGAGATCCTGATCCTTATATTGCGACAGCAGATAAACGTTTTCTCAAGGCTTTAGCAACTTCAAGATTAACCACGCTCTTGATGCGTCTGGAGCATCGGTTTATCTGTTTGGAACAATTGATGATTCGCTTGATTCAGCAAGAAAAAGATTTTCAAAAGATTGCCCGGCGTATTGCTCAGGCTGTAGATTGTGAGTTATCTATTACACAAGCATTTCAGAGGGGAAAGGATACTGACCCTGCCCAAGCAGTCCGTGTGTTAGAACAGGCTGTTGAAGAATTGCGACGGCAAACCGGAACGCTGCTGATGATCTGAACAGGCTTCTACTTCATTCCTTTGTGACTCTCATGACATCCTCCGATCGCCCTTCTGTCTTCATCGAAAAAATTATGCCGGTGGAACTGCTCAACCAGCAGGTTTACTTTGAGAATGGGGGCAATCCATTTAAGGGGCTGCATCGCTGGTATTCCCGGAAGCCGTTGTCCTTTAGTCGGGCTTCGGTATTGGGGTCGTTGTTGCCTGCGGAGGTGACGATCGAGGAGTTTGAGTATCTGTTGGGGTTAGATCGTCCTCGTACCGATCGCTCTGAAACTCAGCTAGAGCGGGAGAATCGCTGGCAGAGAACACGCCTATATAAAACGCCGCCTTCTCCTGAACGGGTGAAACGAGTGCAGGAACTTTGTGAGCAAATCTGGGGCGATCGTACTCCGGCGGTGTTGGATGCCTTTGCTGGGGGTGGGTCGATTCCTTTTGAGGCGGCAAGGTATGGGTTGCGGGTGTTTGCATCGGATCTGAATCCTGTGGCTGTGGTCACGATGAAGGCGGCGATCGAGTTTCCGCTGAAGTTTGGGGCGGAGTTGCAGCAGGATATTGATAAGTGGGTGAAGTGGGTTGAAGATGAGGCGGAGAAGCGTTTAGCGGAGTTTTTTCCGGCGCAGGAAGGGGAAACGATACAAAACTATCTTTGGGCGCATACGGTGGTGTGTCCGAGTTGTCAGTCGGTAGTGCCGTTGAGTCCTAATTGGTGGCTGAGTAAGACGAGTAACTATGCAGGAAAAGGACAAGAGAGAAAGGTTACAAGTGATTGGTATGCAGTGAAACCAATCCCGAATCCTGCAGAGAAGCGGGTTGATTTTGAATTGATTAGAGGAAAAAAATGGGAACCAACTAAAGAAGAAAAAGAACAATTCAAAGAACAAAAAATAAAAATAGATACAAAAAAGCTTGGTATTAGAGTGAAAAACGAAAAGATCACTCCTGATGATTTTTCTACGATCGG
>JBMTZC010000441.1:0-3020 GCA_049455215.1 Prochlorotrichaceae cyanobacterium
GGGCAGAAACTGCACCTGACAGTGGGGCAATAGCCGTCCCACGCTCGTACTGCCTTCGAGAAATCCCTGAGGAGACAGGGTAGCCACCATGCCTGCTGTCTCCGTCATGCCATAGGTGGGGGCTAGGGGTAATCGTAACGATCGCGCGTGATCCCGTAAATCGTCCCGGAGGGCAGCTCCTCCCACAAAAATGAGGGCAAAGCGGCGCAACCAATCCACCCCTTCGGGAGGGAGTTCTGCGAGGAAACGATGCAGTTGAGTGGGTACTAAGGAGAGGTAATAGTTTGCCCCCGTCCGGTTCTTGAGGAATGCTGCTACCTCTTTCTCAGTCCCAAGATCAGACAACTCGGCACTATGCGGAGCGATAGCCGGATCGAAAACCCGAAACGCCGCTAGGATCTCCCGGCTGGAACTCAGGATTAACTCCCCTTGGGTTAAAAACGATCGCATAAACTGCATAAAGCCGCTGACATGGTACAGCGGTAAGAGACAACAGCCCGAGAGGGGGTGCTCAGGCAATAAATTCGATCGTTGCAGACCCTCTACCGCAGCCCGGAGGGTGTTCCAAGTGTGATGGGCAAAGCGCAGCCCACCACCGGATCCCCCCGTTGCTATCAGGATGGCCCCGGCAGGCAGTCGAGATCCCTGAGAACAGGGGGGAAAAGACACCGGCGGCTCCAGTCCCCAAAGGTGATCCCCCTGACTGGGATCCAGTAGCTGTAACTCTCGCAAGGCTTGCCACTCCGCCAGGCTCCACTGGGGATTGCCCAAAATGACGGGGGCTTGAACCTCGATCGCTGCGATCGTTGCGGCGAGAAAGTCTAGGGGATCGGGTTCTACGACTAGGACGGTAGGCACAGCAAGATCTGCCCCATTCCCCACGCTTCCCGAGTCCTTCCCTAGAGGGGAATTCCGGAGCCGTTGACGGTAGAGGGCTAAGCGATCGTTCCATGGGGCAGACTCAGCACCGGGCTTAAAATGAAGATGCTGCATACATTCGGTCTAGCGGCAAACAATTAATCATAGCGCCTAGGGCCCTAGGGAAAATTTCTTGTACCCTAGAAAGGGATCAGGTTTAAGAGGCTTAGCGACGTTGGAAGAATCGTGCCCCTGAAACCCGAAACCCCCACCCATGACTGTAGATTTTTCCTGTGACTTCACCTGCTCCCGCCGCTAGTTCATCCAGTGCTTTCCCGAGCTTCGATCGCCAGAATCCTCCGGATCCCCAGTTGATTGATGCCTGTGTTCACTGTGGCTTTTGTCTGGCAACCTGCCCCAGTTATCGAGTGCTCGGTACGGAGATGGATTCTCCCCGTGGGCGAATCTATTTAATGGATGGCGTTCAAGAAGGCAACATTCCCCTCAATCCATCAGTGGCGCAGCATTTTGACACTTGTCTGGGCTGCCTGGCCTGTGTGACCACCTGTCCTTCTGGGGTGCAGTACGATCGCCTCATTGCGGCGACCCGGCCCCAAGTTGAGCGTCAGGTACCTCGATCGTTACCGTTGCAAATGCTGCGTCAGTTTATTTTTGCGGTTTTTCCCTATCCCGATCGATTGCGCTGGTTGTTGCGTCCCCTGGGGGTATACCAGCGATCGGGGTTGCAGGCTTGGCTCCGCCAGAGTGGTTTGTTCAAAGCCCTCCCCCAGCAAATCACGGCAATGGAAGCGTTATTGCCGGAAGTTTCTGCCGAGGCTTTTCAGGATTGGTTTCCCCCTCAGGCCATTCAGCAAGGCAATGCGATCGTAGTTCCGGCTCAAGGAGAACGGCGATATCGAGTGGGAATGGTGTTGGGGTGTGTGCAGCGCTTATTTAATCCGGAAGTGAATGCTGCCACCCTGCGGGTGTTAGCGGCCAATGGGTGTGAAGTGGTTATTCCCAAAAATCAAGGGTGCTGTGCCGCCCTCAGCCATCATCAAGGCCAAGAGCAGCAAACCCAAACCCTGGCACGGGAAATGATCGACTGCTTTGCAGATCATGCCCTCGATGCCATTGTTATTAATGCCTCAGGATGTGGCCATACCCTCAAGGAGTACGGCGAGATCCTCAAAGAAGACGATCGCTATGGAGAAGTTGCCGAAACCTTTGCCCATCAGGTGAAAGATGTTCAGGAATTTCTCGCCACGGTGGGCTTGACCGCTCCCTTGCATCCCCTCGCCGATCGTCCCCTCGCCATTGCCTACCAGGATGCCTGCCACATGCTACATGGTCAGAAAATCTACCAACAACCTCGGCAATTGCTCCGCCAAATTCCTGAGGTAACCCTCAAAGAACCCTTAGATGGATCCCTATGCTGCGGTAGTGCGGGGGTTTACAACATTTTCCAACCAGAGGTAGCGGCAGAACTGGGACAACAAAAGGTGAGAAACTTGCTCAACACTGGAGCAGACCTGATTGCCTCCGCCAATATTGGTTGTTTTGTGCAAATTTCTCACCATCTGGAAAAACAGGGCAAAAGTATTCCTGTTCTTCATCCCATGCAACTCCTGGATCGCTCGATCGCGGGCCAGAAGTTGACACCGTGAACCAAGCCCTAACCTAACTCCGAGAACTCATGGGTTGAGTCGTGGTTTTCCATTCTTCATAGTCTTGAATGGCAACCCCCTGGAAGATGGTGCCCTTGATATAACGGCACCACTCCTCATAGTGATCTTTTTCTCCCTGAGTAGCATAGTATTGGCTGGCGTGTTCCGCACTTTGGCCGTTCAGCCACATCGGTAGGGTTGGAAAACAAGTTAAGCCTTGTAGAGCTAGTGCCCTGAGTTTTTGTTGCCAATGCAAACGATTAATATCCATCAAACCCTTTCTACTCCGATCCTGGTATTTATTTTCTGAATTGAAGGTACCCTGAATGAAAGCTCTAGATTAACAATACTTAATCTTTTTTTCATCGATCCAAGCCCGCCTCATTAGTGATCAGCCCACTAACAGGTTCAGACTGAGGGAAGGAGCCATGAATTGATTCTTCCCCATTCTAACTTTCACGATCGTTTCCGGACAAATCACTCCCACCTGAGGCG
>JBMTZC010000442.1:0-3015 GCA_049455215.1 Prochlorotrichaceae cyanobacterium
TTGCGCTCTGTCCCTCCCGAGACCAGGCCAAAACGATCGCTGCTAAAGTCAAAACCGCCATTGCCGATCCAGATTTGGAGGTTTGGGTGACCCAGAGCAGTCCCCTTGGGGTGCATTTGGAACCGGAACAGAAATAAGGGACGGGGGAACTCCCCCTCCTACCTACCTACCTGCCTACCTGCCTACGCAAACGCCATTCCTGCCCCGGTGCAATGTTATAATTCAGCCATTTAAGGGAATGAAGACAAACGCCTAAGCCCTATGTTCCCTGCTACCGTTCCCCCAGTTATTGTTCCCCCGCTACCCTTGACTCTCCCCCCAACACTATTCGATCAATCGGCTCTTGCTCGTCCCTTCCGGCTCTGCCCCTGGCGGTCTTTGAACTCTCTTTTGGTGAGGGTATAAAATACGATGATCCAATCCCCTTTACCGAAATTACTAGCTCCAGCCGGGGACTGGGATTGTGCCCGGGCAGCCGTGGAAAATGGAGCAGATGCCATTTATTTTGGAGTCGATCGCTTCAATGCTCGCATGCGGGCCAACAACTTTACCATCGCTGATTTGCCAGAGTTAATGGCGTTTTTACACGGGCGTGGGGTCAAGGGCTATCTCACCCTGAATACCTTGATGTTTACGGAGGAGTTAGGGGAACTGGAAGAGGTTCTCCGAGCGGTGATTGCCGCAGGGGTGGATGCCGCGATCGTTCAGGATGTGGGGGTCTGTAGCCTCATTCGTCACCTCTCTCCTGATTTTCCCATTCATGCCTCAACGCAAATGAGTATTTCCAGTGCAGCGGGGGTGGACTTTGCCCAGCGTTTAGGCTGTCAACTGGTGGTACTAGCGCGGGAGTGCTCCCTCAAAGACCTTGAGGCAATTCAAACCCAAACCCAGAGGTCACTGCCCCTGGAAGTGTTTGTGCATGGGGCGTTGTGCGTAGCATACTCCGGTCAGTGTCTCACCAGTGAAGCCCTGGGAGGACGATCGGCTAATCGGGGGGAATGTGCCCAAGCCTGTCGGATGACTTATGATCTGGTGGTGGATGGGGAAATGCTGGATCTAGGCGATCGGCATTACCTCCTCAGTCCTCAGGACTTGGCGGGACTGCCCGTGTTGCCGGAGCTAGTGCAAACAGGAGTGGCTAGCCTCAAAATTGAAGGTCGCCTCAAAACCCCAGAATACGTGGCCAGTGTCACTCGCATTTATCGGCAGCAGTTAGATGCGCTTCTGGCAGATACTGCGCCTACCGTTTCACCAGAACACCAGTATCAACTGGAAATGGCCTTTTCCCGAGGGCTCTATACCGGCTGGTTTGAAGGGGTGAATAACCAAGCCCTTGTTCATGCCCAGTTTGCCAAAAAACGGGGGGTCTACCTGGGGGAAGTCGTGGCGATCGAGCCCCAGCGCATTTTATTAGAACGCTCCGCCGCTGCCCTCAACTATCCCCTTAAAGCAGGAGATGGGGTCGTCTTTGAGCGGGGCGATCGGGAACAACAGAAGGAAGTGGGGGGCCGCATTTATCAAGTGCAGCACCGGGGCGATCGGGAGTGCTGGCTCAGTTTTAGTCGCAAACATTTTGACCTAGGGGCAGTGCAGTGGGGCGATCGGGTCTGGAAGACCAACGACCCGGAGTTAGATCAACAGATTCGCCGAACCTACCAGGGAGAACAACCGCAACATGCTCGCCCCCTCTGGTTCAAAGTCCAGGGCAGTGAAGGGGAGCCGTTGACCGTAACCGTCACGGATCAAACGGGGGTGGCGGTGACCGTCACCTCCACCCTTGCCCTGTCAGCAGCCCGCAATCAACCCCTCACCACCGATCGTCTGCGGGAACAGTTGGGACGTTTGGGCAATACTCCCTTTTACCTCGCAGATCTCACCAATGGGTTAGCCGGAGCAGTGATTTTACCGGTGCGGGAGTTAAACCAACTCCGCCGCAGTGCCATTGAGGAACTACAACACCGTCGTAGCCAATCCCAAGCCTGGATCTTAAAACCCGCTGCATCCTACCGCGATCTACTTCCGCAACCGCAGAATGCAGCGCAGGGTGAACTCAACAGGGGAACAGAAGCCCTGTCCAGCCCGTTATGCCCTATTCCCTTAGTGCGAACCCTGGGGCAACTGGAGGCTGTTTTAGACCTGAAGCCCCCCTTGGTCTACTGCGAGCTAGAGGATCCCCGCAAGTACACTGAAGCCGTAGCGATCGTTCGTCGCCACAGTACCACCCAACTCTTTGTAGCACCGCCTCGCATCACGAAACCCAATGAACAGTGGATTTTGGAGCAGGTGCGTCGTTGCGATGCCGATGGTTACTTAGTGCGCAATTACGATCATCTGAACTTCTTCCGAAGCGATCGCTGTGTTGCAGATTTCTCCTACAACATTGCCAACCCCCTCACCGCTACCTACTTCAAAGCACAGTTTCCCCAGTTGGAGCGCCTCACCGCTTCCTATGACCTCAACGGCCAACAACTAGAAGCCTTAGCCACTCATTTGCCCCCAGACTGGTTAGAAGTCACTCTCCACCAACACATGCCCCTGTTTCACATGGAGCACTGTGTGTTTTGTGCCTTTTTGTCTGCAGGAACGGACTATACCAACTGTGGCCGTCCCTGTGAGCAATATAGTGTCAAACTCCGCGATCGGGTGGGGGTTAAGCATATTCTCCAAGCGGATGCCGGTTGTCGCAATACGGTGTTTAACGGTACGGCCCAAAGTGGGGCAGAGTGGCTACCTCGCTTTCAGTCCTTGGGGCTCAGACATTTCCGGATTGAATTTTTGCAGGAATCACCGCAGCAAGTCCAAACCATTCTGCAACAGTACGATCATCTGCTACGGGGGGAACTCAGGGGGGCAGATCTTTGGAAAACCCTCCGAAAAGCTACTGGATCCCTGCAACAACAACTGGGGGTAACGAGGGGAACCCTAAAATAGCCCTAAAATAGCCCTAAAATCAGGTCACCCCGATCACGTCGCCCATCCCAATCGACTACCAACTTAAGGCGGAAGAGTGGGGGG
>JBMTZC010000443.1:0-3001 GCA_049455215.1 Prochlorotrichaceae cyanobacterium
CAGAACCCTTACGGCATCGACATTAGCCCCGCCCGTCCCCGTTTTACAACGCGAACTTCTAATAATTACGGCATAGGTATGGCAGCGCTCAGCCCCTAGTCTCGCAAATCTTCCTTTAGAATAGGGTCGCTATTTCTTCCCGTGATCTGGCTCCGTGAGCCTACCGATGGATTGCTATGCCTACCCCTGATCAACTCCTTGCCCAGCGCCAGAGATTTCCCGCCCTACAACACCTACCGGGAGCAGATTCCACCAAAGCCTATTTTAACTATGGGGGGCAGGGTCCCTTATCCCAGGATGCGATCGATCGCTTAAACGCCGTATATACCGAAATTCAGCACCGAGGTCCGTTCTCTCTGGGGGCAGGCAGCTTAGTCCAAAGTATTGTTCAAGAGTTACGCCAGACCCTGGCCCACTGCTTAGGCGTATCCCCTGAGACGATCGCCCTAACGGAAAACGTCTCGAGCGGCTGTAACATAGCGCTCTGGAGTATCCCTTGGCAGGCGGGAGATACAATTTTGCTCTCGGACTGTGAACATCCCAGCGTGATCGCAACGGTGCAGGAACTCCAAGCCCGGTTTGGCTTAACTCTACAAACCTGTTCCTTGCTCAATGTCCAGTCTGCCAGTGCAGCCCTTGAGACGATCGCTGCCGCCCTCACCCCCACTACCCGAGCCGTTGTGCTCAGCCATGTCCTCTGGAATACCGGGTTCTGTCTGCCCCTAGAGGAGATCAGTCAAACCTGCCGTCAGTTTGCCCAACAGCGGGGAAATCCCCTGTATCTGATCATTGATGCGGCCCAGTCTGCGGGACTATTGCCCCTGAACCTTGCCGCATTGGATGTTGATTTTTACGCCTTTACGGGCCATAAGTGGTGGTGTGGGCCAGAAGGGGTCGGAGGATTGTATGTTTCCCCGGAAACGATCGCTTCCCTGACCCCGGCCGCCCAGGGTTGGCGTGGTCTAGTGTTAGATGAACAGGGGAAAATTCAAGGCTTGAAACCCAGTGCCGCCCGCTTTGAAGTCGCCACCTCCGCCTATCCCCTCTATGCAGCCCTCAGTACCGCCCTTGCCATTCACGATCGTTGGGGCACCGATCACGATCGCTTTCAGCGCATTTTGCACCTGAGTCAAGGGTTATGGCAGGAACTGCAACAGCGATCGGGAATCACCTGCTTGTTGCATCACCCCCCACAGTCCGGTTTAGTCTCTTTCCGGTGGGAACGGGGCAGCAGCGCTCAGTTAGTTCGGCAACTTGAAGATCAAGGTATTTTTCTGCGTAAACTGGCTAATCCGGATTGTGTGAGAGCCTGTGTACATTATTTGACGCTAGAAGGGGAAATCGATCGTTTACTGGCCGCTTTAAGTTAACGGTTTTAACGTACACCTCAACACTTAGGTCAAATGTATTCCTTCTCTCAGACCATTCAGGTGATTCCAAAACCTTTTCAGCGCTGGTCTTTTAGATCCCGCCATAATTAAATAGAAACTGGTATCCCAAGATCTCGATCGTGAGAGCATACCTAATCTCCCCACTCGCTGGGGAACCCAATCTTGAAAGTCTTTCAGGGTCAACTGATTATCTGGTTTATGCCGCTTTTCCCCAGTACAGGACGTAATTGACAAGAACACGAGGAAACTCCATTAAAGTTAGGCTCTGCAGACAGTTGAGGACAAGATTTGCGTAGAGGTTGTAGCCTACCATAAAGGGCACTCAGAGCGATCGCTACCGCCGCCGATCGCTCCTGACTCCCCACATTGGAGTCATTTTCAGGGTTGTCCGTCAATATTTATGGTGGATGCTCATTGGTTTGGTAAAGCAAACGGCGTAGATTCACCAGCCCCGCACGATTCAGTTGCAACTTTTCCACGGTAGCTCTCCCCACTGGAGTGAGTCCTTTAACCTGGGTGTAATCTTCACTCCATTGAAAATGTTCAGCCCAACAATTTTGTCGTGGATGGTAAAGAGACACCATAGCCTGACTAACCGGATCTAATGCTTCGGTGTGAATATACTTACGACCATTGCACCCCTGGCAAGCAAACGCCAAGTTTTCTAACTCACTCCGGCCCCCCTTAGCGATCGGCTGGATATGTTCAACCGCAAAAGGATCGGGAGAATAACGCGCTTGAGATTGGCAATACTCACAGCAATACTTAGCCCGTTCTGCTACCTGTTGCCGTAGCTTTGGGCTAACACGATGTTCCGACATTTTGGTGAGGAGCCAGATCCAGTTCTTCAATTAACGTAGCGATCGAATCCCCCCGATCGCGGGCCAGCTTGGAAAGCGCTTCAATGCGTTCCAGGTTCAGGGCTTCAATATGATCCGCAATACCCAGAAGGGTTTGGTGTTCTTCGGGGGTGAGGCTGCCTTCCGTCGCTTTATTCTGAAGCCGCCTATAGTGAGTCCAGTTCACCGCTGCAAGGCGCTGAGCGATCGGCTGCAGGGTTGCCAGTTCTTGGACAGTCAGAGGTTGGCGAGGCTGGCCAATATAGAGGATGAGTTGCAGGCTTTGTTCGAGGAGTTGAAGGGCATAGGTCTCGGTCGGAAGCCCCTGTTGTTGGGCAGCCTGTTTCAGTTGCTGTTCTAGAGCACTGGGAATGGTAATGTCTAGAGCCATGAAATCTATGAAATAGACAGACTAGATACCATCTACTCTACATCATCCAGGGATGACTCTCGTTGGATCGATTCCCATTAGAGGCTACCCCTAGAACAAAACGATCGCTTTCACCGTGCAATAGGACAAAGCCGCCATTGGGTAGGTCATCAGGCCCAGAGGCAGCCCCATGAGCAGCGATCGCTGAATGGCAGGAGCAACGAGGGGGAATGCTACCTTACCAAAAAAGTTTGGCGGGGTTTTGTTTGTCTATATAACGGTTGCGTTCAGCAGCAGTAAGTAACTTTTGCAACTCAACTACAGCAGTCCTAAGTCAGTTGTATTCTTTCGATCGCTGAAAGCCTTGCACAGTAAGGGTCAAATTTTTGAATTCCGCACAA
>JBMTZC010000444.1:0-2997 GCA_049455215.1 Prochlorotrichaceae cyanobacterium
GGAAGATGAACATCTAGCCTTATTAGGATTACTCAACAGTTCTACAGCTTGCTTTTTTCTTAAGCAGTCTTGCCACCAGAAACAAATGATGGGTGGAGATGGTATTCGCATTCAATCTAAAGCAAAAGTTCCCTATGCTTTTAATGCCACCCAAGTTGCAAGACTTCCAATTCCTACTGCATGGAAAGAAGGGCACTTACGCGATCGCCTAATTGATCTAACCAGAAAAATAGACAGTTTGAATCAAGACCTGGAAAGATTGTCAGTGTCTCATATTTTCACCAATAATGAAATTAACTCTAACAAAGTTATCCGACAATGGCAAACTATGCAGAACGAACAAAAATCTATTCGATCTCAACAGATTCTATTACAGGAAGAAATTGATTTTACTGTCTATAGAATGTTTGAATTAGTTGATAATCAACTTCTCTCAAGTCGAGTAGATTGGAGTTATCCAACAGTTACAGAGGGAGAACGACCGTTCTGTTGGATTGATGGCATAAATGAAGATGGATTCTCAGTTCCTGGCAGTATTCCAAAGGATTGGCCAGAAGATCTGAAACAACTGTTTCAAACACGTATTGAGGCTATTAAGTCCGATCGAAATCTTCGGCTTCTTGAAAGCTCTATGTACAAACGTCGATGGATAGGTCGTCAAGGATTATTCAATCACCTCCGTACAGAGAATGAATTACAGGATGCAGCTTGGGACTGGCTCCTCGATCGCTTAGAGCGCTACTTTGACCTCGATGGTCGCATGAACCCCGAACATCAACCCACTGCCACCATCACCGAACCCCAACTCATTTCTACCCGTGTCCTCGCGGACTATGCCCGACAGGATGAAGAATTCCTGCAAGTGGGGGAACTCTACCGCAATGATTCCGCTTTTAATATTCAAACCCTGGTCAATGAACTGGTTGAGTCGGAAAGTGTGCCCCATTTGCCCATTCTGCGCTACAAACCCACCGGTTTACGCAAACGCCTAGACTGGGAAAACACCTGGACACTCCAACGCCAAGAAGACGCGATCGATGCCCGCACCCAACTCTCCAAAGACCATCCCCAGTACCTCACCACAATTCAGGCAGATGACCTGAAGCGCAAAGCAGTGGGAGACATTGCCGTACCGCCCAAATACGACTCTAAAGACTTCCAGAAAACCCACTACTGGAAACTACGGGGCAAACTGGATGTGCCCAAAGAGCGCTGGATCAGCTTTCCCCACTGCCAAGGCGAAGACGGCAACCCCCTCATTGCCTGGGCTGGCTATACCCCTCTGCAACTGGCCCTGGCTATCAGTGGCTACTTTATCAATGTTCAGGAAGTAGAAGGCGGCAGTGACGATCCTCGCTTGGTTCCCTTGTTGGCTAGCTTATTGGAACTCTTGCCCTGGCTGCGGCAATGGCACAACGACCCCGATCCAGACTACGACGGCCTGCAAATGGGAGACTATATGACCGGCTTTGTGGAAGAAGAAGCCCGCAAGCTAGACAAAACCCTAGAGGACATTCGCACCTGGGAACCGCCGAAACAGATCTCCAGACGAAAGCGATCGGGCTAGGCGACCCCCTTAAAATGCTCAATACCTTCCCTCAACCACATGGACATTCAGGAGATCAAACTGTGGCAGCCCGTGACCTATTCCACGACATTGTAAAAAAAGCTCTCCAAAACGAAGGGTGGACTATTACCCACGATCCCTATGCCTTATCCGCCGATAGTTTTGACCTTGCCATTGACTTAGGTGCCGAGAAAATTATTGCAGCCCAACGGGGAGAAACTAAAATTGCTGTAGAAATAAAAAGCTTCCTCGGCCCCTCAAAAATCACAGAATTTTATGGGGCAATGGGGCAATTCATCGCTTACCGCACAGCCCTCCACAAGCAAGATCCCCAGCGCATCCTCTACCTGGCTGTTCCCGAAAACCTGTACGACAAATTTTTTGCCACTTCTTTTCTGCAAGAACTGATTCAACAGAACCACCTTTATCTCATAACCTACGACATTGAACAGGAGGCAATCACCCAATGGACACCCGAACTCAGTACCGAAATCATCTCCAAAAACTCATGAGCGATCGGGCAAAACTCGTGTGGGACGATCGGATTCAGGCTCAAACCATTTTTGATGCCGAGCGTGACCACTATCAACTCATTTACGTTGGGTGGCGTGGCTCCAAGCGCGTTTATGGTGTCATCCTCCACGCCGATATTGTAGATGGAAAAATCTGGATTCAGCAGGACGGTACCGAAGAAGGCCTAGCCAATCAACTGGTAGATCTAGGAGTCCCCAAGCACGATATTATTCTGGCTTTCGATCCGCCCAAACTGCGTCAATATACAGACTTCGCCATCAGTTGAACAGGTCTAAACTTCGTCCTTGAGATTTCCGCCATTTCAAGAGCGATCGACTTTAATTCGGCCCGATCAATTAAAAAAAAACACAGTTTATTTATTCGTCCAAAAATCTTAAAATCGTCAACCCCCATGCTCACGGAAGCTGAAGCGATGAACCTAAACGACTACTTTCACATTCTTGCCCCTGACGACATTCGCATCCAGGGCACCCGCATCGGCATCGAAACCGTTCTGTACGAGTATCTCTATCGCGCCAAAACCCCTGAAGAGATTCATCAAGATCTAGACTCCCTCAGTCTTGAGCAAGTCTATGCCACGATTCTCTATTACCTTCACAACAGAGAAAGTATCAACGCCTATCTTGCGGACTGGCTCCACAACTATTACCAGGCCAAGAAACAACAACAAGAAAACCCCTCCCCTGCCCGTATCCGCATCAGGCAGCTTACCTCAGAGCAACGTAAACAACTACTTGCTCAACTTGCTCCGCTACCGATTAGTTAAGGTAGGGCTTTAATAGGTCGAACCCTTTCTCCGTAAAGCTTTCAGGCATTTCAACAGCGATCGACTTTAATTCAGCTTTGCCAATTAAAAAAAAACGCCCTAAATTTTAATTCACCCGAATTTGCTCAGA
>JBMTZC010000445.1:0-2966 GCA_049455215.1 Prochlorotrichaceae cyanobacterium
GCTCGTCATTGGCAAAATCTCGATCAAGCCCGAGCCTTGCTAGAAATGCGGGCCGGTATTGCGACCTATACCCTCAAAGGGCAAGAGATTAAACTGATTCGGAACCGATCGACCCAACTTTTACTCAGGGCATTGGAGAAAACCCCCAATGAGATTTTGTCTCCAACGGAATCGGTACAAGACCGTTTTGCCACCTTCTTTAGCTGTCACCATTACCGTTTATCTGAGCCAACGGTTCAACAACTCATGCAAATTGCGGCGGATCTCGATCAAGAGCGAGGCTATGGCACGGAACAATGGTCTACCGAAATGGCTATTCATGAAATTATTACGTCGATTTATGAATTTAATGAGAGTCCTGAGGTCTTACTGGATCCCAATGCAGTGTTGGTCACCAGTTGTCATGGTGCGAAAGGTTTGGAATTTAAATCAGTGATTCTCATTGCTGATGGTTTTGACGATCGTTCCGATCAAGTGGAATCAGAAAGACGACTTTTTTATGTGGCCATGACTCGGGCTCAAGAAAAACTCCTGTTAACCCTGTTAACCCATTCCCAACCATCCCAATTGATTCAAGAAACTGGAGCCATTCCCTATCCCGTAGAGACGATCGCTATCAATCCTCCCCAGTTTGTTTTCTATGCAGATTTGACCCCACAAGATATCCATTTAGGCTTTGCCGGCACTCAAGCAAAGCAACACCTCATCCAATCCCTACGAGAAGGCGATCCGCTCAATTTAATCCCCACAAAGAACGGACAGAACTGGACTATTCGCCATCAGAATCAAGTCCTTGGTTTACTCGCCCAAAAAGCCGTAAAAGATTTGGCCAAAAGGCACATTTATCCAGGGAAATTTATCTTTCAACCGGGAGAAGTGACCGTGCGTAATATTTATCGGCATCTCATCACCCATGAGATTACCGGCGAACCATTAGAGGATTGGTACGTTGTGATTCCCAAAATCCGGATCTGCCGTTGACCAGAGAGAATAGGTATGTTAATAAAGGATTCCCGTTCGCTCCCCAATCGTCTTACAATCAATAAAGCTTCAGTTCTAGCTTTCGCGTTCCAGATTTTTCCTCCCAACCTTTCTGAACTTTCCCCGAATGCCTACTGCTTCCCCCGCCCTGATTACCATTGCTCAACAAACTCAGACCGCTGCCCATGCCGCAGCGCTGCTGTCTAGTGCTGCCCGCAATGAAGCGATCGAGGCGATCGCCCAGGCGTTGGAGCAGTCTACCGAAGCCATTTTTGCCGCCAATATTCAAGACTGTAAAGCCGCCCTCGGCAATGGGATTTCCCCCGCCCTCTATTCCCGCTTGAAACTCGGGGAGAGCAAACTCCGCTCCGCGATCGAAGGGGTTCGTAGTGTAGCCGAATTGCCGGATCCCCTGGGTCACCTCCAACTGCACCGGGAATTAGACGACGGCTTAATCCTGCGGCGAGTGACCTGTCCCGTAGGGGTTTTAGGGGTTATTTTTGAAGCTCGTCCCGATGCGGTGATGCAAATTGCGTCCCTGGCCATTAAATCGGGCAATGGCGCGATCCTCAAAGGGGGCAAAGAGGCGATCCACACCTGCCAAGGGATCGTTGCTGCCATTCACCAAGCCTTAGCCAACACCGCCGTTTCTCCCCAGGTCATTCAACTGCTGACCACTCGGGCAGAGACCGTGGAACTGCTGCAATTGAAAGAGTACGTCAACTTAATTATCCCCAGAGGCTCCAATGCCTTTGTGCAGTTTGTCCAACAAAATACAGAGATTCCCGTGTTGGGCCATGCCGACGGCATCTGCCATGTTTATTTAGATCGCACCGCAGATTTAGACAAAGCCATCCAAATTGCCGTGGATGCCAAGACCCAATACCCTGCGGGGTGTAATTCCATGGAAACCCTCTTAGTCCACTCAGATCTACTCGAAAGTCATCTGAGCGCAGTCCTAGACGCACTGCGGGGACAATCCGTTGTCTTAAAAGGAGACGATCGGGTTCAAGCCTGTGCCCGAGATGTCAAGCCAGCCCTAGAGGCAGATTGGTCTACAGAGTACAGTGATTTAGTCCTCTCCATTCGCGTGGTTGACTCTTTAGAAGCTGCGATCGACCATATTAATACCTACGGATCCCACCACACCGATGCGATCGTCACGGAAGATCAAACCGCCGCTGCTCAATTTTTAGCCCAGGTCAACAGTGCCGGGGTGTACCACAACTGCTCCACCCGCTTTGCTGATGGTTTTCGCTATGGTTTTGGAGCCGAAGTCGGCATTAGCACCCAAATGCTCCCCCCCCGTGGCCCCGTTGGCTTGGAAGGCCTAGTGACTTATAAGTACCAATTAGTTGGTAATGGTCACATTGCCGGCACCTATAGTGGGGATGGGGCCAAAGCCTTTACCCATCGTGACTTACCCACATTGGAATCGGAGATCTGACCCACCCCTAGCCCCTCCCAAGAGGGGAACCGGAAGAACCTCTTCTCGTGGGTCTACTTCAACGCCATCGGTTCCCAGTTGCCCGAGGGAACAAAGGCTGCCCAATAGTTGGGGTGAGCTGTGTCTGTAATACTCTGTAGCCCCTGAGGATCGATCGTACTATTCAAACGCCCCTGCAGCATATCCAGTTGGGTTTGTCGCCAGGCATCGCTGCGACCGCGACCCGCCAGGATGTAATCGTAGTAACGGGTCAGCAAGGCTTGAGTAGCCCAGTCGTTCACTTCCCAGAGACTAAACAGTTGGCTTTCCGCCCCCGCCAGGGTAAAGGCCCGCCGCAAGCCGTAGACCCCTTCCCCAATTGCTGTTCCCAGATGGAGAGCGATCGCTGGTAGAGGGGTTCCGCTTCGCTGTAGCGTCCCATGTCGTCATAAAGGAGTGCCAAACCCTGGAGGGCAGTGGCGGTGTCGGGATGGTCAGCCCCCAATTGCTGCTCACGGATTGACAGCGATCGCTGGTAGAGGGGTTCCGCTTCACTGTA
>JBMTZC010000446.1:0-2952 GCA_049455215.1 Prochlorotrichaceae cyanobacterium
ATCGGTTCTCGATAAACTGAGGGGTGGCGCTTAACTCCTTAGGAGGGGTTTTCTCCCGTTGGATCAATCCCCAGTTCTCGTAAACGTTCTGCCAGTTGGGCAAGCCGCATTTCTGCCTCATCTGCCCGCTGGCGTTCTTATTCTTCAGAAAAATGATCGCCTCTTACTGTTGCAACCGTGAGGATAAGTCAGCCCATTTCGTGGCAGTCATCTTTTCGTAATGCTCAAAGGGTTGATGAATCCAAGGACTATGGGTTAAATATTCAACATAGTAGTGAGGTTGATAAAGAGACGAGGACTTGGCCCACAGTACGGCAGTGCGTACCTCTTGCAGATAAAACCCATAGTGGCGATCGAGCCAGACTAAGCTTCGTTCCAGCGTAATTCCCGAATCCACCAAATCATCCACTACTAAGACATGACTCCCTAAGTTGGGGGTCGTCATGGTTAGATCGCGGCTAAAGGTGATGGCACCCTGTTGTTGATTATTGTCACCGCCGTAGGAAGAGACCGCCAGAATCGCTAAGGGACAGTCAAACATTCGGGCTAAAATATCCCCCACCCGCAGGCCGCCTTTCGCGAGGCAAACGAACTGGTTAACGGGCCAACCGGACTCATAAATCTGAACCGCCAACTGCTCAATCAGGCGATAGTAATCGCTCCAGGAAATATGACGATCGGTTTCGTGAGCTATGACTTGATCCATACGCTGCCCATGGTTTGAGACTGTAACAGCGTAGACGATCCTCCCAGAAGGAACAAGGAGCACTTGCCGGTCAAAAAGATTCCAGATAGGATCGTTCCGCCTCAGCCATTGGCAGTTTTACATCCAATTTCCCAGATTGTCTCCAAGATTATGGTTCTCACCCCCCTCGCGATCGTTCTGACTGTGTTGACCGTTACGACCTTGATCTTTCAAGGCTTGGGGTTATGGGTCACACAGAAATTCTTCGGACGATCGTCTGCCCCTCAAAGCGAGAATCTGCCTAAGGTGTCCATTTTAATCCCGGTGCGGGGAGTGGATGAAGGGGCTTTAGCCAACTGGACTTCCTTTTGCCAACAGAACTATCCCGACTATGAAGTGCTCTTTGGGGTTATGGATCCCCAGGATCCAGCGGTTCCGGTTTTAGAACAGGTGGTGGCCCAATTTCCCGATCGGGCACAATTGCTCACGAACCTCCCACCCCGAGGCATCAATCACCAAATTAGTAATCTGTCCTATCTGGTGGAAGCCTCCCACCATGAAGTCGTCATTTTTGCCGATAGTGACATCCGGGTTACCCCAGAATATTTGCAACGAGTAACCCAGCCCCTCAAAGACGATCGTATCGGCTTAGTCACCTGTGCCTACGTGGATCATCGTCCCCAGTATCTAGGGGCAGCCCTAGCCGCCCTAGGACGCAGCCTCGACTTTATTCCCAGTGTTTTAATTGCCCGTACCTTGGATGGTGGTTTGAAGTTTGCCCTCGGCCCCACGATTGTTTTGAAACGATCGGTGTTAATGGCCTTTGGTGGTCTAGATCCGGTTCTCAATCGCATTGGTTCTGACTTTCACCTTGGGCGTTTAACCCGGGAAGCAGGCTATGGGGTGGAATTAGCCACCTATCTCCTCAATAACGACTGTGGCGAAGAAACCCCTCAACAGGTTTTTCAGCGGGAATTGCGTTGGTCTCGTACCATTCGTTGGAATCGGGGGGCGGAATATTATGGGCTCGTCTTTACCCACGGTACGGTCTATAGCTTGCTCCTCCTGCTGGTGAGTGGTCTACACCCCTGGGCGATCGGAGTTTGGGCGGTGGCTTGGAGTTTACGGATTTTCCAAGGCTTTGTTCTCCTCTCTATTCTGCAATTGCCTCAGCTTAAACGATGGCTGTGGATATTACCCCTGCGGGATCTCATGACCTTCTGGGTCTGGCTGCGGGGATCCTATGGTCGAGAAATTTTTTGGCGGGGTCGTTGGCTCAAGGTATCTGGGAAAGGAATGTTACAGGAAAAATCCTGAGAGGGGTATGGCTTTGGATGTGCGGATTACTGAGCCTAACGGTCAGTATCACTTTCAGGTCTGGACTCAGGGCGATCCCCATCAGCCTTGGCTTGTCTTTCTCCACGGCTTTCTGGGCGATCGGTTTGAGTTTCGTGAGGTCATCGCCAATCTCTGTGCTGATTTTTTCTGCGTTGCCCTAGACTTACCCGGTCATGGTCAAACGATCGTTTCTCCGACCCTACCGCCAGCCCAGACCTATTCCATGGCATCCACCGCAGCCGGGGTAATGGGTTGCCTTGCCAAACTCCAGGCAATGCTCTTTCCCGCCGCTGCAGAACCGTCAGAATCTAACCTGATCAGCCCACGGCTTCATAAAATCCGCTTAGTGGGGTAT
The DNA here is from genome assembly GCA_049455215.1 of Prochlorotrichaceae cyanobacterium. Lineage (GTDB taxonomy): Bacteria > Cyanobacteriota > Cyanobacteriia > Prochlorotrichales > Prochlorotrichaceae > JBEAPM01. The sequence continues at coordinate 2,379 of JBMTZC010000446.1, forward strand.
TCCATGGGCGGACGTTTAGGGCTGTATCTCCTGCTCAAATTTCCCCAGGCCTTTGCCGGAGGATTAATTGAATCTGCGTCCCCAGGCTTGGCAACCCCAACGGAACGATCGCTACGGTTACAACAGGATCAAAACCGAGCCAGAAAATTGGAACGTTTGACTCCAGAAGAATTTCAACAGTTTCTCCAACAGTGGTATCGCAACCCCTTATTTCAAGGGCTCCCAGAGCATCCCCACTACCCTGCCCTACTCCAACAACGCCAACGGGGAAATCCACAACACCTGGCCCAGTCCCTACGCTATTTGGGTTTAGGGGCACAACCCTCCCTCTGGTTAGACCTCAGTCAAACCACGATCCCCCTGACGTTTGTAGTCGGCGCATGGGATCACAAGTTTGTCCACCTCAACCAAACCATGAACGATCGCTGCCCTACCGCCCGCCTCAACGTAATCTCTGGCGTTAGCCATAATGCTCACCTGGGCGATCCGGCTCAATTTATCTACATCACCCGATCGATATTTCTGGCAGAGCATGGGGGAGATCTAAACTCCAACGACAGACAGGAACTCTGAA
>JBMTZC010000447.1:0-2944 GCA_049455215.1 Prochlorotrichaceae cyanobacterium
GTTTTAGCCAGTTCCTTACCCGCCACCCTCACCGCCTGTAGCGAGCAAACCACCAGCACTTCCCCTGAGCCCCCCGCAGATCCAACGCCGGAGCCCACTCCTCTGGTGAAAACACCGGATGCAGAGGGCTTTATCCCCGTAGGTGACCTGGCCACCCTCGATCAAGAGGGGGTCATTGAAGATAAAAAATTCCCAGGGGGCTCCCTGATGGTCATCCGCAATCCCCAGGACAATACCGCGCTCATTGCCCTCAATAGTTTGTGTACCCATCAAGGGTGTACCGTTGATTGGGATCAAGAGACCACAACCTTAGTCTGTCCCTGTCATGCCTCTGTCTTTGAAGCCGATGGATCGGTTAAAACGGGCCCCGCTACGACGGCGCTGAAGACGTTTTCGGTAAAAATTGATGGGGAGACCATTTTAGTTAAAGCCTAGAGGATACCTCGATGAGCCAACTCACTCCGGATCAAGTGATTGCCCTTCTAAAATTAGGACGATCGCTCCACAATGCGGAACTCAGCAGCATTACCTTAGAGGATATGGTGTTAGATTATGGCGATTTTACCCATGCCTATCTTCGCCATGCCAACCTCAAACGGGCCTCCTGCCAACAGGTGAACTTTACGGAAGCCACCTTAATCCTGGCCAATCTATCGGAGGCAAATCTACAGAAAGCCTGCTTAGTCAATGCTCAACTGATGCAGGCTATTTTACAGGGGGCAAACCTTCAGGAAGTGAAGGGCTCAAAAGTTCGCTTTTTTGGCGCAACCTTAGCGGAAACAAATCTGGCTTTTTCCGATTTTCCCTATGGGGATTTTCAAGAGGTTCAGGCCCCCAAGAGTAACTTTCAACAGAGCAATCTCAATCACGCCAAATTTAATCAAGGCAACTTTCAGGGAGCCTGTTTTCAGGATACCCAACTCCAACAGACCCATTGGCATCACACGAATCTACAGGGGGCTAGTTTTCAGGAGGCTGATTTACAGCATGCCCTAATGGTTGGCGCGGATTTCACCACTACCAACCTGACGCAAGCCCAACTTGTGTCAGCAAACTTATCCCGCGCAACGTTCCATCAAAGCATTTTGAAGGATGCCCAACTCCTAGAAGCCACTTTAAATGCTGCCCATTTTAACGCCGCGCAATTAGTGGGAACCTCCTTTTATGGTTCCGAGTTAGAGTCAGCAACCTTTGAAGATCTCAAGCTAGAAAATGTCAATTTGGAACAAACAAATTTGGAAAATACCCAATGGATCCATGTGGAGTTTGATGAATCCACCCAAGTGGCGGGAGCGGTGTTAACCAATGCCCAAGGTCTGACGGAGGCCCAGAAGGATTGGTTGCGCCACCGGGGAGCCTTAAATGTCTAGAAGGACTGAACCTTGGGGCTGAAGCTTAGCCCTTGGCCACAGCAGGAGTTCGGAATGCCTTCATTTTGCCCGGATTGAGCAAGCCATAGGGATCGGTTTTTTGTTTAAACGCAAGTTGCACCGGATCAACGGTTTTCCGGCCACCCTCTTCGAGAAAATAGGTATGGGGATTGAAAATGATGCCCCCGTGACGATCGTGATAGTCCATAATTTCCTGCAGTCGTTCCGGGGTGGTATAGCGCACTAACTGTAAACCTGCGATCGCCGGTTGGCCTTGACTGCGAATCCATTCCGCATGAACCATCACCTCGTCACCAAAGTGCTGATAAAACTCCTGTAATACCTCCAGAGAACGATCGCGGGGAAAAAGAGTTTGCAGATAGGTAATCTGAGGATCTACGCTGCGGGCATGGAGGGTCGTGTGATTCCAGGAATATTCGAGAAGATTTACCCCTTTGCCGCTGTCCTGAGTGGTTTTTTGATAGCGCACCTGTCCGCCCGTTTCACTCACTAAGGTCTGAAAGCTCTCTAAACTGGGTTCCGCAATCAGCAAGAGAACGATCGTTTCTCCCGCTTGAATCCAGTTTTGTAACGCGGCAAAGTAGGTGGGAATGGGCCAGGCACAGAGGCAAATGAGTTTTTTCACTAAACCATCAGACTCCGCCAAGGTTTGACAAAAGCGTGCAGCGGTTGCAAACTCGGCAAACCCCACCACCACCTCCGCCCAGTCATAGGCAGGGGCTAAGGGCATTTCTAAAGCCGTGATAATGCCAGTGGTGCCGTAGGCATGGGTCGCTTTATGTACCTCATCCCCCCGTAGAGTGATCACCTGCGGGGGATCTTCCAGGGTCACCACCCGCAACGCCTCAATGTTGCCCCGATCGCTCAAGAAACCATAGTTAATCGAACCAATACCACCGCTACCTCCCGCCACAAACCCAGCGATCGTGGCAGTGCGATAGGTAGAGGGAACCATCCGTAACTCCCAGCCCTGCTCACGGGTCACCTTATCGATCGCCCCTAACTTGGCACCGGGCTCAACCTTCACCCTCCCCGGCTCCACCGCCAGCACCTGGGTCATCAGGCTCAAATCCAAAATCACGCCCCCCTCCAGGGGAATACATTGCCCATAGTTACCTGTCCCCGCCCCCCGTACCGTGAGGGGCATCCGATGCTGGACACAGGCCGCCGCCACCTGCAGAATATCCGCCTCTGTGCGGGGACGAAGGACAATCTCCCCGTAGCGATCCGCAAGCTGGTTCTGGAGAATGGGACTGAAATGATAATAGTCTTGGGACAGCTTAGCCACCTGGCTCGGATCATCAATGATCTCTAAGGTGTTTTCTGAGGAATGGAGGGTGTTCAAGAAGTCAGCGAGGGAAGACATGGTGAGGATGGGTAAAGATTGAAAGTGGAGAATCGTCTTGGAACACTTTTATTTTGCCGCCGTTTGAAAATTTAGAGGCAGAGTAAAATAAATAAAATGGGCTACAACTTGAGTACGGACCCTTCAAAACGCAAATTCACAGCGAAACTTCAAAGCTATGTATACTCCAGCGATCGATCCGTCTAAC
>JBMTZC010000448.1:0-2942 GCA_049455215.1 Prochlorotrichaceae cyanobacterium
GTCTCGTTGCAATCGCAAAACTTGAGCGGATCCCCCCTAGCCCCCCTTGAAAAAGGGGGAACCGGAAGAAACGGCTCGAAAGCCCCTTAATAAGGTGGATTTAGGGGGATCCAGCTAAATTGATCGGTTTGATCAAGATGTGTGTACAAGGCAGGATTGAGGGCGAACATATCCCTCTATAATTCATTCATTCTCTGGACAGATATTAAGCGCTCTTCCAGTGGAGGTACGGTAGGCGAGCGGCCGTGCTCCGAATTTGTTCCGCTGCGGACACTAACTGCCCACAGGCATCCCAAGTGCCCCCCACCAACATTTGCTGAGGCCCGTCTGCAAGGCTGAGGGGAATGGCGGGTTGTCCCGCAACACGAAGTTCCCGTTTTTCCACATCGATCGTCACTGTGCATTGAGGGTCGGCAACGATCGTTTCCTGTACCTGAGCCATCATTTCAGCGGATGCCGTTAAGCAGGGAATGCCCATGGCTAAACAATTACCAAAGAAGATTTCGGCAAAACTTTCACCCACGATCGCTTTAATTCCCCATTTTGCCAGGGCTTGAGGGGCGTGTTCCCGGCTGGAGCCACAACCAAAGTTGCGATTGACCAGGAGAATGCTTGCGCCTTGGTAAACCGCCTGATCGAAGGGATGTTCCCCGTGGCATTGCGCTCGATCGTCCTCAAAGGCATGAGCCCCTAGACCATCAAAGGTTACACAGCGCAAAAACCGAGCCGGAATAATGCGATCGGTATCAATATCATTGCCACTGAGGGGGATTGCCCGGCCCTCGATCGTTTTGACAGCACTCTCCATTGCCAAACTTTCCTCTACTAAAATCTTTAAAGGGTGCCCTGCTTCCCAATGAAGTCTCTAGGGAGAGCAAAAAGGCGTTAGTCTTCTAGATTACAAGATTATGGAGCTTGATACTCTTCTCAACTTCTTAGCCGTCTTCTCAACCGTCCACTGCCAAAGACAAGCTAAACCCCTCCACGGTGCAAGATTCCCAGTCCTATTTCAGTTCACAGCGGATTATTAATTGTACTGACTATACTGAACCTGCCCTCGCCGGATCACGATGAAGGAACCCGGTCTCCCACTAACTGATCAATTAAGGCACGCAGTTCTTTGGGATTAAACGGCTTGGTGAGGTAAGCTGTCGCCCCGGCCTGTTTACCTTCTTGCTTATCCTGATCCGAACTACGGGACGTGATCATGATAATAGGCAGGGTTTTAAATTGCGGTAAATTGCGTACAGTACGACAAAGTTCTAGACCGTCAATTCCTGGCATCGAAATATCAAGCAATAAGCCAGAAATAGGTTCATGGTAAATGACCGAAAGGGCATCTACAGCATTATCGGCAAGTAAAATTGTATAGTGTTCATCAAGCGCTCGCTTAATCATTTGCTGCATAATTAAGCTGTCATCCACAGAAAGAACGGTAGGCTTTGATAATTGATTTGACATAGCACTATCCTATTAGCGATCGAGATCACTCTGGCGTCGAATAATGAACGACGGGCACCCTTAAGTTTAACTTCTACCTCTATCCATGATACCTTGCGACTGCCTATCAAGCGGATTTACCTTTAGGCAGAAGGGCACTGGAAAACTTGATTGAGTAAAAATGGCGCAATATTGTCAATGGGGAGAACCCTTTGGGCTGCCCCTAGAGTAATGGCTTCCTTGGGCATTCCAAAGACAATACTCGTAGATTCATCCTGAGCGATCGTGATACCGCCTGCCTCCAGAATAGAGAGTAAACCATCTGCGCCATCTCGGCCCATCCCCGTGAGTAAGATCCCCACACAGGAACGACGATAATACTGGGCAACGGATTTAAATAAAACCGTGACCGAGGGACGGTGCCCCGTGACCGGCGGCTCCAAAGACAGGGCTAACTTGCCGGTGGGGGAAATGAGAAGATGATGACGCTCGGGGGGAAAGTAGATATAGCCCGGTTGAGGAACAACCCCCGACTGAGCGATCGTCACCTTAAAAGCACATTCCCGATTGAGCCAGTCCACTAAGCCCTGTAAAAAGCCCTCACTAATGTGTTGAACACAGAGAATAGGGACGGGAAATTGGGGAGGGAGGCGTTGGAATAAAAGGTGAAGGGCTTGAGGCCCCCCAGTAGACGCACCGATCGCCACCACCTGGGGTTGTCGGATGTCTCGCCTGAGGGCAATTGGAGGAGAACTCACGGTAGGAGCATTGACGGCAGAGGACTTTGCTTGAGTTTTTATAACCGGAGCCCCCACCCTGCGCTGGGTAAACACCGTCACCCCAGATAACACCCGAATACGAGTTAACAGTTCTTGTTTCGATTTTTCGTACTCTGTGGCCAACCCCGTGCGGGGTTTAGGAAAGATGTCGAGGGCTCCAGCGTCTAAAAGTCGAAAAACATTATCGGTATCTTCATCCTGTACGGAAGCACTGATCACTAAAATGGGACAGGGAAAATGCTCCATTACAAACTCGGTCAGTTGAAGACCGTCCATGCGAGGCATGTGTAAATCCGTACAAATGAGATTGGGCTTCACCTGAGGAATGAGCCTGATGGCTTCTTCCCCATTGATGGCCGTACCCACAACTTGAATATCCGGAGCATCCTGTAATACTCGCTTAAGAATTGTGAGCGCCACAGGAGAATCTTCAACGAGTAATACGCGAATGAGGTTGGACATATTCCAAGATATAGCATTTCAAACTATTTGGCAGTTTGAATGTAAAGTAGCGTTAAGATCCGGTCAGGTAGGGAAAGCTTTCCGTTGCACAGGCGACCGAGGATTCCCTATCTTCCTAGGATATATCGATTTGACAGTTTTCCACAGAACTTGTAAAAAATTTAATCTACAGTTGCAGTAGAAAACCCTGTTATTATTATTCCTTTTCAGTTGGCTACCAACTTAAGGTGGAAGAGTGCGGCCTGAAGCGCCGCACTCTTC
>JBMTZC010000449.1:0-2934 GCA_049455215.1 Prochlorotrichaceae cyanobacterium
GGGTGGTACGCCCTAGATATAAGTTTGCCACTTGAGGATTCTCTAACAATTCTGTACCCCTACCGCTAAAGCGGTCTTTCCCCTGATCCAGTACATAGCCCCGATGGGCTAGCTTCAGGGCGCTACGGGCATTTTGCTCCACTAAAAGAATCGCGGTTCCCCGATCGTTGATGGTTTGAATTTGCTCAAAGATGGTTTGAACTAGGCGGGGGGAAAGGGCGGCGGAGGGTTCATCTAAAACGAGGAGTTGCGGTTTGAGGATGAGGGCTTTGGCCATGGCCAGAATTTGACGCTCTCCGCCGGAGAGGGAACCTGCCCGCTGTTGTTGCCGTTGGGCTAAGGTGGGGAAAGTTTCATAGAGTTCCCGCAGAAGCGATCGTAGGGCAGGGGCACTCAGCGCCGCAGCAAAGGCTCCCATTTCTAAGTTTTCTGCCACTGTTAAGGACGGAAAAACATTGTTAATTTGAGGCACATAGCCCACCCCCAACGGGATGATGTCATGGGGGGGCAGGGCCGATAAGGATTGGTTTTGCAGGTATATTTCCCCCTGCTGAACCGGAACTAAGCCCACAATCGCTTTAGCTAGGGTTGATTTTCCCGCTCCATTGGGCCCCACGATCGCCACAATTTCTGCCGCTGCAACCTCCAGGCTAATCCCCTGCAAAATGGATAAACCAGGTTGGTAACCCGCATAGACCTCTTCCACCTTTAACAGCGGAGCCGGTGAACGATCGTCCTTCAAAAAGGGAGCCATGCCGCTGAATCTGCTGAACTCTTGCTCTAAACAGCTTTCCACTGAAGCGAAAAAAATTAAGGGAAGAGTGCGGCGCGAAGTGTCGCACTCTTCCGCCTGAGTCGGCTCATCTATTGGAACCGAGCCGCTTTCAGCATGTGGTAGGTAATTAATAACTGGGTTAACGCCAAGGGGAAACTCTGGAGTTGTTCGCCAGTAGTTCCGGTGACTTTACCGATATTATCGTTCCCTTCTAAACTGCAAAACTGCCCCAGGTAAGGAACTTCGTTGCAGAGAATATGTTCTAATTCCTGAACTTGTTCGGCCGTGGCATGACCATCTACCTGCAGTACATCCACGGGCTTGTTCATATCCCGATCCAGATCCAGGCGAATGGCATCCCCTAGATGGTTGCCCTCAGGGCTGAGTAAGTGGGTGAAGTCTGGATGAGAAATGGTGGGACGCAGCACTAAACTCACATTTAAGAGCAAATCATCTTGACCAGAACCTTCCGCAGGCGGATAAAAGCTCACCACCACATCAGCCCACTGGCGTTGGGGACGGATATAGGCTTCGGAGTCTTCCTCCCGCGCCGCTAATTGTTCCAAAACCTGCTCTGGGGTATAGCCCCGTTTCAGGGTGTCCCGCTTGACTTTCCAAGAAGTCCGTAGCGGCTCTGGAGGCGCCAGGTAAACTTTGACATCATAACTGGTTCTCATTCCAGGGCTGGAATAGCCTAAAAGCCCTTCTACAATGACAAATTGACGGGGTTCAATGTACTCAGGGGGATCAAAAGCCCCCGTAGAGTGGTTATAAATCGGTTTGAGAATGGCCTGGCCAGTGCGCAACAAACTCAGGTGTTGCTGAATAATATCGACGTAGTTGCAATCGGGGTGGAGGGCAGAAATTCCCATCTCCTTGCGCTGCTGACGATCGTATCTGTGATAGTCATCGGTGCAGATTGTGGTGACCTTTTCTTCTCCCAAAATTTGGGCAATTCCCTTGGTGAGTGTGGTTTTGCCAGCGGCACTGTCCCCCACAATGCCAAGGATAATGGGCCGTTGAGACATATTGTTTTCCTAGAGTACGGTCAATGTTTCCCAGATTACCGTAAATACGACCTCAGCATCGCACTGAATTCCTAAAAAATAACCGTGCGGTTTCCGTAGGTTAAAACGCGATGTTGTAAGTGCAATCGCACCGCCTTAGCCAAAACCAAGCGCTCTAGATCTTTACCCTTGCGAATCAGTTCCTTGGGATCATCTCGGTGGGTAATGCGGGCCACATCCTGCTCAATAATGGGTCCCTCATCTAAGTCCTGCGTGACATAGTGGGCGGTGGCTCCAATAATCTTGACACCTCGGGCGTAGGCACGCTGGTAGGGGTTGGCTCCGGGAAATGCGGGTAAAAAGGAATGATGAATATTGATAACGGCGGGAAAGGCTTGCAAGAATTGGGGACTGAGCACTTGCATATATTTAGCTAAAACCAGAAGTTGCACCTGCTGATCCTGGAGCAATTCCAATGCTTTCGCTTCCTGCTCGATTTTGTTACTAGGGGTGATGGGAAGGTAAATGAAGGGAATTTTAAAGTGTTCAGCGATCGTTGCGAGTTGTTGATGATTACTGAGAATCAAAACCGCTTCCCCTAGCAATTCCCCTGCCTGTTGCCGCCATAATAATTCCAGCAGGCAATGATCCTGCTTCGTCACCCAGATAGCAATTCTTTGAGAAGTATCGGAAAAGTGGAGTTGCCACTGAGCCTCCAGCGGCCGAGCGATCGCTTCAAAGGCTGGCCCTGCCAATTCACGGGAGAGATTGAACCCGTCTAGTTGCCACTCAATGCGACTTAAAAACAACCCGGTTTCACTATCAGTATGGTGATCCGAGTGAATAATATTTCCCCCATTGGCATAGATGAAATTAGCAATTTTGGCCACAAGACCCTTTTGGTCGGGGCAAGAGAGTAACAAAATAGCAGTGGGGGACATGACGGGGGACGAAGGAGGGAAAAGGTGAATAAAAACTCGGGTCTACGTCCAAAATACTACAGCTTTGGATCCCTTCTAGAGAAGTCGTCACATTAACCGCCGCCATGCAACCGTTCGGGGAATAGTACTCCTTGGCTCAAGTTCACCGATCGATTAAGGGGGGTGTTGTATTTGATTGCGGATTGGATTATGGACTATTTTGTCGCCGCTA
>JBMTZC010000450.1:0-2918 GCA_049455215.1 Prochlorotrichaceae cyanobacterium
CCCCCCCCCCCCACTCTTCCATGCAATTTTTTCGCTTTCAGTGGAAAGCCTCCCAATCAGGCTAAGAATTAACGCTGGGTCGGATCTTGATTAATACAGCCAGGATTTTGCGTGTATTGACAAACCTTTTTCCAAAGGATCGATCGCGTTCCCGGTGCGCCCACAGAAAAGAGAACACGATCGCCCCCGATACAGGGAATAATTTTAACTTTACAGACCGGACAGGTTTGTTCGGAAACGGGGGTCATAGGGTCAATACCTCTAGGGTGAACTGAATCGGTTTTTATCCTAAGCTACCGTGTAGGTTACCAACTTAAGGCGGAAGAGTGGGGGGGCCGCACTCTTCCATTAAAATTTTTCGCTTTCAGTGGAAAGCCCTACCGTGTACTGAGGGGGATCCGCCCCGGTCAAGATGGACACGATCGCCCTGAGTTGGGGGACGGCATTGAGCGAGTCCACCCATCCTAAGTCAGTTGCCTTCCCTGAGACCGTTAATTAAGCTACGGGTTGGAGCAGATTATTGAGTAGTGAAACCGGATGATCTTCGTGGGGCCAGGCAAAGGCATGGTTAAAGGCAGCGGTTTGGCAGGCTTTTAACTGCTCAAAATCAATAATGTCGTAGGTTAAAAGATTTTCATACTCGAAGGGCAACCGCACATTGTGCAAGCCGGCGTTGTCTGTGCAGATGGCAATATCAACCCCCGCCTCAAAACAACGATCGAATACGGTTCTCAACTGACGAATATCAGAAAGGGTTCCAGTTTTCAGGTAGGTGGTGGGGCACACTTCTAAGCATTGATGGCGCTGAGCCAGTTCAGGTAACAACTCTGGATAGTGCAGAGGAATTTGGATGCCATGGCCAATACGCTGTAGATAGGGCAAAAGGTCTGGATAACAGCCTTCCGTGGTTTCATAAACGTGCCCGGTGGTGCGAATGCCTCGCTGCACTGCATAGGCATAGAGTTTTACAAACTCCTCCAAACGATCGTTATAGTGGGCATCTCCTCCCGCTAAGTCGATCGCGCAGACATATTGGGGAAATTCCACCGCTAAATCCACGATCGCTCGGTTCACGGCGTAGGGCAAGCGGGAGTGCATACAGAGGATCTGCTTGGTAATAATGGGATAATCCTCCACCTGACTGGCATTCCCCACAATGTCTACAATTTGGCGCATCTGCTCAATGCGTTCTCCCTCACTGAGCCGATCGTCAGTCCGCAGATAGGGGGTATAGCGAAGTTCTAAGTATGCCAAGTTTTCAAAGGTATAGGCCCCCCGCACTAAGCGACGAATAAAGTACGGTAAGGCGTGGGCAGTCTGTACACTTTCCACTAAGGTATGCAGTTCTAGGTATTCGTCTAAGGTGTTGCGGGGTTGAGTGTAAAAGGTTTCAAATTCATCGTATTCCGGAAACCGCAGAGCTAGGTCAGACTCGCTGCGGTGTAAATAGCGCCAGAGAATACGGGGAACAACAGATCCCCCCAGATGACGGTGCAATTCTGCGTATAGAGCCACGGTGGTCTCCTTTGGTGTGAGGATGTGATCGTTTCCTCATAATTGTAAAGGCTTTTGTTGTAAAAATTTACAGAATCCCAGGATAGGATGAGCTACACTCCTTCCTCAAGATTGTGGCTTCTAGGACTTCTAGTTGATAGAACCGGATCTCACGCTCCGGGACACCTCAATGAGTTGTCATCGGTGACTACGATCACCACCGTCTTTACTGCTACGTAGCCCAAGGAACCTTCTTTATAATTTCTTTAGAATTGATACATTTTTTTAAGAGTTCCTAAGCTAGACTATGTTTTCTAAACGTCTAGACTATAATCAAGCCAAGATTTTAATGATCCCCAATAGGTTTAAGTCTATTTAAGGCTATTCAGCCTTTAGTTTCCCCTCCTGTGGTAGGGGAGTTCGCTCTGGGGAGTGGGTTGAGTGAGTATTTTGGTTTTCCATCGCAAGCAACAAAATGAACGGCAGCCTGGGTCGTATTCTACGCCTTCAGTGAACAGCCAGCATTTTGAGTTTGCTCATGGATCAGGTCTAGTCAGGAATACCATCGTTCAGGGAGTTCTATTGTTATGTCGAACCGCTACGATCGCTTAATTCAGTTCTTACAGGACGATTTGTGTTTGTCCACTTCTTCCATTGCCTTGGCGCTGAAGCATAATCAGCAGGATCCGGGCCCCTTGCCCATGGTGTTGTGGCGGTACGGCTTGATCACCCTCGATCAGCTCGACCGTATTTATGACTGGATGGAAACGGCGGCTTAAGGGCAGTTTTGAGTTTTGAATGCTTTGTGCGTTAGCCTAGCCTGTAGAGCCTTTAGCGGCTGTTGTGCTAGCGCTGATCTAACCCTATGACTATTCCGATTTCACCACCTGATCCCCAGCACTCTTCCTCGATCGTAGCTACTCTCAGGGCAGACTATCAGCGTTTTCCCCAGGATCAAACCTATAGCCTCTATGCCGAGGATGTCTTTTTTCAGGATCCCTTAAATTCTTTTCACGGAGTCGATCGCTACCGGGAGATGATCCACTTTATTGCCCGCTGGTTCCGCGATCCCCAGCTAGAGCTACATGATATTGTGCAAAACGATCGCCAAATCCGTACAGAATGGACTTTAAGCTGGATCTGTCCGTTTCCCTGGCAACCCTCTGTTTCGATTTCCGGATATACGGAAATGGATCTCAATGCAGCGGGTTTAATTCAGTCCCATCGAGACTACTGGTACTGTTCTCGCTGGAATGTTCTCCAACAAGCGATCGGTTTGGCTTCCCCTCGTTGATCTCCCCTAAAGACGCATAAAACCCCCGGCCTTTTCAAAAAACCGGGGGTTTAGTTTTAACAGTCGTTTTTCAGTCCTAGTACTTCTTGGCTTAAGTTCGCATATCATCAAACCCCTTCTAGCTTCCCCT
>JBMTZC010000451.1:0-2915 GCA_049455215.1 Prochlorotrichaceae cyanobacterium
GGGTTTGATGATATGCGAACTTAAGCCAAGAAGTACGAGGGAAAATTTTTGAATTTTTCCAGGTGCCCGATCGGATCTTTGAAGATCTGGATAGACGTTAGGGAGAGCAGGGGATCGGGGGATCGCTTCCTATTCTGAAAAGTGCGGGATCAGGTTAAACTAAAAGAATTAACTTCCTACACTGGGAATATTGATGCTCCTGAGACTTTGTGAAACCCACGAGTTTCTAGGACACCGATCCGGTACCAGCGTCTAGGACAGCAGACATTGAGGGGTGGTTTTAACCACTACCGACCTCATGTATACGGTGCATAAACGCAGCATTGGGGACAATCTATTTTGATGGATCTTCTTGATGGAATTATTGGAAGCTGCTTTGCGGCTGAACGCATCTTATCTCTCTGTTGAAAAGCAGAGCATGAGATTTTGAGGATCCCTCCAGGGTAAATTGTACGGGACGGAGAAGGTTGATTTTTCTTAATCTTTGTCCTACCGGTAACGATCAGCAAAAGCCTCTACAGGTGAGTCACAGAAGTCTGTATTTGCGACGGTTAGCGTTGCTGCCCATCGAAAATCAAGACGTATAGTAAAATTCTGGAGCATAGCCTGAAAGAGCTAGCTAGCACAGTTTGAGGAGTAGTGTCGTGGATCAGAAGCAACAGATTATTGGATACTTCATTGAGGAAGCGCGGGAGCACATGGAGACCATTGAAAAGGGTCTTCTCAGCCTTCAGGCTTTCTGTGATGATCCGGAACAGATGAATGAACTCTTTCGTGCCGCTCACTCCGTCAAGGGCGGTGCCAATATGTTGGGATTTAAGGCGGTGGGGCATGTGGCTCACCGGATGGAAGATTGCTTTAAAATTCTCAAAGAAAACCCTGTCCCGATCGATCGCAACATTGAAGACCTGTTTTTAAAGGGCTTTGATGGACTGCAGGATCTGTTAGGAAGGATTGGGTCAGGCCCTGAAGACCAGCAAGAAAAAGCGAGTCAACAACTGGAACCCGTTTTCAGTCAACTTCAGACCTACCTCGAAAAGCTAAGCGGCAAGGGCCCGAGCTTACCGGAGGATTTCAATACTCAGGTCATGGGGGTTTTACGGGAAGTTCTCGGTATTTTCAAGCAACCGGATGGCGCAGCCGCTCGCCAAAAGCTCCAAGCCCATTGCGATCGTCTCGCCGAAATTGGTGCAGCTTCCGAACAATGGTGCAATTTAGTTAAAACGACGAAAGGAGCGATCGGCAATTCCCAGGCCAGCTTTAAGGTCTTAGCCCCCTTAGTGATCACAGAATTAAAAGATGCTGCCCAAAAAGGGGTCATGGGTAAGGCAGCAGAAATCCAACCGAGTGCCAACCTGAAAAAGTTGGGGGCATCTGCAGCGCCAGCAGCACCGGCTCCAGCCGCCGCCGCTGCCCCGGCCGCCCCTGCTGCGGCCAGCGGTAATGAGATTATTCTGCCTAGGGATGTGCGAGGAGCCGCTCAAGTCTTGGTCAAAACCTTCGATCGTAAACAACTCACGGAACTGGCCCAGATTTTGATTAAGGTGATTAAAGGATGAGGTCAAACTTCTCCATCCTGGAAAGTTTATTGGGTGCAGATTCAGTCTTTGCGGGCGAAAACTTGCCAGATCCTTGGCCACAACGGTTAAAAGGAGTTTTTGCTGATCCCAAGGTTTCCCCGTGTTTAGTGATGCCCACCAGTGTCGAAGCCTTAGCGGAAGTTGTGATCTGTGCTTCCCGAGAGGGCTGGCACCTGATTCCAGCGGGGCAAGGCTGGCAGTTAAGCTGGGGCAAACCCAGTCCTCCGGTGCAACTGATCCTCAGCACTGTCCGCTTAAACCACTTAATTGACCACGCCGTGGGGGACTTGACCCTAACGGCTCAGGCGGGCATGACGTTGCAGGAGGTGGGGAAACTGCTCCAGTCCCATCGTCAGATGGTGCCTCTCCAGGGAACCAGCGGCCAGGACAGTAGCCTGGGGGGCATTATTGCCACGGCCGATTCGGGGCCGTTACGGCATCGCTATGGGGGCGTTCGGGATTTGCTCTTGGGCATTGAATTTGTCCGAGCCGATGGGCAACGATCGAAAGCGGGGGGTAGAGTGGTCAAAAATGTGGCGGGCTACGACCTCATGAAGCTGTTTACGGGATCCTATGGCAGCCTGGGCATTGTTACCCAGGTGACTTTGCGCTGTTATCCCATTCCCGATCGCCAAGGAACCCTGCTGCTGTGGGGAGCCGCCAGCAATGTCAATGCAGTCTTTAGAACCCTACAGGCCTCGGCTTTAACCCCCGTTGCCGTAGATTTGCTCTCCACACAGGTTCTTCAAGATTACCTCAACACAGCCCTAGCCCCTGATACGATCGCTTTGGCGGTACAGTTTTCTAGTTTAGATGCTGCCGTCACCGCCCAACTTCAGCCCCTACAGGACTGGGGCAAAACTCAGAATTTAGAAACGCTGATTTTGGAAGGAACCGCGCAACAGGAATTTTGGCAAACCCTCCAATGTCGTGGCCGTTCCTACTTCGAGGCGACTCAGGAATCCTCCCGCTCTCCCCGCATTCTTTGTAAGATTGGGATTTTACCCACCGCCGCGATCGATACCTTGAAGATGCTGGATACCTTAGCTAATCAAGCCGAGGGAACGATCGCCCGAGGAGTTATTCACGGTGGTAGCGGTTTAGGCTGGGTTGAACTAGAGCCTTATAACTTACGGTTTCCGGTGCTGGAATCTTTGCGTCGCCATTGCCAGAATCAGGGTGGTTTTCTGAGCGTGTTAGAAGGCCCCGTTGCGCTCAAGCAACAAATCGATGTTTGGGGCTATGGGGGCAATGCCCTGTCTTTGATGCAAGGCATTAAACACGCCTTTGATCCCCAGAATTTACTGAGTCCTCAGCGTTTTCTAGGGGCGTAAA
>JBMTZC010000452.1:0-2891 GCA_049455215.1 Prochlorotrichaceae cyanobacterium
GGATTGGCTCGGAGTTTCCACCCTTTCCAAGGGGGGATTAAGGGGGGTAAATCAGATTTTGGGTTCTCATCCAAGATGTGTGTACGTGTTAGCCCTTCACCGGCGATGGTGGGCTGGGATTGCTGCCAACAGCCATATTCAATAGGTATATCCAACACTGATAAGGAAAACTTGTAGGGTTTATTAAAAACTATATCCGCGATCACTAGAAATTCTTAAGATTTTATGATTAGATAATACTCAATGAGAAAAAGAAAGTTCATAGATTTTTATCTATGAATTGCCTCGGTAAGGTTTTTCGGAAATTTCTTACCGAATTCTAGAGTCCTTAATGTCCTTCGAGCAACGGCCCGTAAGATTTTTAGATCAAATGCGGTTACTTTGCTTTGCCAAAGGTGGCATTAAGTTCAACTTTCTAAACAGCGCTAATTCTAAACACCCCTAATGAAAAACGGGTACCTCGAACAATCCACTATTGGGATTATGGCGAGGGGCTAAGCCTCCCGCCACCATTCATCGAGGATTCCTAAAACGTTAAGCGTTGTCGCTCTTTCTGAGAGCGATCGGGGACTTGTTTGGCCTCGAACTCTTGCTTTGCTCACGTTACTCATCTACATTTTCATGCACATAACTCATTTAATAAATAGCTGGTCTTCAGTACCTTTGATCTATGGTGTAGCAGAGACCACCCCCATCTCCCTCAATGAAAGTGAGAGGGCTCCCTTTGTCCTCACCAGTGTTTTACTCAGTTTAGTGGCTGTGTACTTGGTCAGTAAGTTAGGGGGAGAACTCTCCAAGCGGTTTAGCCTTCCCCCTGTCTTAGGTGAATTAGTTGGGGGGGTAGTGGTAGGGGTATCTGCCCTGCACTTCCTCGTCTTTCCCGAAACGGGGGCAACTGCCAGTGATTCTCTGCTGATGGGCTTGATGCAAACCCTGGGCAATCTGGATCTCGAGAGCATTAACCACATCTTCCAAAGTCAGAGCGAAGTCATTTCCGTGTTGGCGGAGTTGGGGGTCATTGTCCTCCTCTTTGAAATTGGCTTGGAGTCTGACCTCCGGGAGTTAACAAAGGTGGGCTACCAGGCCGCGATCGTTGCGGTGGTTGGGGTTGCAGCGCCTTTTGCCCTGGGTACGGTGGGCTTAGTGCTATTCTTCCACACCCCCTTAATTCCGGCGATTTTTGCTGGGGCAGCTCTGACCGCAACCAGTATTGGCATTACCTCTAAGGTCTTGTCCGAACTCGGTCACCTCAAGTCCACTGAAGGACAAATCATTGTCGGTGCGGCGGTGATGGATGATGTGTTGGGGATTATTGTGCTGGCAGTGGTGGCGAGTTTAGCCAAAACCGGTGAAGTGGACTTACTCAATGTGGTCTATCTGATTCTCAGTGCCACCGGCTTCCTCCTCGGTGCCATTCTCCTCGGTAAATTCTTTAATAAGAGCTTTGTGGCGATCGCCGATAAACTGCAAACTCGCGGTGCCTTACTGATTCCCGCCTTTACCTTTGCCTTAGTGATGGCCGTGATTGCCAACCTGATTCACCTGGAAGCGATTTTAGGCGCCTTTGCGGCCGGGTTAGTGTTGGATGAAACCGATAAGCGCAAAGAGTTGGATCAGCAGGTGATGCCCATTGCGGACATCTTAGTACCCATCTTTTTTGTCACGGTGGGAGCGAAAGCAGATTTAAGCGTATTGAACCCAACGATCGCTGAAAACCGTGAAGGTCTAATTATTGCTGCCTTCTTAATTAGCGTTGCCATTGTGGGCAAAGTGGTGACGGGCTGGACGGTGTTTGGACAACCGAATATTAACCGCCTAGCGATCGGGGTGGGGATGATTCCCCGAGGTGAAGTGGGCTTAGTCTTTGCGGGAATTGGTTCTGCCAGCGGTGTCTTAGATAAACCCCTCGAAGCAGCCATTATCGTCATGGTCATTTTGACAACCTTTTTGGCTCCCCCTCTGCTGCAGGTTGCCTTGAAATCCCCCAGTGAGGAACCGTCGGAAATCCCTGAACCGGAGGGTGTGGTCAGCGTTCCCCCCCTCGCAACAGTCAAGGACTAGATGTCTTCCCTGTCCTCAGCCCTCTACCGGGGGTTGGAGGACAGAAGGCATCAACTTCAGACGGTAGGGTGCCCTTCCATGACATTCGGGGACTCTACCGTTCACTGTTTTTACGTCTCGTCAAATTCTGATTTAAAGCTCCACGATAGACGGGAGGACTTTAAATCAGCCGTGAATTCCTTGAATCAGATGCATCTACAAGATGCTGTATAGTCAGATCATCATCAGAACCGAAATTCCCATCCACTAAAGGCTGTCATCAGTTAGGGATGAAATGCCTCTGGGGGCGCTTATTTCAGCCTCTAGTAGTAAAACGGGACGGGTCGGTTTATGCCGATACCGTAAGGTTCTGGACTGATTTGCACTGAATAGATGACGATCCCTCGTGGACAATCAAAAAATTTTTAATTTATGTTGATCCTAGAAGCCTGTATTTTTGCAACCGTTTTATTCGGTTTTTTGGGCATTATTCTTAAAAAGAATTTAATGATGAAAATCATCGCCATGGATGTGATGAGTACGGGAGTCATTGCCTTTTATGTCTTCATTTCAACCCATAGTGGTGTGTTTACTCCCATTTTGGGAGAAAGTCCCCAGGGAACTTATGCTGATCCTGTTCCCCAGGCGGTCATTTTAACGGCGATCGTTATTGGATTTTCGATTCAAGCCTTGATGTTGGTGGGTGTTATGAAGCTAGCGAAAGATAATCCCACCTTAGAAATCGATGAAATTGAAAAGACACATTCACCGAAGCCCGTAGTAAAGCCACAATGAATTTCACCAACCCCGCGCTAAAGCGACGGGGATTGTCCGAGCCAATTCGGACAACG
>JBMTZC010000453.1:0-2821 GCA_049455215.1 Prochlorotrichaceae cyanobacterium
CGAGTTGGAAATTCAAGAGTTTTGTTGGAGACTGTAATTCGAGCGTTTCAAGATGGTAAATCTCCTGAGTCTATTGTGAATCGATACTCAACTCTCTCTTTATCTAATATTCAACCTGATTTGACTTCCATCCGTACTCGTTTACTCTCTCAACAGAAACCGTAACAGCCAATTATGTTGAGTTTGTTAAGTGATGAAAACTTCAATGGTGACATCATTCGAGGTTTGCTTTTGCAAAAACAGATCTCAAGCCAAAGTGAACCCTAAGTGCCAGTGTTTCAATACTCCGGTGAATCCTGGGGCACGATCGCTGATGATCAGTTGCCAATCGCCTTGAGCGTTTCGGCGCAGGAGCCGTTCTAAACCGGGTGTCGTTTGGAGCGAGTAGGTTGTTTCTAAATGGGTCTGTCGGCCTAGGGTTCGGGGTTGCAGGAGAATGGGATCCCCCTGGGGCGGGGTGAGATAAATTTCTAAGTCTCCGAGAAAATGGTGCTCTAGTTCTAGACCCGTTTCGATCGCTAGGATTCTGCGGGATTGGAGGACGGTGAGGGTTTGGATGATACGATCGTTATCGGGGATGGGGAGTGGGTTGGCTAACTCTAGGGTCAGGGTCAAGGTTTGAGGAGACTGCTCGGAGGTGGCGACGATCTGAGGTTTGCGCTGGAGGGCTTCCTGTACGGCTTTAGCGGCATTAATGAGACCATAGCCAAACCAGGGGGAGTGACCATTCCGTTCATAACTGCCTAGCCGTAGACCCAGTTGAGGATCGGGATTAGGATCGACTCGTTTTTCGGCGGTTTGGCGCAAAATATCTTTAACTTCCCCTAGGGTCAGACTGGGATTGATGGAGAGCATTAAACCAACTACACCCGCTACGATCGGCGCGGCGCTGGAGGTGCCCCCAAAGGTGGCAGTAAAATCGCCACGATCGTAGCCTGCAGCCCCAGTTCGATCGCTGCTCCAGATACTTAACCCTGCTAAGGGCGTTTTAAGGGGTGGCGCGGTGGGAATTAATCCGGTTTCCGTGAGGACGATCGCGGGGATGCCGTTGCTACTGGGGGCAGTAATAAAAATCTCGTTGCCCCAATTACTATAGGCGGCTTTCTGGCCGAGGCTGGTGCAGGCGGACACGGCGATCGTGTCGGGGTGGGCGGCAAAACCATTGAGCCAGTGGGTTTGTCCGGAGAGCAAATTGCGGGGCCAACCCCGTTCGGTCACAGGGGCATTAACGGGACGGTTAAAGTTTCCTGCTGCAAAGAGAATGATGCAGCCTTTGCCGTCTCGACCTTCTTTTGCCGCATAGCTAATGGCGGCCTTTTGCCGCAGAGAGAGGGGAAAGTGGACGGAACCCGCCCCCCAACTACAGCAAATGATGGCGGCTCCTTGCTCTACGGCCCAGTGAAAAATATCTTCGATGGAACGATCGTCTAAATATCCCGTTGTGCGGATGGGCAGCAGGGCACAGCCCGGTGCAACTCCCACAATGCCATCTCCGTTTTCTTCCGCGAGGGCAACACCCGCCACCGCTGTGCCATGATTTTCTTGATCTGCATCGGGGAGGGGTAAAAAGTCCTGCCCCCGCAGATCCCGAGGGGCAATGAGTTTACCGACCCCTTGAAAATCAGGATGGTGCAGGTCAATGCCTTCATCGGCGATCGCAATGACGATCGATCGCTCTCCTCGGGTAATATCCCAGGCCCGCTCCACTTCAATATCAACGATCGCTTCCGAGGTTTGGGCTTTTCCTTTGCTTAAATACCACTGACGAGGGTAGAGGCTATCTTTGGGGGTATAGAACGGGGCGTGACGCAGAATAATGTTGGCTTCAGCCAGCAGCACTTCCGGCAAGGTCATCAGCCGATTAACTAACTTAATGGGATTTTCCCGAGCCAGGGGGGTTAGTTCCGTAATCCAGGTGTTAGTCAGCCCCCGAACCGGAGAACCCAACGCCAACCCCACCCCATTGGTCAGGGTTTGAATGCGGGGACGAGTGACCGTACTTTCAAACGCGATCGTCACCTCATCCCCAATGTACACTTCCGTTTCGGGATCCCCCACCAGGCTATAGACATGGGCTGCATATTGCACCTGAGGGCATTGACGAGCTTGAATCATGACCTCATCAAGCACCGCAGCGGCAAACTCTGAGGTGGCATCTAAGTCCGTGAGTTGAATCACGAAGAGGGGTGTCCCCTCAATCTGCTTAATTTGTCCCCAAGCCGTGGCCCCCGGTACCTGCTCTGGCGTAAGGGAACGATCGCTTAAGCGCAGGACAAAACGATCGTTCCGCTTGATCAACAACAACTCTTCGCCCCCCCGCTGAAGGACAAGCCCTTCTTGACCTTCGGGTACTCCCCCATAGGGAGAGCCAACTCCACTATTCATCTAACACACCCCAAAATGAGTAAATACGCACCTGAAAACCGGAACACCCCTGTGTAAGATTAATATTAACTGCTGTCTAGGTCAGTTACGGTTTCTCTGAACAGATTTGAGCGCAATCTTTCGCCTTCAGTGAGTCGCCAAAAATAGCTCATCAGTGCCTGATCCCCTGACCGATCGCGTTCTTTTAACCCTTTCCATCCTATGACCATGACTTCCTTAATTCTGTACGGCATTCCCCAGTGTGGAACCTGCAAGAAAGCCCTGCAATGGCTGGATCATCAGCAACTTCCCTACACCTTTATTAACCTCAAAGACAATCCCCCTAACGCAGAAACGATCGCAGCCTGGGTCAACACCTTGGGTAGTAAACCGTTACGCAATACCTCCGGTCAGTCCTACCGTGCCTTAGGGAGCGATCGTCAAACCTGGACAGAGG
>JBMTZC010000454.1:0-2815 GCA_049455215.1 Prochlorotrichaceae cyanobacterium
CTTAATGGTGTTCTCGGCTCAGGGACTTCTCCAGTCGTCGCCCACCTAAGGACATGGCATAGCAGAAGAACCAGTAGAGAATGCCGATGAACAAGTAGGTCTCTCCATTGCGACCGACAAATTCAGGGTTGGCTAAAATTGCACGACTGAGACCGAGTAATTCTAAGAGCCCCACGATCGAGAGGAGGGTTGTATCCTGCATCAGGCTAATAAACTGACCGATAATGGCCGGAATGGACACCTTCAGGGCCTGAGGGAGGACAATCAGACCAATGGTCAAGGGGGAACTTAAACCGAGGGCATTAGCGGCTTCCACCTGACCTTTAGAGATAGACTGCAGCCCACCGCGAATATTTTCTGCCATGTAAACGGCGCTAAAAAGGGTCAAACCAACGATCGCCCTTAACACCCGATCGGGGCGCATTCCTTCCGGTAAAAAGAGGGGAATCATGACCTGCCCCATAAACAAAATGGAAATGAGGGGGACTCCTCGAATCACTTCGATATGGAGAATGGAGAGCCACCGCAGGGCAAATAAGTTACTTTGTCGTCCCAGGGCCAAAATGACCCCCAAGGGAAAACACAGCGCAATACTAATGACCGAGAGGAAGACCGTCAGTAAAAGTCCGCTCCAATCATTGGTGGAAACGATCGCTAAACCGAAGCCCCCCCGCAAAAACCAAAGCCCTAGCCAAAAACTCATAAACCAGAGCAGGGGAAGCCAAGATCCCCAGTTCAACCGGGCACAACCTTTCCCGACCACAACCCCGGCTAAAAATAAACCCAGTTCACCCATTAAAGCGGCCCGGTAGGCCAAAGAAACGGGGGGCAGCACCATAATCAGCCCGCCAATACCTAAGCCAAGCAAGGTCTGTACACCAATCCAGGGGGGCACCTGGGGGCGAAACCATACCCACGTTACCCCCAGCAATAAGCTCACCTCAAAGGCAATCGCTCCGATGCCCCATTTCAAGAGCACCGCAATCAGGGCACCGATGCCCCACACTAAGGGCAAACTCCAGTTGCCGACATCCTTAAGGCTGGGGCAAAAACTCCGGCCAAGCATTACCCCAATCAGCAAAGTGCCGAGCTTCGCCACAAGCAACACTCGTCCAGACCACTCTCCTAAGCCGAAGCTGATGATCTCCATTGGGCCCGAGGGGACGATCGCAATGACCATCGCCAAGGCTAACCCGAGGAGAATCGCGGGGCTGACCGCCAGAGGACTAGCGGATGGGGGTAATTTAAGCTCAATTCGCTCTTCCTGAGCCCGATGCCAAGAATTCCCCCAGGTGATTCCCGCTAAGCCGCTGATCAGGGAAATGATGATCCACAAGCGCCAATATTCTGACTGCGGAAACCGTCCAGCAAAGTAGAGGGGCAAGTTAGCGGAAAGAATATCCCAGCGGGCCGTGGTGGTGGCCCACTGCCAGAATCCAAAACCAATAGAAAAAGCAATTCTGCCAATCACGATCGTCATCAGACTGCTGAACCAATTGCTGAAAAAGTTCTCCCGAAGCCACTGAATCGGATTTTCAGCACGATCGGATGGCGGTGCAGTAGAGACAGACATAGCAATTAAGAGGAAAGGATGGGCGTAATGCTACCATTCTTAACCAGGTTTCGCTGTAACTCAAGATGGCTTTTCACGGAAAGCCAAACAATTTCAGGAAATATTTCTAGCTCTCAAGAGGCTTTCCGCTTTAATAAGTTGCTAGTCCCTCAAGATAAAGTATGGTATCCATGATCAAGAAACGGGGAATTCATTGTAGAATTCAATGTTAAGTTTTGATAAGTTCCATTTAGTAAGAGGTTTTTATGGCCACGCCTACCATTGCGCCTGTGTCTTCTCTCAACTCCTTGGCAACGCTGGATCGTCTCCGTCAATTTTATAAAGCACCTCACCAAGCAGAGTTTCTCTGCTTGCAAGCTGAGACAGAAACGTTGCTGCACCAGCTTGAAGCCCTGTCTGGCAAGCAAGACAACGATCGGAACTAAGAAAACACCATCTGAGCATTGAGGCGGGAGATCCTGTCAACATCTCCCAACATTTCTCCCACTGGGTTCCCACCGGAACCCGCTCCCGGGACAGATGTTCAACTCTGGCTCTGACTTTCATGCGCTAGAGGGTGGCGCAAAGCGCCGCCCTCTAGCGCTCACTTTTTACGTTGAAAGGAGGAAGTCCCCTCCTGGTCTAGATCATTTATTAGGGTAGAGTTATGGCACCGATCGTTGAAGTGTTGGCCAGCAAAGAAGCCTTAATCCAGCGGGCGGCGGTTTTAATGGAAGAAAAAATCCGCTTAGCGATCGAAACTCGAGGGCGTTGCAGTTTGGCTTTGGCGGGGGGAAGTACCCCCAAACCTCTCTATGCCAACCTGGCCGAGGCCAGTTTACCGTGGGAGCAGTTGCACTGCTTTTGGGGCGATGAACGCTATGTGCCAGCGGATCATCCCGATAGTAATGAAGGCATGGCCCGCAAAGCTTGGTTAGATCAGGTTCCCATTCCGGCCAGTAATATTCACCCCATGCCCACCTTAAGTGGCGATCCAGCCGTGGATGCGGCAACCTATAATGACCACCTCGATCGTTTTTTTGCGGTAACGGGTCAAGACTTTCCCGTGTTTGACATTATTTTGTTAGGACTGGGGGACGATGGCCACACCGCCTCTCTCTTTCCCCACACCCCAGCCCTAGAGGTTTGCGATCGGTCTGTGACTGTTGGTAATAAAGACGGACAACCCCGTTTAACCTTTACGATTCCTTTAATTAATACTGCCCGCTCCGTTATTTTCTTGGTGGCTGGCGAAAACAAACG
>JBMTZC010000455.1:0-2797 GCA_049455215.1 Prochlorotrichaceae cyanobacterium
CCCCTTGGTAAGGGGGACTTTCGAGCCGTTTCTTCCGGTTCCCCCCTTTTTCAAGCAGAAACAGAAACAGAAAGAGGGGCACGTTGCTGGTGCCCCTCGACTTAGTTCTCTTTATGGATCAGCTTTATCGGTCTTGTCTGTCTTGGACTAGAACTGATCCGCTGTGTCCGTCCACCGCAGAACGAAATGAACCGTTGGAATATTGTGATTCAAACAGACCCGCAGGGGGATGTGAGCCGAATGTTTGTTCAGGGAGACCTGGGGCAGGGGAATCGTCCAGCGCAGAGTACCGGCATTATCCCGTTCCTGGGACAACCAATGGGGCTGACCCTCTTCCTGCAATACTTCAATTTGAACTAAGCCCGAACAGGGCAAGTCTACGATTAACTCCAGACAGGGATCTTGAGAGTGCTGCGTTTTGGCTTGTGCGGCGTGTAAGACGATCGTTCCCAGTTCGGTTTCCCATTGGCTGGTCGCTTTGGGGTTCTGGGGAGACAAATCCAGAGAGAGTAAATCAAAAAGAATTTGATCAGCAGCCAACAAGGTCAGGGCCATCTGTTGCTGGGGAGACGCGGCCTCATAGCTCTCTGGGGGTTGTCCCAAAATCCAAGCTTTGCCCCCTTCCTCATCCCGTGCTGCCCCTAAGAGCATCATGCCCGCCATGTCGTTCAGTTCGAGGGATGCATTAGGAAAAAGAGATTCTACCGCTTGAACGAGTTGCCGACCTTTTTGGTTCACGGAATGAAGGCTGGTTTGACAAGCGGTAAACAGTTTTTCTAACAAAGATTCGGGTAAAGCAACCGGGAGTTGGAGTGATTTTAAATTTAAATTCCAAAGATCATCGGGATAGTCTTGCACCTCCGTTTCCCAAGGGAAAAGGGGGGGATTTTCCTCTAGTTCTGCCCGCAGACGGCGTTTAAGGACGCTAAAAAAATGACGATCCTGTAGCATGGTTCCTTCTCCCAATGTTAAGTGGTTATGCCTGACGATCGAGGAAGGCGACCACCCAAGATTATTATACCGGGTTGCAGCCTCTGTCCTACTCTCCAACTATTTAAGAATCTATAGACTGGAATGGCCTCCTGGAGATTGAGGAATCTCTGGGGATGATTTCCGCAAGAGCGGCTGATTTGCTGGTATCAGCATTAAGCCCTAACGTTTGAATTTGAGGTTGCACCACCCTACAAACTTCAAACCCTGAGGACTGACAGCCTGTTGTCGATACGTTTAGGACGGGAGGGTTCATCCCTTCTAACGAGGGAAACGCCTCCTTTTGCAGCACGGTTATCAAACGTGCAGTAAAACTGACCCATTCGTAAGTATTAGATCCTTTGCCATCCTTTTCAAAAACGCGGCTAGAATTCCGGATAGTTTTAAAGGTTTTCTGGTCTGGTTATCCCTCAACGCTCAAGGCTGTTCCTTTAGATCAGTTCCCATGCCCTACGCTAAGATCGGGACACCTCGATGATTCTCGATGATTAAGGATAGCGGGCGGTATACTACTGTTCCAGGACGGTTCCAGAAATGACGGGGATTCCAGCGTATGGCTCAAACTCAACGGTTAGGAGATTGGCTTGAGACCCATTGGTTCAACCCGGCTTACAGTGGCTGGGTACTGGGAGGGCTATCTCTCTTTTTCTTTATTGCGGCAACCAATACCCTCTCGGGATGGCTCTATGTTTTGAGTGGGGCGGGAATGGCGATCGTTGGGGTGAGTGGCTATCTCTCCCGGCAGAGTTTGACGGGGCTGACCATTACCCGCCTCAAGATTGATCCCGTCAGTGCTGGCGATCCCTTGGCCGTGACGGTGCGGTTTACCAACCAAACCCATGAACCGAAGGTCTTATTACAAGCGGTGGATCAATTGCCGATCGTCTTGGGAGAACCCGTAGAAGAGGCGATCGCTTTGATTCCCCCCCAGGATTACTTTGAATGGAATTATACCCAGGGGACTCAGCGGCGGGGCATTTATCGCTGGGAAACCTTGAATTTAAGGACGGCCTCCCCCTTTGGACTGTTGTGGTATCGTCGGGCGTTTCCGGCCCCTGGCAAAGCGATCGTTTATCCAACGGTGCTGCCCCTCGGCCGGTGTCCTCTAATTGACGATCTGGGCAAAACCCAAAATCCTCGCATTGAGAATGACACGAGTGCCTTTAACCGACCGCAGCAAATGGTGACGGAAATTACCCGCACCCTGCGCCCCTATCGGTGGGGGGATCCCATGCGGTTTATTCACTGGCGAACCAGTGCCCGGTATGGCGAATTACGGGTTCGGGAGTTGGAGGTTTTTCAGGGGGGACAATCTCTCCTCATTGCCCTCGACTCCCATTGGGACTGGTCTGATCGGGTCTGGGGACAGGAAGCTTCGCCAGAACAAGAATCTTACGTTGTTGAAGCCTTTGAACAGGCGGTCATTGCGGCGGCTTCGCTTTATTTTTATGCCCAACACCTCAATATTCCCGTACAACTGTGGACGGCGGAGCAAGGGGTCATTCTCGGTAAATATCCGGTGTTAGAAGCCCTGGCAGCCGCCCAACCGGGAGAGCCCCAAAACTATGATTTGCCCTTGGAGGAGGCGGTGTTGTGGCTGAGTCAAAATCCCGCCAGTACTCAAGCGCTACCGGGGGGGAGCCGTTGGCTACTCTGGGCAGAACCAAAGCCAGAACTGGTGAAGGGCACGGGAAAATACATCAATACCCATGAGGCTTTGGGGGTTCAGTTAAGTCAGTTATGAATTATGAATTACGGCTTTCCACTGAAAGTGAAAAGATTGAATGGGAGAGTGCTGCGCGCAGCG
>JBMTZC010000456.1:0-2741 GCA_049455215.1 Prochlorotrichaceae cyanobacterium
CCAATCCCTGCAAAGCTTATAAAACGGGACTGCTCTAGACCAGTAGAACCCTTGCCCGTAGCTGATACCCAGTGCCTTGGCTATCTCCAACTGAGCCTGGGTTTCGATTCCCTCTAGGGTCACCTTTGCGCCAAACAGAAGCCCAGCAAAACAACAGACCATCAGTCCTTCCAGTCATGGCGGGAACTAAACCCTTTAGAACTTTGGGTGGAAATCCAATTACAAATATCTAATATTTTTTTATCTTGATTACGATCGTTTCCTTTTAATCGAGCAATTGCGTCAATGGCTGAACTTAATTCTTTCCGCAACTGGTCATCATCGGTAGAGCATTTCTGAGACAGTAGAGCCAAACTTTTATCAACACCAACGATCGTTTCACGAATTCTATCAATCTCAGATTCTAGCGTCTTACTCAGTTCATCAATATCTTTAGTTAAGTTTTTTTCAATACCGGCAATGTATAGCGCTACCCCAGCAACCATTACGCCGGCGGTCATAGTGTCGCTGTTAATTGGGATTTGACCTAGTGCAAAACTTGCGCCATAGGCGGGAGAAATTACGATCGCCCCAGAGACAATTACCAACACAACGACCCGCCACCGCAATCTCATATCTATACCGAATTAATTACTGTGAAGCTGCTCGAAACAATCGCCACTGCACCACCGGACTCATTCTCATCCACAATTATAGTCCAGGGCGTTTGGGTAAGTGCGATCGTTGTGTTATTGGCAACCTCAAGTTCTTCGTAAGTTCCTTCCAGGTCTGCCCCCTCCCGTTCCTGTCCCTCCAAGGTAGTTACGGATTCCAGAAGGCGATCGAGTACCCTTGCCCATTGATGGGCCCGTAGCGTCACTTGCTCAACATCAGCCCCGGCAATTTGCAATCTAATACCCCAACGGGTAGACGATCGCTTACGGTTCCTCAGTGCAGCGGGTTCACCCGTGTACTGGTTTGGCCATATAGCCCCGGCATAAGCCAGGCTGCCATCGTCAGGGGGCGCGATAGACCTGAAGTTCTGCCAGTCCAGAATCCCCGTGGTAGTGCCTAGGTAGCTCTCCAGCAATAAATGGGTAATATCCGGAAAGGTAACGGAAGGGACGATCGCTGTCATAAAATTTTTTCCTAAAGTGCTTGACAAGTGCAAGAGGGTTTGCTAATTTAGCTATAAGTCAAGGATAAATCAATTTCTCAAGGAGAACGTTATGACAAGCAAGAACCGCAAAAACATTCAAGCATTCTGGTCAGTACAGCCCGCCTCCGGGCAAGATTCACACCTTTTCACCTCTGAGGAGGAGGCGAAAGAACAATCCCGCAAATGGACGGAAGCGGTAATGCAGGAGTTCGCCGCATGGGAGCGTGGTGAGACTAGTTTTGCTGCCGTAGACTCAAGGTTAGAATCCACTCCAGAAGGTGGAGCGCATCAATACTTTGTCGTCAGCGATCACGCATTGCCTGGCGGAGTCTTCGAGCATGAAGCAATGACTCAGCCAGCGGAGAAGTGGGAAGGGTGCCCAGGCTTTGAAAAAGTGCGCTGGGGCAATCCTGCTACAGCCCGCCCGTAGTGTCTCAGCAAATTAGAGACGAAGCCGATCGTCTTGCCGCAATAATCGATCGGCTCGTCAATAGTTCAAAAGTCTGCAAAGCTGAGGGGTGTGGTAAGGTGCTTGCCCCTCAGAACCGATGCGGATACTGCAAGCGGCACCGGCATAAATCCGCATCTCAAAAGGCACAAGTCAGGAAGGCAAGGAGTCGCCATGATAGATGTTGCAACAATGATTACCCCTGAGGTCATAATTTTCGCCTCAAGCCGCAATCACGAATTGTATGAACCTGAAATCAAGTCTGTGTTTTCCAATGTGTCCAGGCTTAAAAGCGGGCACTATTCGGCCCCCTGTCCTCCCGACAAAGCAATAGAGTTACTGGGGAAGCTGGAAGATGAACTGCTCAGAAAAGGTACTCCGTTCCATGGATTCATCCTATCCGATATAGACAATTATGGATTCTTTGTAGAAATTTATGACGACTACACAGAATAAAGCCTGAGTCAAAGCCCTGGGTTAAAATTAGCTCAGGGTTTTTTATTGTGTTTAGCATGGGCGAGGAACAATTCTGTACTATTCAGTTTCGGGTTCCCCGATCGTTCAAAAATTCTTTCCAGGATTGGTGTGAGGATCAAGGAATCACGATGAGCAATGCCCTCGTTTTTTTCATAGTCTTGGCCCGTTCAGGACAAATTCAACTACCCAAGGAGGTGAGGAAACCATGGAAATCGATGACAGATACCTTAAACACCGAGGAGATGGACAGTTTACCTTTGAATCCCCTTGGGGCACAGCGATCGGGAATCAAGATGAACTGATTTTTGAGAACAGGGCAGTTAAAACCCAGTACCGAGCGATCGACCCCAAACACGCATTCAGCCTATTGGCTCAGGGTTTACCCCTCGGATATATCGTGTGTCACACTCCCCTGGAAGAAATTCTGCAAACCGTTTTGGAACTCGACTAATGCCAACACCAGCGATCGTCCTCCATGCCGACCCCATGCCACCCTTACCATTCGGGAAATTAGCCGTAGGGTGGCTCTTTCTTGATTCAGGTATTATCTATGCCAAGGTCGGGGACACCGAGGCTAGACGGCTAAATGGAGGGCAGGGGATAAACGACTGGGCGATCGGTAAAGAGGTTACTCCCCTTTGGATTGCCGAACAACTTACTCCGCTCTGGGAAACCTAA
>JBMTZC010000457.1:0-2736 GCA_049455215.1 Prochlorotrichaceae cyanobacterium
GCGATGGGCTAAGACCGGAATGGCAATTTCCTGAACATGATCTGGAGTGACAAAATCATAACCATCAAAAAAAGCAAGGGCCTGGGCAATTTTCATGAAACTGAGGGAAGCCCGTGGACTGGCCCCAATTTGAATCCCTGGAAACGATCGGGTGGCATTGACAATATCCACTAAATATCGCAACAGTTCAGCACTCACTCTCACTTGTTGCACCGCAGTACGCAGACCTTGAATGTCTTCTAAAGAGGCGCAGGGCTTGAGGGTTTGAATCGGATGTTGTTGCAGTTGGGCCGAGAGGAGGTTCACTTCATCCTCTGGGGCTAAGTACCCCAAACTAAATTGCAGGGCAAAGCGATCCATTTGAGCTTCGGGTAGGGGATAGGTTCCCCTCGACTCCACGGGGTTTTGAGTCGCAATGACAAAAAAGAGATCGGGCAAAGCCCGCAGTTGTCCATCAATGCTCACCTGGTTTTCTGCCATGGCTTCTAACAGGGCAGACTGGGTACGGGGAGAAGCCCGATTAATTTCATCCGCCAAGACGATGTGGGCAAAGATGGGCCCTTCATGAAAGCGAAAGGAGCGATCGTTTTGATCAAAAATAGAAACCCCCAGAATATCCGAGGGCAGCAGATCTGGTGTAAATTGAATGCGCTTAAAAGATGCTTCTACGGAGCGAGCGAGGGCCTTCGCTAGGGTGGTTTTTCCCGTTCCGGGATAATCTTCTAGGAGGACGTGACCCCCACTGACAAAGGCAGCCAACAGCCTACGCAGCGCCGATCGTTGTCCTTTAATGACCGTTTCGATGTTCGCTACGATCGTTTCATAGACCGATCGGGGATCGGGAGAAGAGGTTACCGTCTGAGGAGAAGACATTTCATCTGGAGGAGTGGAAAGCCTTAAGTGGTCAGCACTGCAAGCCCTTGATGTTGCCCAGAGGATCACCCCTCAGACTCCATTGAGGATTACGATATGCCCCTGTTTACCTTACCAGGAAAGCAACATGATTCGTTTGACGGAAATTAAGTTGCCTCTCGATCACAGCGAAGCGGATCTGGAGCAGGCAATTTTAGCTAAATTACGCATCACCGCCGAGAATCTGCGGGGGTATCAGATCTTCAAACGCAGTCCCGATGCCCGCAATAAGGCGGCGATCGTCTTAGTTTATATTCTGGATGTGGATACGCCCCAGGAATCTCGCCTGCTGAAACGCTTCAAAAAGGATCCCCACATCTCCCTAACCCCGGATATGTCCTACCGGCCAGTGGCCACGGCTCCCTCCAACCTGTCGGAGCGTCCCATTATTGTCGGTATGGGGCCAGCGGGTCTATTTGCGGGGCTGCTCCTGGCCCAAATGGGCTTTTGTCCCTTGATTTTGGAGCGGGGCAAATCTGTGCGGGAACGGACAAAGGATACCTTTGGGTTTTGGAAAGAACGGGAGGACTTTAACCCGGAATCCAATGTCCAATTTGGGGAAGGGGGAGCCGGGATGTTCTCCGATGGCAAGCTCTACAGCCAAGTTCGGGATCCTCAGCACTATAGTCGCAAGGTCTTATTAGAGTTTGTCGAGGCGGGGGCTTCTGCGGAAATTCTCTATGTGAATCGTCCCCACATTGGAACCTTTAAGTTAGTGGGAATTGTCCAGAATATTCGCCGTCAAATTCAAGATTTAGGGGGAGAAATTCGCTTTCAAAGCCGAGTGGTGGATGTGCAGATTGAGGATAGTCAACTGAAAGGAATTTTCCTAGAAAATGGAGAATATTTAGCCACGCAGCATTTAATCTTAGCGATCGGCCACAGTGCGCGGGATACCTTCCAGATGTTATTCGATCGCGGCGTATACATTGAACCCAAACCCTTTTCCATTGGCTTCCGCATTGAGCATCCCCAGCACCTCATCGATCGCTGTCGTTATGGAGACTATGCGGGTCATAAAATTTTAGGCGCAGCGGATTACCGAGTCGTTCACCATTGCAGCAATGGCCGCTCCGTCTATAGCTTCTGTATGTGTCCCGGTGGTTTAGTGGTCGCAGCCACTTCAGAAACGGGTAAAGTCGTGACCAATGGCATGAGCCAATATTCCCGCAATGAACGGAATGCCAATAGTGGCTTAGTGGTGGGCATTACCCCAGAGGATTTTCCAGGCCATGCCCTCGCGGGCATGGAATTACAACGGCAATTAGAAGCCCAAGCCTTCCGCTTAGGGGGCGAAAATTACCATGCTCCGGCCCAGTTAGTGG
Organism: Prochlorotrichaceae cyanobacterium; assembly: GCA_049455215.1. Lineage (GTDB taxonomy): Bacteria > Cyanobacteriota > Cyanobacteriia > Prochlorotrichales > Prochlorotrichaceae > JBEAPM01. The sequence goes on from JBMTZC010000457.1 coordinate 2,238, forward strand.
GGGATTTCTTAGCGAAGCGTCCCTCTCAAAGCCTCGGTTCCGTCAAGCCCTCCTATGCCCCTGGAGTCACTTTAACGGATTTGAGCCAAGCCCTACCGGACTACGCGATCGTTGCCCTGCGGGAAGCAATCCCCGCCCTAGAACAAAAAATTAAGGGCTTTGCCTTGCCCGATGCCACCTTGACGGGAGTAGAAACCCGCACCTCTTCCCCCGTGAGGATTCAACGGAACGAGTTTTACCAAAGCGTGAATACCCAGGGGCTTTATCCCGCTGGAGAAGGGGCTGGCTATGCAGGGGGTATCCTCTCCGCAGCGATCGACGGTATTAAGGTGGCGGAAGCGGTGGCTTTAAACCTGGGTACCGGGAAATCTTCAGATCCGTCAGTTGTTTCCCAGATCCTCTAAACGATCGTTCTCAGTTGTACGACAACATCATTCAGACGATAAGTCCCTTCTTTGACCTGTTCAATACCAGCCGCTGTTTCTTGAGCCGATTGGTT
>JBMTZC010000458.1:0-2708 GCA_049455215.1 Prochlorotrichaceae cyanobacterium
CCCCCCGGGCGATCGCTTATATCAACTGCAAAACTACGCTCAACGCTGGAACCTCACCCCCGAACTGCAACTCCCAGACTCCCCCTATCCACCCCTACCCCTTATCCCTGTCCTGACTCCTCCTAAAGGGACTTGGAGCTTAGAGCAGGGTCGGTTTCTCTGGGACTTAAGTTGCCAAGCCCTTCCCTACGCGGGTTTGCTCTTGGGAGTAGGCATCGGACTTAGTTTTTGGTTCTTCGGGGCCTTCGTTAATCTCTGGGGACTGCGGAGTTTAACCTGGATGTACGGCAGTACAGCCCTGATCAAATCCTGTCTGCCCCTGGGGATTGCCCTAGGGATTCTGCTCCGGCACAACCTATTCTTTCCCAACTTACCCCGTCGCCTCGATCGCTTAGACTCAACCCTGTACGCAACCTTAAACCATCCCCACAGCCTCCCCCTCAAAGCCCAAGCCATTCAAGAAAGCGGCGCATTGTTGGGGCGATCCGGCTTAAAAAATTGGTTAGGACAGGATCTCTGGTTGCACTCCTCCCAAGGCATTGTGCGACTGCACTACAGTGGCGTACTCGGTGCAATCACAGCCCTCTGGCCCGGCAGCGATCGTCCTGCTGCCTGGGTTGGTCGTAATGTTACGGTCTCTGGCTGGCTCCGGCGGGGGGCAACCCTCTGGCTAGACGTGATTTCCCTGGTTTCTCCCACGGGGTTTCGGATCAAGAGTTTCCCTGGCGTGGCTTTACTGGTTCTGGCGGCAGGACTGTTATGGTGGAGTTATTCCCTGTTCCTCCAGGCTTAAGGATCGGCCGATGGTTTCCCCACATTCCGCCCCCCCGATCCCCGATATCGCCAACGCTCAAGTCCTGAGCGATCGTCACCAGTCCATTGAACTGACCCTGAAACTGTTGCAACAAACCCTGCAAGCCTACGATCGCTACCAAACCGAAGTTTTACAACCCTATAACATTACCCCCGCCCAGTTCGGCGTACTGTCTCATTTACAGAAAGCTACTCCCCCCGTCCTCATGGGCACCTTGGCTAGTCAACTCCACATTAGCCAAGGCACTGTAACTGGACTGGTCAAACGCCTAGAGCAAAAGCAGTGGGTACAACGCATTCCCCAAGAGAACGATCGACGGTGTATCACGCTGGTGCTGACCTCTGCAGGGCTAATGCTAATCGATCGCTTAACCACCCACTATCGATCGCAGGAATTCCAGACCCTACGCACTTGGGACTTAGCGGAACTGGATCTGCTCCGGGTCTTACTGTGCAAACTGGAGCAAACCTTTCAGCAGACCCCACCCTCTAGGGGTTAAGCTGTCATTATTAAATATAAATAGAATTTATATCTTTCTCTTCATTCTATTCTGTGAGCTTATGCGTATACTAACGAAGAGCACCGTTAGAGCCTCATTGAGTTCACCGGACTAGCGAATCCTCGCGGATTGATAACACACCATAATTTTCATCACCTCCGTTATTTCTCCTATGAAAACTTCTGAAAACATCCCCCTTCCTTGGTACCGCTGGCTCAACAGTAGCTATGTCGTGCGGTTATTAGAAACCATTCAGGATTTGATTGTCATTGGTCTGTGCGTTGGGCTATTTAGTTTTATGGTGTTGCAACTGCGAGAAATGTTGCTTTCCCTGTTGCCTCCTTTGCAATTTCAAACCGTTACCTCTGATATTCTCTTTCTGCTCATCTTAGTAGAACTCTTCCGTCTCCTGATTATTTACCTACAAGAACATCGTGTTTCCATTGGGGTTGCCGTAGAAGTATCGATCGTTTCTGTCCTGAGGGAAATCATTGTGCGGGGGGTTTTGGAAACCCCTTGGAACCAGGTTTTGGTCGCTTGTATATTTCTTTTAGTGTTAGGGGCATTGTTGATCATTAGAGTTTGGTTGCCCCCCACCTTTGATGGCATTGATCCCGAACAATTCATCTCTGATCGGCACCGTTCCCGGGCTCATCCTAAAGGGAAAGAAAATCACACTTTGCTTTCAGAAACCGTCTTGAAAAATTAATCCTGACTATCAACTTAAGGTGGAAGAGGGCGGCACAAAGTGTCGCCCTCTTCCATTTTTCGCTTTCAGGGGAAAGCCTTAATTCTGGTGAGGGAGGCTCTCCCTCTGCACTGGAAATTGATGAGCAATAATGATGAGCAATAATCTTGATTCTCCATCCTCCAAGAGCCCGAACGGGGGATCTGTCTGTTGTGGATGTTTTTTAGGGTAAGCTTGAAGGGAAGTGTAGGGCAGTCATTTTGCCTAACCATTCCTCTGCCCGTGTTAAGCGGTTAGCCTATTCATCACCACAACATTAGCTATGAATGACGATAATTTTCTAAAACAACTGCTATTAATTGGCGTGGGAACAACGTCCCTGGTGGCCGAAAAACTCAAAGAGGTTACAGAGAACTGGGTCGAAAGTGGACGATTGGATCCCAATCAAGCGAGTGCCCTGATTGAGGATTTAATGTCTCAATTTAAAACTGAGCAAGAAAATATTGAAGCTCAATTACAACGCCAATTACGCATTATTCTTCAGGACATTGGTGTGCCTCGCCAGGCAGAAATGGATGAACTGCGGGGTCGCCTCGATCGCTTGGAGCGCCAGCTTCGGGATCTGGAAAATCGCCTCTGGCAGTAATACTGACCGTATGTTTGCTGGAGCGGGCGCGGTAACCTTGATGTCGCAAGGCTTCTAGACC
>JBMTZC010000459.1:0-2682 GCA_049455215.1 Prochlorotrichaceae cyanobacterium
AAGGGATCGTTGCTCAGGTTCAGATGACTATCTAAATCCAAATAGTCCACTAAGCTGGACAACTGTGCTGCAGCGGTATTGGCCAAACTGCTTTCGGAGTAGCACCCCAGCATCACCTGTAAGCCAAAGGCGCGGGCGGTGGCAATCATGGCAAGGGCTTCCGTTAAACCACCACACTTCATTAGTTTAATGTTAATACCGTCAATGCTCTCCGCCAGATTACAAATATCCGATCGGCTCCAGCAACTTTCATCTGCAAACAGGGGTAAGGGGCTCCATTTTTTCAGGGTTTTCAGATCCGCTTCCCGCCCCGCCGCGAGGGGTTGCTCAAGGTAAACCACCTGGCGAGCCGCCAGCCACTCTGACATTTCCATCGCATCCGCCAAAGACCAACCTCCATTGGCATCCACTAAAAAGCGCAGGTGGGAGGGGGCCTGATCCTGCAAGGTGGCAAAGAGGGTTTGATCGAAGCGAATCCCCTGGGGACTGCCCAGTTTGACTTTAATCCAATCTGTCTGGACTTGCTGGAGCCAAGCTTCGAGGCGTTGTTGAGCGAGTTCTGGAGTATTGAGCCCCACGGTAACGGATAAGGGCGTTTGAGGGTGAGGCTGAAGCCCCCACATTTGCCACACCGGCACCCCCAGTTTTTTGCCCCGCCAGTCATACAATGCCATGTCGATCGCAGCCCGGAGGGCGGAGGGCGTGTGCTGTTCCCTTAAAATTTTGTGGATCTGTTGATGATCCCAGGGGGTTAAGGGCTCCAGGATGGGCAGTAGGGATTCCAGGTGTTCTTCTTGTTGGGGGGTACTTTGGCTCATGTGCCCCGTGGAAAATTCCGCCGCTTCTCCCCAGCCTTCAATGCCTTGGTACCCGATCCGAATCCAGAGGTTTTCATTGCTCCGGTGGGTACCGCGACTAATGGTTAGAGCAAATTGTTTGGTTAAGGCATAGGCTGTGGCTGTAATCTGCACCAAAATACTCCTGTTTGGTTAGCCCAATAACTTAAACTGTTTCATTAATTGGATTGTATCCGGGCTCATGAGCTTTTTCAGTTCAGAGTATTGGTTAATGAGCGCCAGTTCCCGATTATATTCTTCCTGAAAAACTTTGAGATAGCGATCGCGTTCTGCCTGGATTTCCGATTTACGCAGAAGTTCTATGCTCATATTGATATTAGACAGGGGGTTACGAAGTTCTTGAATTAAGCTATTACTGAGGTGATCGTGTGCTTGATTTAAGGCTTCTAACTTTTGCACAGAGTCCCTTAGGGTTTTGACATTCTCAGCACTTTCTTCCAGCACTTTGTCAATAGTCTTAATCTTCTCGAACTGGGCTTGAATGGTACTCAAGAGTTCATCTCGGGTAAAAGGCTTGGTAATATAATCCCAACAGCCTAGATTCATCCCTTCTCTTTGATCGGCACGGGTAGATTTAGCGGTTAAAAAAATAAAGGGGGTGATGCTTTCAGTCTCACTGGATTTTAAGGCTTTGAGCACTCCAATGCCATCCAATTTTGGCATCATAATATCACAGATTACTAAATCAAAGGATCTGGACTGAAAACACTCTAAACCCGATTGACCATCCGCTGCGGACTCCACCTCAAACCCTTCTGCTTTGAGTAACTCCACGAGGTTAACCCGTACAGCCGTTTCATCTTCAATCACTAATATTTTTCGCTTCATAGCAACCCTGGTAAGATCATCATAACTATCAACTGAAAGCAATAGGGAAAGAGTAGGGGCAAAGCAACTGAGCCTGAATTAAGTCAAAACTCGATGGATCGAAGATAGTTCCACGTTAGTTTCAGGGTAGCTGGAGGAGTTCAGGGGATTAGCGGGTAGATTATACGGAATGGTTACGACGATTTCTGTACCGATCCCGACGGCACTGGTAAAGGTAATATCACCCTGAAGTAATTTAACTGCTTTTTGAACGATCGCTAGACCTAAACCCGTCCCCCTAATATTACTAATATTGCTGCCTCGGGAGAACAACTGGAACAGTTCATCTTGATCCCGTGCGGGAATGCCTATACCTGAGTCTTTCACCTTAAAGATCATCTTACCGCTTTCATAGACTAAATTCACTAAAACTTTTCCCCCATGGGGAGAATACTTAATGGCATTAGAGATCAGGTTGGACAAAATTTGGCGAATGAGGGTTGTCTCGATTTTGATCTGGGGAATTGATCCTTGAACCGTCGTGATGATCTCATGATTTGAGGATAGGGTTTCTTGAAATGTCTCTACAATTTCGGTAAAAAAGTCATTAAAGTTAACTATCTGTGCTCCCAAGGAAACCGTTTTATTGTCAAGCTCCTCTGTAAAAATTGCACTTTCTAAGAGGCTATTCATATAAAAAATAGAGGACTCAATTTGCTTGTATCGCTCTGCCCTTTGTTCCGGGGTTAAGTTGTAATTAGCTAATAAATCATTGGCAAGCTGAATGGTCGCTAGAGGTGTTTTAAATTCATGGGAAATAATAGAAACAAACTGAGATTTAAGTCGGTTCAGTTCTTGTTCCTTCAATAGATTTTGTAATATTTCTTCCTCGGCTTTTTTCCGTTCACGAATTTCCTGCTCAAGTTGATGGTTTTGTTGTAACAACTGAGCCTGCAACTCTTTGAGTTTGAGTTGATTTTCAATACGGGCGATCACTTCTGAAATAAAGAAAGGCTTA
>JBMTZC010000460.1:0-2668 GCA_049455215.1 Prochlorotrichaceae cyanobacterium
GCCAGGCGGGTTTTTCCCAATCCCACCGCATCGGCACAAACCGAAACCCCGAAATCTTCCATGATGCGGAGACAATGCTGGGCACCGGATTTTTGATGTTCATAGAGGATGCCCTGGTTCACCAGTTCATCCAGCAGGTCACTTTGCTCTACCCGGAATTGGCGAGGGCGTTGCTGAGCAATCCAATAGAGAAAATCATCTGGGGTGCCGTGGCGACCCGTCAGGATCAGCTCGATCGCTTGCCTAAAGCCTTCAATTTCGCCATATTCCGGCAGTTCTTCTGCTTGCGTTACCTGAGCCGGTGTTTTGGGCTGTGCATCATAGCTACCGGTTTTAGTCGAAACACGAAGTTTACTGATGTCCTGGGGGGGATGTTCCGGATCCACCGTAAAGTCTGCCGTGATCTCATCGGGTTGCCGATCGCTAATCTCCACCTCTATCAGATCATTTCCCTCTGCTTCGATCGTCTCCACCTGATCTAGGTTTTTGCCCTTTATTTTGGCCGTGGTTTTCTCCCCAGGGGGAAACTCGCTAGGTTCTATGCTGTCGATAATGGGCTTTTGTTGCTGGGCCCGACGATCGCGTTCAATGAGTACCTGGCGTAAAAACTCTTGGCTGAGGTGAAAGGTCAGATCTTCCCGTTGCCATTCCTGATCAAATTGTTCAATTCCCTCAGCGATCGCTTCTGCATACTTACTATCCCAGGAGTAGAGAAAGGTGACACTTTCCGCATTATTGGCATGGGCAGAGCGGGTGAAATTATCCGATCCTTCATGCAGAATGTGATGCCCCATGGTATCGGTGAAGATGCCCGTCTTTTTGTGGTAGATCGAGCGTCCCGGATCCATTTTGACTAGCCGGATTTGCAAAAACTCCAGACGTACCAACTCCGCCATTAACTCCGCACTGCTGAACTCATGAGCCGCTAAGCCCTGTAGAAATTCCGTCAGCGATCGCTCAATAAACTGGTTCCGATACTCTGGGTTATAGAGCTTTTCTAACTCTGCCACATCCGTTTTGCTGGTAAACCCTTGCCAATCCATCAGTAACCGGATCTGCCCATCGGTTTGCACAATGGTCTGAAGCGGTTCTTCGTAGAACTTGAGGACTCCACTGTTGAAGTAAGCAGTAGAGCGGCGATAGAGAGTACAGCGGGCCAGAATAGTGGAGATGATCTTGTGATAGTTTTCTAATTGCTCCGGTAGGCTATACCTGCCCTTGAGACCCCGAAGTTCTCGAAAACTACCGGATAGTAAGCTGGGTTCTTTCCGGGTGTTTTCTAAGGTTAAATACTGGGTGATGCCTTGGGGTCTACGGCTGCGAATGAAAGCTGAACTGGGAATATTGCCCTGTTGCCGGGGAACGTAGGTATACACCTTTGCTTCCTGGGGATCAATGCGGAGTAGCCGATGACTGTTTGCCTGTTGCCCCTTAAAGCCAAAGAAAGAGGCCACGGTGTCGATGAAGCCACCCCCTTTGTCTGCATCCCGATGCTTAAAAATGAGCCAATATTGATTTTCCAGCCCTTTAATCACACTGCCTTCCAGGAAGTAGTAGGGTCGTTGTTCCCGTTTCAGTTCTTCAATTACAGTGTCTAGCATGATGAGTTACCGCATGGGAGTTAAGCTGTGAAGCGTTTTTCAGTGCAGGTGATTAGACTGAAGTTCAGCAGTCAGGATTTCTTCGGCTCTGGTGCCGAGGTCGGATGAGCCGGAGCAGAACCCCACGATCGGATCATCTTCTACATTGAGGGGTTCTGGATCATGAAGCTGAAAGTATTGCAAAACAGCTTCTTCTAACAAGGCTTCCAGAGATTTTTGTTGCTGGTTAGCCAAGTCTATCAGTTTAGTCACAGTGTCGGGGTTGGGTGTCCAGTTCAGGGTAATGTCTAGCATCTGTTTGCCTTGGTCGTTTGTTGTGTTTAAGTCTGGGGGGGAGTTCTGCCTTGTCTGAAATTAAAATTCAGCCAGACCCCGGGAATCCTATTTTGTTATACGTTTCTCAACAAATTACCTAAAAAATAGAGTTCATTCTTTGCCTCTTCAGCCGTTTTAGATATCACTAATTGCATGATTCCCCGCAGGCAGTCACCAATGGAATATTGCTGCTGAGGGATGATTAAAATACCTGAATGATTATCACCTGCTTCTAGGAACTGACGATGCAACTGCACAAAATCTGCTACATTCCCAGTGCAAATGACACGATACTGAGAAGCGGCCCACTTGAGCTGTTCCTCATCGCTCAGCCCTTCCCGGCTTTGTTCCAGCGCTGTAGTCACATCCACCCCACGAGTTTGTAAGGCTTGTACCAGAGAATGGGACATCATATCTTCATCCAGATACAGACCAATCTTAGACATGAATAAATCCCCTACTGTTGGGCATAGATCTGGCTATAGCGTTCATAGTCGGCTTGATCCTGGGCTAATCCCTGCTCAATTTCCTGGCGGTTAGCATGGTAATAGGCTAGAGCGGCATAAATTTGTACTAGCGTAAGGTGAGGATACTCACGATAAATCGCTTCTGCACTCAAACCTTGTTGCCAGAGTGTGGCGATACGGCCAACCGTCATGCGCGTTCCGTTAATCCGAGGGCGGTTGCCACAGGTTTCGGGACTGCGGATAATCAGGTTCTCCCAAACAGGAGAGACCGGGTTTGGCTCCATT
>JBMTZC010000461.1:0-2649 GCA_049455215.1 Prochlorotrichaceae cyanobacterium
TTCCAAAATCATGACGCGGCTATGGCTGGCGGCGGTAAAGTGAAGCCGATCGAGGGCTTCTGTCGCGATATTAACGGCGGTGTCAAAGCCGATGGAGCGTTCCGTTGCACCGACATCATTATCGATCGTTTTAGGGATGCCGACGAGGTTCCATCCCCCCTGTAGGGCTAGCTTGCGTAGAATGCTTAAACTGCCATCGCCACCGATACCAATAAGGGCAGATAACCCCAGCTTATGGTAACCCGCCACAATATCGGCAGAACGATCGATCACCTGACCATCGGCGATGGGAAAAGCAAAGGGATTTCCTTTATTTGTCGTGCCCAGAAAAGTACCGCCACTAATCAACCAGCGATCGACCTGATGACTTGTTAAAGGAATGCCTTTGGGGGGGCTACACAGCAAGCCGTTCGTAGACTCTTTAATACCAATGACTTCCCAGCCATAGGTACATTCTGCGCGATGAACCACAGCCCGAATCACTGCATTTAAACCGGCACAATCACCGCCGCTGGTTAAGACTCCAATGCGTCGTTTCTCACCCATAAACTGTTTCGCCATTCCTCCAACAAGCAACAAAAAACAGACTATCAAGCTAAGGCGGAAGAGTGCGGCACGCCGCGCCGCACTCTTCCCTTAAATTTTTCCGCTTTCAGTGGAAAGCCAAAAAACATTAGTGCAAACCGATCCGGTTAAGTCGGCTCATTTGCACGAAAACCTGTAGATCACACTCTAAGAGCGATCGAGATCAGAGGAAAAAAATTACAGTTTTTCTACAGACCCCCGTTGTTATTCTGGCGGAAGACCGTTACTATACGGGCGACTTTCCCCACACTCTCCTCCTTCTCAGAAAACCATGGTGAATTCAACTCGTGCGGTATCCCCTCCGGCTGTTCTGGGGCTAGATGCAGCGGCAACGGAGCAGCTTAAAGCTTTATTTGCGGAAACTGCCCCCCTGACCGGGGCGACCTCAATCCCTAACCTCAGCAACCCGGGCGAGGGTAAGCCGTCTCCTGCGGTTCTCTCCTGGTATCCCTGGCTACTCCGGAGCGTTCTTGGCACAGGGGCTATCGTTTTGACGATGACAACGGGCCTCTTATCCGGGGCAATTTTAGCCCAGCGTGCGCCTCAGTTTAGTCCTCTTTTGAACCCAGGGACGATCGCAGCTACGACGGAACCCCCTGTGCTGGAACAGGTTTTCCAGGGGATGAGGCAACAACGGATCCGGCTGCCGATCTATTGGCAAAGCTGGTTTAGCAAACCTTCCACTCCGCTACAGGTTGATCCGGCTGTCTTAAGCCAATGGGAAGCGGGAGCCCTAGAAGCCAAGCTCGATCGTTTAGTCAGCAGCAGTCAAAGCTTGGAAGCGGAAATTGCTGATCTCGAAAATCAGTTAGGGATCAGCCCGCTTCAGGGCGGCGAACCCCTTTCACAGCGGTTGCAGACCCTTCGTCAAGCCCTGGTGGCTCCGGCTGGATCTCCTTCAAGCCTGCCCTTGCAAATTACCTTACCCACGGATCTCCTCTTTGCCGATGGTCAAACGACTTTAAAACCGGAAGCAGCGGACTTATTGCAAAACCTGAAAAATAGCTTGCAGGCAGAGATCCCCCAAAGCCGCAACCTCAACATCACGATCGCGACCCATACGGATGCGGTGGGCAATGCCAACCGTAATCTGGATCTCTCTTTTCAGCGCAGTCGTGTCCTGCAACTGTATTTAGCTCAACACTTAAATGCACCGGATCTGACCTGGAATGCCGTGGGTTACGGGGCCACCCATCCCTTGGCGGATAACAGTATTGCCAGCAACCGCCAGCGCAATCGCCGCGTTGAAATTACCCTCGGGTACTAGGAGCGGTGGTTCATATTCCCCCTCGCCCTGCCTTGCTATCCTGGCAGGCTGGGCCGCCTGGCTTTGCAGCGGAACTGGTCGTGAAGTGGTCTTTCCTGACCTCTCCCAGGGTCGATCTCTGGTTTGTTCCCCTGGATGAGGTCAGTGCGAGGGAAGGGGTGCGCCGCTATCAACAGTGGCTCAATCCGGAAGAACGTCACCGGAGCGATCGTTTTAAGTTTGCCTGGTTGCGTGAGCGCTTTATCGTCACCCGAGGTATTCTGCGGCAATTAATGGGGTTTTACCGAGATCAGTCCCCGGATCAAGTGGACTTTATCTATAGCGATCGGGGTAAGCCCCATGCGCTTCCTGCCGCCGGACAAGCCCCGCTGTATTTTAACCTGAGCCACGCCCACCACTATGCCCTCTATGGATTTAGTCCCTGTCCCCTCGGCGTTGATTTAGAACTGGCGGGCAAACAACGGGATGGATTTGGCATAGCTCAACGTTTTTTTGCCCCCGAGGAGCAGGCCGTCCTGGCCCAAGCTCCCCCCTCCAGCCAAGAGATAACCTTCCTGCGCCACTGGGTTTGTAAAGAAGCCGTTCTCAAGGCAACGGGAGAAGGATTAGCGGGTAGTCTGCAAAATACGGTCATCGCCTTTAGCCCTCAGCTTCACCTCAATGCGCCTCAGTTTCCAGACCTGATCCTGCAGGAAGTAACCCCCTCCCTGAAAACGATCGCTGCGGTTGCCCTGCTGTTGTCTTAAATCAGAGGCGATCGGGCTTTCCACTGAAAGCGGAAAAATTGAACGGAAGGG
>JBMTZC010000462.1:0-2630 GCA_049455215.1 Prochlorotrichaceae cyanobacterium
TTCCCTAAAATTGAGCTTAACCCCTACCAGCAGGGAATGGATGAAGATTTAGACACCCCCGGAATATCTGACAACGATGGTTAAGAAAAAACCCCTCTTTCGAGGGGCGATCTTCTAGCTGAAGAACTCAATGATTTTTTCGTATCCCTGAAATTCAGGAGTAAATTCCAGGATGCAATAATCCTCGTCTCGATCGTAAATGCACCATCCGGTGCCTTCCCCATCGTCCCACTCTTCACCCGTCAATAAAGCCATTACCCACTCGGGGAAATTAAGGCGAACTTTCTGAAAGTCAATCTCGATCGCTCCTACTGTAGAGAGGTTTAGTCGTGCGTTAAGAAATTTGATAAACATAATTGGCTCCGGTCGTGTCGTTTAACGTATCTATACTGTAATCCCCATAGCCCCCGTTGTCAAGCAATTAAATAAGGCAATTTGAATAAATGTACTATAGTGCATTTGTACTATAGCGAAAGTTGAGCGGGAAAGTGCCTGAGGCGATCGTGAAAAGTTTCCCCGGAAGCGATCGGGGATCAGGGCTTCCCCTTGGAACGATCGTGTTAAAATGTCTGAATCTAAGTTTCTGCCAGGACTGGGAGTCGCACTTCCACACCTCCACCACTGGGGATGGCCGAGCGGAAAGGCAGCCAACTCATAATTGGTTTCAGACAGGTTCAATTCCTGTTCCCCGGATATGGGGGTGAATTGATTCGACTGGTAGAGTTTCAGCTTAGTGCTTCAACAAATCTCACTAACAACATCGTGCCTTTTGCACGCGCGGCTGTAGCTGCATAACCAATACCCTGCCTCCCCTTGAGGTGGGGTTTAAATTTTTCTAATCAGGGACATTCCGCCCAGTAAAAGTTTGAGCTTGTCCCTAGCTGTTGCAACAGCTTTTCAGTCCTGTAGTACCGGTTGCACTCAGGGCAATAGCAACGAGGCACCCTACCTTTGGAGTTGTAGTAAATCCCTGATTTCCGGGTAGGCTCCCCGCATTCGTAGCATGGCGGGCCAGTCCTCTCCTTTTTGTGCCCTACCGAGGAATTCTTTCCACACTCGCCGCAGAGTATTCTTTCCCGTCCCCTCACCGAACCATTGTAAAAGTAGATACTGCTCCCGCAATGGTGGCACTTGATATTGGGATCCCTTTTTCGCATAAATTAAACTTCAAAACTTCTGGAACGATTATAAAAAAAGTGCCCCCGGCTAGGAGCCAAGAGCAATCATCTCTAGTCAGAGGTCACTATTTTAACAAAAAAATCCCCCTGACAGTAGAAGGGGGATGGGAAGACGTGAGTTTTATTTGAGTCAGGAGTTACTCAGATTTTAGCATCATTCCGGTTCCCATTGAATCCTGACTATCTGAATCCTGGCAGCGTCATCGTGGGCAAACCATTTGAAGTTGGTAGCTCCCCCTGGGTCGATCGTTGGCGGGTCAGCGTAGAAACTGCCGGACTCCAGAAACTGCCCCGCATCATCATAGGACTCAAAATAAAGTCTCACTTCTGCAACGGGAACATCGAGGGTATTCCGTAGCCGGCCAGTAAAAAATTCGCCAGGGGTAAACTTGAACTTCTCAACCGATACCGTTGGCTCTGGAGCGATCGGGGAAACGATCGCGGATTCCTGGCAGAGTGGGGACAAGTCTATAACTTGCCCGGATAAAATCATGTAGCAAAATAAATCAATCACCATTGGGGTTGTTCCATGAAAAACACTAAAGAAAAAACGATCGCCATCCTAAACAAGCACTTTCATTTTGAGTTAGCCTCCGCCGTCCGAATAGGTTTCCTAAGTGAACAGGCGGCCCTGGAGCGATCGGGGTTAATCCCAGTCAACCCCGATCGCTTTAGCGGTGTAGCCCCTTTGCCTGAGCCTTTCCCAAGTACCGGAGGGGTATCTGCCCCCGGTGAGATCAGGTAAGTAATCATCAAGAACAGTCAGTGGCAGCCTAAATTCGGAGGCCAAAATGCCGAGGTGCTTGGGAGTGAACCTGCCATCCTCAGCGATTATTTGTTCAAAACGTTTTACGATTAAGGCACCATCAGCCTCTATTATTTCCTTCATTCGGGAAACATAGGCTTTGCCCCTTAAACCGAACAATCTGTGTTTCATAGTGCGATCGTAGACTCGACTTGGTTTCCCCAACAATCCCAACCGGGAAACGACTGGCGGGCGAACAATTCAACCCTGGGGACATTGCCCATCAACTCCACTAGCCTATCCCGCGCCTCATCGGGTTTCTGGCTGTGCTGCCGATTGGGTGCATGGATTACCTGTCTGACAGAGGCACTCACCCGTTTTGGCTTACCCCGTACCCCGAACAAACAGCACTCAGCGTTGCCCCTGGTGTAGTTGCCCATCCCGAAAAAGTCTTTTCCGGTGGACGTGACTTTGTGCCAGACAAAGCCATGCATTAACTTGAGCTTGAACCCCCAGGCTTCTACAACCTCTAGCGCCTCTGCAGCCTGAGGGTTTACCCACCACATTGCCAGCAGACAATCAGGGGCAGCGATCGAGGCGATCGGGAGTGCTTTGATGTCAGCCAAGGTCATCGTGGGATATTTGTACTCAACTCCCCGTTGCCCGGAGTGCGCCTTATCCCGGTAAGTCCACGGGGGATCGGCGTA
>JBMTZC010000463.1:0-2620 GCA_049455215.1 Prochlorotrichaceae cyanobacterium
CTCTTCCGCCTTAAGTTGGTAGCCAACACTCAACATGACTGAACGACACTAAAAGGGCAGAAGAGCCAAGAGTTTATGGGTGATAGGCAGTACATCCACCACCATTCCCGCACACAGGAGCATTAAGTAAAAAATGGAAAACTTAAATAAACTCCGGGCCACTTGACGATCGCTCGGGGCTTTTAAGAGTTGCCAGGCTTTTTGGAGAAAAATAACCCCTAACAGGACTGCAACGCCAATGTAAAAGACACCGTTTACCTGGAGAGGATAGGCTAAAGCGATCGTAAAGGGGATCAAGATCAGGGAGTAGAGCCAAATCTGCCAAGCGGTTTCTTCATCTCCGGCAATAACCGGCAGCATGGGCACATTAACCGCTGCATAGTCATCGCGAATCATCAAGGCCAGGGCCCAAAAGTGGGGCGGAGTCCAGAGGAAAATAATGGTAAACATGACCCAAGGAGCCCAGCCCAAATCCCCGGTAACGGCAGCCCAGCCCACCAAAGGCGGAATTGCACCGGCCGCACCCCCAATCACAATATTTTGGGTACTGTGGCGCTTGAGCCAATGGGTGTAGACCAACACATAGAAGACAATGCCAGACATGGCCAGACAAGCGGCCAAGAGGTTGGCAAAGGTGGTGAGTAGGGTGAAGGAAGTGGCGGCGAGGGCCATGGCAAAGATGAGGGCATCCCGAGGCTGAATGCGGCCCGAGGGCAGGGGCCGCCAGCGGGTACGCTCCATAATGTAATCAATATCCCGATCGTAGAGACAGTTAATGGTGTTGGCTGAGCCCGAAGCGAGGGCACCAGAAACCAACGTCACTAAAAATAGTCCCGGATCAACCCGTCCTTCTGCTGCGACAAACATTCCGGCCGCAGTGGTAATCAACAACAAAATAATGATGCGAGGTTTGGTCAGTTGATAATAGCTTTGGAGAACTTGCCAAAAGTTATGATGATGAACAAGAACAGTGGGTTGCATAGTTGAATGAAGTTTGGGGTTATAAGTTTGGAGTTGTCAAAAGGAAGTGAGCACCGCTGACTACGCAGGGGTAAGGATTGAGACGGGTAGCTTCGCCACCCACCACAATTGCTCGGGGTGCTCAAGTGCTTAGGGCGCGTCATCAATTAGGTCTAGAAGCCTTGCGATATCAAGGTTACCGCGCCCGCTCTAGCAAACAGTACTAGGGGCTGAAACGACTGTCGTATAAACACTTCAGCGCTAAATGATGACCGCCCCTAGTTGGAGATTCACCCTGGAGTTAGCCCTCAGGTACCGGGGTAGAATCTCGCCACACGACCAGGCTAAAGGCCAGTAATGCGCCCAAAAGCATGGCCCCGACTGATTGATGGGCAACGGTTAAGGGTTCAATTTGCAGGTGTAGTTTGTAGGCGAGAATCCCCAGGACAATTTGACTCAGGAGAATCAGGACTATCCCCACACTCAAGCGTCGGAGTGCAGGCGACAAACAAGGAATTCGCTTGGCCCAAATCACTAAACCAACACTAGCGATCGTTGCAGGGAATACGCCAATAATGTGGTTATTCATAACATGGCACAACGCTTCCCCACCTTCTCCGCCTAAGCATTGGTGCAGTGCCCAACGGGAAGCCACCACTCCTCCCAGTAAACTCTGGGCATAAACGAGGACAACCGCCGCAATACTTAGCACCTTGAGGGGTTGAGCCGTACCGAGGGCAATGTAGGGACGAATGAGCACTGTAATACTGAGTAAAGTACAGAAAAACAGTAATGCCGTACCCAAGTGAGCGGTAACAATATCAAAACGCAGGAGTTCCGTGACCGTTAGCCCGCCTAAAATGCCTTGAAAGACGACGAGAAATAGGGCCAGACTACAGAGCCAGGGGGTCCAACGGGGGAGCATCGAACGTTTCCACCAACTCAGCCCCGCTAAAGCGATCGTTCCAAAACCCACGATCGAAGCATCAAGGCGGTGAAACCATTCCAAAAACACCTGTAAGTTCATTTGATTGCGAGGAATGAACTGCCCATAGCACAGGGGCCAATCGGGACAAGCTAGTCCAGCATTCATGACACGGGTTGCACTGCCAATGGCCATGAGAATGAAGGTGGCCAGGGCCAAATGCTGGGCAAGACCTTGAATCTGACGCTGGGCAGTCAATGCTGCACTGCTAGAGTCATCACCACTATGTCCAGGGGAAGCTACCCACACCGAAGACAAGCTCCGGGTCGTGCTTCCAGTACGCTCAGGAAAGAGAGATTCAGTCATAGGCCTTTCTTAAAAAATTTTTTGAAAGAACGGTTTAGGGCGATTTAACTTAAGGAGGAGTATTAAAGTGCATTCTCAGGAGAATGCTGGATCCAGCTAAACCTAGGGGTTAGGGTCGCTATACACTTTAGGGTCGGATTTCCAAAAGCAGAGGGAGTTTTAGAATGTCTTTGGTTTAGTCTTAAATCTTTATTTAGATTTATTGATTTGTTGCCAGAGTTACTCTATTGCCTGGGCCGATCCGGATCAGACTCTGGGGTGGGTCTTAACGTGTACACATAAGTTTCGTTGCAATTGCAAAACTTGAGTGGATCCCCCCTAGCCCCCCTTGAAAAAGGCTTGAAAAAGGGGGGAACCGGAAGAAACGGC
>JBMTZC010000464.1:0-2611 GCA_049455215.1 Prochlorotrichaceae cyanobacterium
ATGTCGCAAGGCTTCTAGACCTAATTGATGACGCGCCCTAGAAAGGTAGTTTTTTCTTTTTGTCTTTTTCTTTGTTGTAGTCCAAGGTTTTGAGCTTTTTCATGATGCGATTGAAATAATCTTGCATATAAGCCTCTAGGCTTGAGGTTTCCTTAGGATCTAGCCCCAGGGTGGCGTAGACAGGGGCCATGTCGGCGGTTAAGGGATCGCCCGTGACCAACACTTCCGTAAAGGCAAGCCGATCGGCAAGATTCCAGCCCCACTGAAAAAATCGGGCAAAGTTTCTGACAATCCTTAAGGTTTCGATGGGCATCCGAGAAATTTTGGCTTCTTGATCGGATAGGCGTTCACACAAGCGGATAATTTCATACCCTCCCCAGGCTCGATTCCCCACGGCGGGGAAGGTCTTGCCGTTCGTTTCGGGAACTTTAAGGCACTGCACCGCAAGGCGAGCAATATCTTGGGTATCCATGTAGGCAATGGGGGTGGCTTCCCCGGTGACCCAAACCGTTTGCCCCTCTAGGATGGGAATGGCATATTGACCGATTAACCCCTGCAGAAACCCACTGAGTTGAATGACCGTATAGTTCAGCCCAGATTCCGCGAGAAATTTCTCGGTACAGGTCTTGATGGACATTAAGGGAACATGGGGGTAGCGATCGGCATTGAGGATGGAAAAGAAGATGTAGCGATCGATTCCGGCCTGACAAGCAGCCTGAATTAGGGCGACTTTACCGTCCCAATCCACTTGCTGGATGCTTAGGGAGTCGGTGGGACGGGTGGTGGCAGCATCAATAACATGGGTTACGCCCTCTAGCGCTTTCGGCAAAGTTTCCGGCTTGCACAGATTCGCCCGCACTAACTCGGCCCCCCATTCCTGCAGAAAGGCTGCCTTCCGGGGACTACGCACTAAGCACCGCACCGTATACCCTTCATCCAAGGCCCGCCGCACGACCTGCCGACCCAGTGTGCCCGTTGCACCAACTACCAATAAGATCATGGATTATTACGTTTTGTAAACTTTTGTAATAATTTTATCAGAAAATGATCAATCTAGGGGCTTAAACCTTCTCACTCTCCTAACCACTGATGACCACAACCCTCACCCCCACCCAACGCCACTGGATGCAACTCGCCATTGAAGAGGCCCAGCAGGGTCTCACGGATCGCCATGGGGGCCCCTTTGGGGCGATCGTGGTGAAGGATGATGTGGTGATGGGGAGGGGACATAACCAAGTGACGAGCCTTAAGGATCCCACGGCCCATGCGGAGATGCTGGCCATTCGGGAGGCTTGCCAAGTTTTAGGGCATTTTCAATTAACGGGTTGTGAACTTTACACCAGTTGCGAACCCTGCCCCATGTGCTTTGGGGCGATTTATTGGGCCCGCCTCGATCGGGTTTACTATGCCAATACTCGCTTTGACGCGGCGGCGATCGATTTTGATGATCAGGTGATTTATGTAGAGTTGGCTAAAGCGGAAGCCGATCGCTCTATTCCCTTTATCCATGCCCCGGATCCCCAGGCATTACAGTTGTTTGAGCAGTGGCGATCGTTGTCTAACCGCATTGTCTATTAGGTGCATTTTTCAGGGGAAAAGCTCTTAATCTAAGCCCATGTCTGGCCCCACCAGATCGGAGAGTTTGTCAGATCCATACAACAGTAGGGCAATCCGTTCTAGACCTAAACCCCAAGCGATCGTTGAACAACCGCTACAGCCGAGGGGGGTTAACATTTCCGGGCGAAATAATCCGGAATTGCCCACTTCTAAATACTTTTGGCTAGGCTCATGGTAGGCATAGACCTCTAGAGAGGGTTCAGTATAGGGGTTATAGGTGGGCTTAAATTTGAGGTTTTCAAAGCCTAAACGCTGATAAAAATAGGTGAGATAGCCCATCAGACTGCGCACACTCAGTAATTCTCCAATCACCACCCCTTCAATTTGGTAAAACTCGTGCAGGTGAGTCCGATCGCTAGTTTCATTGCGAAAAACCTTATCAATGGAAAAAAACTTGCCGGTTTCCCCTTTCAGTTCCGCCAACTTCCGCGCCGTAAAGGTAGTGGTTTGGGCCCGAAAAATAGCCCGACTAGCTTCCTGCTCAGACCACTGCCCCCCATAACTGCGATCGTGTACCGCCTGAACCTGCTCCACCAAGTCCCGATCGTTCGGCAGGGGAATCTCAGCAGGACGATCGATATAAAAAGTATCCTGAATTTCCCGCGCCGGATGATCCTGAGGGGTGAATAAAACATCAAAATTCCAAAATGCCGACTCCAGAATGCTGCCGGACATTTCATCAAAGCCCATATTGAGAAAAATATCCCGCACCCGTTCAATGCACCGGGTCAACAGCGTAGCGCGACCGTAGGGAATATAGGGGGCTTCATCCTCCACCGCATAGGGTTTAAGATCCACCTCACGCCAGCGCCCAGAAAGCAGTAAATCGGAGGTTAAGGTGGTCACCATCGGCTTGAGATCCAAGCGGTCTAAAGCAGGCAAGGCTTGTACTTCGTAATCATCCCCCTTAACCGCCACCACAAACCCTTGCTCCACTAGCGCTTCCAGGTGTGGGGCATCCAACACAGATACCGAGGATTGTTTCCCTTGAGTC
>JBMTZC010000465.1:0-2604 GCA_049455215.1 Prochlorotrichaceae cyanobacterium
ACTAGGGGCTGAAACGACTGCTTAGGGTAATCAGGCACTCGGACAAAATTCAGAATTTTGCAAGGTGCCCTGATTTTCTCAAGGCTAGCTTTAAATTTGGTTTAAGCTGCGAGGTTCGTCGGGATCTGCCTCAGCGATCGCTGCGGGGATGGGTTGGGGATGTTTTTCCCGCCACCAACTCAAGAGCGAACTCGCCACAAAAATACTGGAATAGGCACCGAGGATAAAGCCGGTAATCAGCGCTAGGGAGAAGGTCTTGAGGGTTGCGCCACCAAAAATAAAAATTGCGACTAAAGGCAATAGGGTCGTGAGGGTCGTATTAATCGATCGGGCTAGGGTTTCATTGACGGCATCATCAACAACAACGTTGATGGGCTGATCCGGCTCCCGCTTCAACATTTCCCGAATGCGATCGTAAATGACCACCGTATCATTGACAGAGAACCCAGCAATGGTGAGGAGGGCAACCAAAAAGAGACTGTCAATTTCCACCCCACTGATTAACCCTAGGGCCGAAAACAATCCAGCGGTGATAAATACGTCATGAAAGAGCGCAACGATCGCTAAAACGGCATAGTCCCACTGAAACCGAAAACTTAAGTAAAGGACAATGCCACCAAAGGCAACCCCAAGGGCTAGTAGCCCCCCCACCAGTAACCGTTGCCCAATGACGGGACCAACCGTATCTACCTGTGTCCGATCCGGCGCAAAGGGGCCAAGGGCTTCTTCTAGGCGACTTTGTAACGCGGCACGATCGTCCGTGGACAAACTCGGGGTACGAATGGAGAGCGCTTGGCGTTCATCCCCAAGGATTTGAATACCGCTGCTGGCCAACCCCTGTTCTCCCAGCAAATTACGCACCGTAGTCAGTTGTAAGGGTTCACTACAATCGGCAACCCCACAATCTCGCTCTAATTGCAGTCGAGTTCCCCCCACAAAATCCAGCCCAAGCCGTAGCGGTGATTGCAAGGAAAAGAAGGAAATGATCATGCAAAGCAGACTAATAATCATCAGGCTGCCAGACACGCCCCACCAAAGTTTTCGTTGTTGATTAATATGCAGTTTCATACGGTGTTTGATAACGTTAAAGAGCGAAAGCGTTCACTCTGCTATAAGCGGCAAACCACCATGTAGGATACATAGCTTGAGCCTTCGAGACATCCTATCATTCAGGGGCTTTTCCCTGAAAGTGAAAAAGATGAACGGAAACGGGGGTGACTTTGCGCTGCACAGTTCCCCGGACGTAAATAGCTTAGATCGGAGCGGAGGCTGGGAAGGTTGAGAATTGAGAAATTCACAATACTGAAGGGTAAGCGAATCGGCCTGTAGACATTACGGCTTAAGGGCTAAAGCCCTCACTACAAGCAGATCAATACAAGCAGCGTTTCAATGTCCTCATGTCTTCTAAAATGGGGCGATTGAGGGGAAAATTGTTCTGTTCAAGGCGATCGGTAATATCTGTAATAATTTAAAGATCAAAAAAGGAGCCAACGACTGTCCGAGTTTCGTCTTGGCTCCTTTTTTGGTTCTCTCCTCACACATTCACTACTATAGCAAGCATTATGGAAAATGACAAGGTTGTAACCGACGTAACCCCAGGAAAGAGTTTAAACCAGACTATGGGCAGGGTCATGGGGCTGCTTGCCTTGAGTTTGGGGGTTGCCTCCTGCCAGTTTTTCGGGGGCGAAAAATCGCAGCTACTGCCACCGCTACCTCAGGATCCCCTGATTCAAGTCTATTTTAATCATTCCCAAGCCAGTGAATACCAAGAGCCCTATCGCCAAATTAATCGCAGTGGGGATGACTTAGAAGCCCTTGTCGTAGATGCGATCGAGTCGGCCCAATCCAATATTGCGGTGGCGGTTCAAGAAATTCGTTTACCTCGGGTTGCCAAAGCTTTGCTTGATCAACATCGGGCGGGCATTCAGGTACAAATTATTATTGAAGATACTTACAATCAGTCGCTACCGGAGTTAATGGGTGCCCAAGAGTCTGCCTCGGAGGAGGACGATCGGGAAGCTAATAAGGCGAAGGATCTCTTTGCTTTGGTGGATCGGAACCAGGATGGACAAGCCAGTACCCAGGAATTATTAGAGGGGGATGCCATCTATATGTTGCGGCAAGATCCGCCGGTTCCCCTCATTGACGATCGGGCTGATGGTTCTAAGGGCAGTGGGCTGATGCACCATAAGTTTTTGATCATTGACGATCGCCTTGTCATTACGGGTTCAGCCAACTTAACCCCTAGCGGTGTCCATGGCGATATCTTAGCCCCGGAGACCCGAGGCAATGCCAATCACTTGCTTAAGTTGGACAGCCCCGCCTTAGCCCAAATTTTCCGTGAAGAATTTGATCTGATGTGGGGGGATGGTCCTGGGGGAAAACCCGATAGTCGCTTTGGTCTCCAAAAACCGAAACGATCGCCCCAATCTGTACCCATCGGTGAAACGATCGTTACCGTTACCTTTTCCCCCCACAGTCCCAAGGCTCCCTGGGAGGAGAGTACCAATGGTTTAATTGCCCAAACCTTAACAACCACCAGGAAAGAAGCCAACTTGGCCCTTTTTGTCTTTTCGGAACAAGGGCTAGCGGATGCTTTGCAGG
>JBMTZC010000466.1:0-2570 GCA_049455215.1 Prochlorotrichaceae cyanobacterium
CGCTGAAAGCGGCAACAATTAGCACGAGAGCGCCACACTCTCGCCTGAAGTTGGTAGGACTATGCAACAGTTCGATAGTGCAACGAAAAGATAAGGTAATCTAGGTGAGGAGTAAGCAAAAGAACAGCAACATACAAGAAAAATGACTAGCCACTGGATTATGTTAGGGCTTTTACTGGGGTTTGCGATCGCCCATAGTGGCTTAGCGGCTCTACGCCCCTGGGGCGAAGCTCGAATTGGGAATCGAGCCTATCGGGTACTTTTTGCCTTGGTCAGCTTACCCCTGGCGGCCCTGTTGGTCGTGTATTTTATCCGCCATCGCTACGATGGGGTGCAATTGTGGAATCTGCAAGGGGTTCCCGGTCTGGAAACGATCGTTTGGGGACTATCTGCCTTTTCATTTTTCTTTCTCTATCCCGCTACCTTTAACTTACTGGAAGTGGCAGCACTCCAAAAACCAGAAGTTCACCTCTATGAAAGTGGGATCATTCGCATTACGCGCCATCCTCAAATGGTTGGGCAAGTCATCTGGTGCGTGGCCCATAGTCTCTGGTTAGGTACAAGTTTTATGCTAGTTACCTGTGCCGGGTTAATTGCCCATCACCTCTTTGCCGTTTGGCATGGCGATCGTCGTTGGTTTAAGCGCCACGGTGAAGCCTTCCGCAAGGTACAGGAACGCACTTCCATCATCCCTTTTTTAGCGATCGTTCAAGGGAAGCAAACCCTGGTGTGGCAAGAGTTTTTCAAGCCCGCCTATTTGGGGGTTGCGGGGTTTATCCTCCTCTTTTGGTATGCCCATCCGGCCTTGATGCAACTTTAGATCTTGGCACTGAAGTCGCCCATGCCCTGAGATATAGTATTTTTTAGGTCTTTAAGCGGCTTTCCACTGAAAGCGAAAACTTTCCAGGGAAGAGTGCGCCGCACTCTTCCGCCTTAAGTGGGTAGCCCTTTAACTCTGCTTAGATCCCCAATTTCTGGGGATTTGCATTCAGTGCCGGGGTCTTCGTTTTACAAGGAACCGGAGATCTTGGCCCTTACCCCCTTTGCATAGCTTTTGCCTTTATGAACCTACGATCGCTTCTGGAACCCCTCTTTTTACCGGAACATTCCACCCTCTCGACTCCTGTTGAAAACCTAAGAACCGACTCCCGGCAGTGCCACCCCGGAGATTTATTTATCGGAATGCCCGGCACTCAGGTGGATGGGGGTACATTTTGGCCCAAAGCAATGGATCTGGGCGCGATCGCAGCGATCGTTTCTGAGGCTGCCTTTGAGCAAACCGCAGCGGAACGCCAAGCCTGGCAGTCCGAAAAGGGAGAGCCCCCCTGTTTAATTCCCGTCCAAGATGTGGCGGCGATCTGTGCCCAAGTGGCAGCGCGATTTTATGACTATCCCGCCCAAAAGGTTGCTCTGGTAGGCGTAACGGGCACCAATGGCAAAACCACCACTACCCACCTCATTGAGTATTTTCTGCAGCAGCACCAAGCCCTGACTGGGCAGGCAACGACGGGATTGCTGGGAACGCTTTATACCCGTTGGCCAGGATTCAGTGAAGTGGCGGCCCACACCACCCCCTTTGCCACAACGTTACAAGGGCAGTTGCAGGGGGCAGTCCAGGCAGGTTGCACCCATGTGGTCATGGAAGTGAGTTCCCATGCCTTGGATCAAAAACGAGTGGCGGAATGTCCTTTTGCGGTGAGCGTGTTTACAAACTTGACCCAAGACCATCTGGATTATCACCCCACGATGGAGGATTATTTTGAAGCCAAAGCACGATTGTTCAGCCCGGAATACCTGAAAGGGACGGCGGTGATTAACCGGGATGATCCCTACGGTCGGCGTTTGATGGAGCGAGTTCCGGCGGAGCAGGTGTTGACCTACAGTGCCACGGAACCAGGGGAGGCTGATCTCTGGGTCAAAGACATTGACTATGGCGCTCAAGGGGTGACGGGAACCCTAGTCACGCCCCAGGGAGAATATGCCTTCCAATCTCCTTTGGTGGGTTCCTTTAATGTGGCCAATGTCTTGGCTGCGATCGGGGCAGGGATTGCCTTGAAGTTATCCGTTCCTGATCTGTTAGCCGCCTTGCCCCAATTTGCCGGTGTTCCCGGACGCATGGAGCGGGTGGAAGTCTCTCCAGAGCAGGATATTACGGTCATTGTGGACTATGCTCACACCCCCGACAGCTTAGAAAATTTGCTGAAGGCAGCCCGCCCCTTTATTCCTGGTCAAATGATTTGTGTCTTTGGCTGTGGCGGCGATCGGGATCGCACTAAGCGGCCCAAAATGGGCAAAATTGCAGCGGAATTAGCGGATCAAGCGATCGTAACCTCCGACAACCCCCGCACAGAAGATCCCCAACGCATTCTCGAGGATGTGGTGGAGGGCATTGCGGATCGCTCCCACACCACTGTGCTTGGCGATCGGGCCGAAGCGATTCGCTTTGCGATCGCCCAGGCACAATCTGGGGACGGCGTACTCATTGCCGGCAAAGGCCACGAAGATTATCAAATTTTAGGGACAGAGAAAATTCACTTTGACGATCGGGAGCAGGCTCGGGAAGCCCTGCA
>JBMTZC010000467.1:0-2537 GCA_049455215.1 Prochlorotrichaceae cyanobacterium
GATCGCTTAGAACAGACCGCTGGTCCCAAACGCCAAGTCATACGTCAAGCAGAAGTGAGTAGTCAGGAACTGGAGTCTGCCTTACTGGCCTCCACCACCACTAACCTCGTGGTCATCTTACCGTTTTTGTTGATTGGGGGCTTCCTCGCCCTGATTTTCAGTGAACTGGTACTGACCATTAGTTTTGCTGTTGCGGCCTCTCTCCTCATTGCCCTCACCATTGTCCCCGCCTTAGCCTCCCGCCTTTTGGCGATCCCCACCGCCAGTAACCTCCAACACCTCAGCTTTTTAAACTGGTTTGAGCGGGGTTTTCAGCAGGTGACCCGGCAGTATGCCCGCTTTTTGAGATGGGTTCTCCAGCATCGCGTTATGGTTTTGGTGCTGGTGATTGCCCTCTTTGGGGGCGGCAGTTGGTGGATGGCAGGGAGCTTACCCCAGGAGATTTTACCCCGCATTAACACGGGGCAAGCCCAGATCTTTGCCCGTTTTCCCCCCGGTACGACCCTGGAAGAGAATCGCCAAGTCATGAAAGCGATCGAAGCCATTCTGGCGGAGCAACCGGAAACGGAGTATGTTTTTTCCACGTCTGGGGGGTCCCTCTTTGGCAATATCACGGTGACGGATGCCCTGCGGGGTTCCAGTACCATTACCCTTAAACCCCAGAGTGACTTAGCGGCCTATGTCGATCGGGTTAACCAGCAGATTCGTCAGCAGATTCGACTGATTGACACCTCCATTCGGGCCCGGCCAGATTCAGTGCGGGGACTGATCCTCAGCAACTCACCCAGCCGAGATGACATTGACCTGGTGTTACAGTCCAACAACAGCAACAGCTTAGAAGCAGCGGGAAAGACCATCTTAGCGGCGTTAGAAGACCAGGCTACCTTAGCCCGTTACGAACCCGATGCCGCTCCCCCCCGTCCTGAAATTCAGATTTTTCCGGACTGGGAACGGGCCACTGCCTTAGGCTTATCTGCCCAAGACATTGGTGAAACCATTCAAACCGCCTTAGGTGGATCGGTCCCCACCCAACTGCAACGGGGCGATCGTTTAGTGGATATTCGGGTTCAACTGGAGCCAGGCACAATTCAGCGGGCGGAGCAGTTACGGGAAGTGCCCCTCTTTACCGAGACGAACCAGTTAGTGCAACTGGGGGATGTGGCAACGATCGCCATGGGACAGGCCCCTGGGGAAATTCAGCGCATTAACCAGCGGCAAATTTTACTCATTGAAGGGAGTTTGACGGAAGAAGCCAGCTTAGGGGAGGCCTTAGCCGAACTGGAAACCGTCATGGCAACCGTAGACTTACCCCCCAATGTCAGCCGTTTACCCAGTTCCGCCGCCGCGACTAATCGCCAGATTCAGTCATCGTTGAAAATTCTGGGGGGATTAGCCGCCTTCCTGGTGTTTGTGGTTATGGCGGTGCAGTACAACACCCTCATTGATCCCTTAGTGATTATGCTCACGGTGCCCCTCGCCCTAGCTGGGGGGATTTTGGGACTGTATGTTACCCAAACCGCCGTTGGTGCAACGGTGATTGTGGGAGCTATTTTGTTAGTGGGGATTGTGGTCAACAACGCCATCATTATGGTGGAGTTAGCCAACCAAATTCGAGAACAGGAGCGGGTTAACTACCGCACCGCCATGCTCAAAGCCGCTCCCCAGCGCCTCCGTCCCATTTTGATGACCACTATTACTACCGTCCTGGGACTTTTACCCCTCGCCTTAGGCATTGGTGAAGGCGCAGAATTTCTCAAACCCCTGGGCATTGTGGTGTTCTCCGGGCTTTCCCTGGCCACGGTACTCACCCTCTTTATTATTCCCTGTTTTTATACCCTGCTCCATGAGATGGGACGATCGCGCCAACGAAGAGAACCCATCAGCCTCCGCCCCACTTCCTATGGGGAACCCGCCGAATCCCTCTCCGATCGGCCGCCTTTCCCCTAAAGTTGTCTCAGTGAATGATGGTAGATCCTGATGCGAGTGATTATTCAAAAAGTCAAACGATCGCAGGTGAGAGTAGACGGTGAAATCGTCGGCAAAATCGATCGAGGACTTAATCTTCTGGTGGGCATTACGCACACCGATACCCCAGAAATCCTCGAATGGATGGTCCAGAAGTGTGTTTCCTTGCGGGTATTTGCCAATGCCTCTAGCGATCGCTGGGATCAGTCCGTAGTGGATATTCAAGGGGGCTTACTGGTCATTAGCCAATTTACCCTCTATGGCGACTGTCGCAAGGGTCGCCGTCCCTCCTTTGATCAAGCCGCACCGCCCCAAACAGCCCAACTCCTTTACGATCGCTTTGTTGAGATGCTGCGCCGCCATAACCTCCAGGTGGAAACCGGCATCTTTGGGGCCCAGATGGAGGTTTTAATTGAAAATGACGGCCCGGTCACGCTCATCCTCGAAAAAGAAGCGGCTTCCCCTGGCTAGGGATTAGAGCTTAATTATGGGCTTTCCAAGAGTTCCTGTAGGGACTGCATTTCTTCCATTGCGGTTTGCAGTTTTTCCAGAATCGTCGCCGCGATCGTTTC
>JBMTZC010000468.1:0-2531 GCA_049455215.1 Prochlorotrichaceae cyanobacterium
GCACAGCGTACCTGAGAAGGACGATCGCAACTGGGAAAAGTTTATGGTACCTTTGATCTAAATTAGCCCGAAGACTTCCCGATGCAGCCTCACCTTTCCTGAAGCCACAGCCCGATTGACGGGAAAACTTAGCCGGGGTGAGCATCGAATTTTGTCTAATTTTGGTTTATAAGGGTTACACACGGCAGATCCGAGGAATCACAGCGTCATGGCAGAGCAGTTAAATCTTTTGGGAAACGATACCAGTCGCATTGTACCCACCGCCTTGCACCAGGAAATGCAGCGATCGTACCTAGAATATGCCATGAGTGTGATCGTGGGGCGGGCGTTGCCGGATGTGCGGGATGGTCTAAAGCCGGTGCAGCGTCGCATTCTCTACGCTATGCACGAGTTGGGGTTAACACCCGATCGTCCCTACCGGAAATGCGCCCGGGTGGTGGGGGATGTGCTGGGTAAATACCATCCCCACGGCGATCAGTCGGTCTACGAGGCGTTGGTGCGCTTGGTTCAGGATTTTTCCTGCCGCTATCCCTTGCTGGATGGTCACGGCAATTTTGGCTCGGTGGACAATGACCCCCCCGCCGCGATGCGGTACACGGAAGTGCGTCTGGATGCCCTCAGTCACGAAGGCTTATTGGGGGAAATTGGCGAAGCTACGGTAGATTTTACGGATAATTTTGACAATTCTCAGCAGGAACCGATCGTTTTACCGGCCCAGTTACCCATTCTGCTCCTCAATGGTTGCTCCGGTATTGCGGTGGGGATGGCCACTAATATTCCGCCCCATAACCTCGGGGAAATTGTGGATGGCTTAATTGGTTTGATTGATGCCAATGAGCACCAGCGGGAACTGAGCGAAGAGCAACTGTTAAAGCTGATTCCGGGGCCAGACTTTCCTACCGGCGGCGAAATTATAGGCACCCAGGGGATTACGGATGCCTATCGGGACGGGAAGGGCAGCATTCCGCTGCGGGGGGTGGTGCAACTGGAGGAAATTCAGCCGGGGCGAGGGCGGCATCGTCGTCCGGCTTTGATTATTACGGAACTGCCATTTCAGGTGAATAAGGCGGGCTGGATTGAAAAGGTGGCGGATTTAGCCAATGCCAACAAGGTGCAGGGGATTGCCGATATTCGGGATGAAAGCGATCGGGAGGGGATGCGGGTTGTTATTGAACTGAAGCGGGAAGCGAATCCGGGGCAGTTATTGGCGGATTTGTATCAGAAAACGCCTCTCCAGGTGAATTTTGGCGCAACTCTCCTGGGCATTGTCAATGGGGAGCCTCGTCAGTTGAGTCTGAAGGGACTGCTGCAGGAGTTTTTGGACTTCCGGGAAGAAACCCTGACCCGTCGCTATCGTTACGAGTTAGACAAGGCTCAAAATCGCCTGGAGATTGTGGAAGGCTTGTTAACGGCCCTAGAGCAGTTAGACCTGGTGATTGAGATTCTGCGCCATGCCCCCGATGGCAGTACGGCCAAAGCTCGCTTACAGGTTCGCCTCGATCTTAGCGATCGTCAAACCGATGCGATTTTGGCTATGCCTCTGCGCCGTTTGATTACCACGGAACGCACCAGCTTAGAGCAGGAAGCTCAGGAGCTACGGGATAGCATTCAAACCCTAGAGCGCTTACTCAACGATCGTCATGAATTGCTGAAAAGCCTGAAAAAGGATCTGCGGGCCCTCAAGCGCAAGTATGCAAACCCGCGCCGGACTCGCATCTATGAGGCGGGCACCGAACCGACTCCTGTGCTGGAGTTCACCAGTAGTGAGGACGATACTCCTGAAGAAACGATCGTGGAATACAGCCAACGGGGCTATCTGCGGCGTTTTGCGCCCCGATCTCGGCAGCGACAGAAGGACGAAGGAACGAAGGACAAGCCTGGGCAATGGCAAACCTTGTCCGATCTCGATGACTTTGTACTCGACCAGCAGACCCTCCAGAGTAATCAGGAATTATTGGTGATTAGCCGAGGGGCAAAGGCCTACACCCTGACGGTGGCGGATATTCCCCTGCAACGCCGTCAAGGTAAAGGGGTGCCCTTAGTGACTTTGTTACCGGAGGAACTCCAAGGCAACCCTAGCCAAATCCTCTGGACAACGCCCCTGCCGGAAACCTGCGAGGACAAAGAACTGATTGCCCTGACCCAAGGGGCCAAAATTAAGCGCCTGCCCTTGGGGGACTTTCAAAACCTGACCCAGCGGGGCTTAATCCTCATGAAGCTCAAGGAGGCGGATGAACTCCTCTGGTTAGACATTGTCGATCGCCAAAACTTTGTGGTGGTGGGAACTTCCAGTGGTCGTGTCCTCCGCTTTGATCTCAATGATGAGCAACTGCCCCTGCAAGGGCGCAATACCCAGGGCCAAACGGTGCTGCGGCTCCGCACTAAAGAGCAATTAGTGGGGGGAGCGGTAGTGTCACCCACAGATCACCTGATCTTTATGTCCGAAAAAGGTTACGCCAAGCGCTTACTTAGCGCCGATCTACCCCTCGGATGTCGGGGGGATCTGGGTAACACGGCCTTTCATTTCTCCC
>JBMTZC010000469.1:0-2530 GCA_049455215.1 Prochlorotrichaceae cyanobacterium
CATCTATAGTCAGATGCCAGATGATCTAGATTTAAAGGCAGAAGAAGCTCAACCGGAGAGTCGTCGCGTGTTTCAGTTTTTCCAGGGAAGTCGATCGCTTCTGACCTTAGATCAGCCCTTAGATCCAGAAAAAGTGGGCAACAAAGCCGCAACCCTAGCGGAGTTGAAGCGGGCAGGATACCCCGTTCCCAAAGGCTGGGTGATGGCGGCGGGGGATGATCCAACTCCTCTGCTGCAAGTGGCTAAGCCCGCTCCCCTCAATCCCATCGTGGTGCGATCTTCTGCCGTGGGGGAAGATGGTTTAAACCGATCCGCCGCTGGGCAATACCTCAGCATCCTCAACATCAAAAGCGCCGATCAGCTTCTCAGTGCCGTCAATCGTTGCCTACAATCCTACGATCGAGCTGCAGCCCGTCAATATCGGGCAGATAATCGGGCCGATACGCCAGGGACGACCGCCACCGCCATGATGGCCGTACTGGTACAACCGCAAATCATCGGCCAATATTCTGGGGTTGCCTTTAGCCGCGATCCCCTGGCGCAACAGGGCGAAGCGGTGATTATCGAAGCCTTGGCAGGGGAAACAAGCCAAGTGGTTTCAGGGCGCTACACCCCCGAGCAATACCGGGTTTACCTGCCCGCCAGTGTGCTCACGCCGGAGCAGTCTGTCCCCTGGCAGTTGCCCCAGGATTTAGCCTTAACGGTGGAGGGTCACGGTCGGGTTCCGGAGCGGATTATTGAACAGGTCGCCTATCTGGTGCGCCATTTAGAAAATTACTACCACGGCATTCCCCAGGATATTGAATGGAGTTATGACGGTCGCAACCTCTGGTTGTTGCAGTGTCGGCCCATCACGAACCTTACCCCCATTTGGACGCGGAAAATTGCAGCGGAAGTGATTCCAGGCTGTATTCGTCCCCTCACTTGGTCCATTAACCGTCCCCTCACCTGTGGAGTCTGGGGAGATATTTTTACGATCGTTCTCGGCGATCGGGCCCAGGATTTGGATTTTAGCGAAACCGCTACTCTCCACTTTGGCCATGCCTACTTTAATGCCACCCTACTGGGGGAAATTTTTCAACGGATGGGACTGCCCCCCAATAGCTTAGAGTTTTTGACCCGGGGAGCCTCCTTTTCTAAACCGCCTCTCGCTTCTACCCTACGCAATGTACCGGGGCTGCTGCGCCTCCTGGGACGGGAACTACGCTTAAGTAAAGACTTTGCCCAGGACGATCGTCTTCATTTTCAGCCGATGCTCACCACCCTGCGGAGCCAGGACATCCAAACCTGGTCTGCCCCCCAACTCCTCGATCGCTGTGAGCAGATTTTAGCCACCCTACAACGAGCAACCTATTACAGCATTTTAGCCCCCTTGAGTTTTGCACTCCGGCAGAAGCTCTCAGGGGTAGCAGACGATCGCTTAGATAATAGTGCTAATCCAGAAGTTGCCGCCTTAGCAGAATTACAGGGTTTAGCGATTGCAACCCGTGTGGCTTATCAATCTGAACCTGAATCACCTCCACAAGTAGAGGGGGAAACGCCAGAGACTAACCCATCGGAAAAGGCTTCTCCCTCAGCGATTCAGCACAATTTACTCCAAGAGTTTCTCGATCGCTATGGTTACCTCAGTGAAGTGGGAACGGATATTAGTGTGCCCACTTGGAAAGAACAACCCCAACTGATCGAAAGTTTACTCCACCAATACGTGAATGATGCTGAGTTCAGTGCCGATCGGGTACGCAATTTTGAGGGGCAGAAACAGCAGACTCGCAAGGAAGCCAACCTGCAGAAACGCCTGAACATTAAAGGCAAAGTCACCGCAATTTATAGCGAACTTCTGGCAGAACTTCGCTATAGTTTTCTCGCGTTAGAACAGCAGTGGTTAGCGTCCGGTCTGTTGCAACAGGCGGAGGATATTTTCTATTGGCAATTTGAAGAAATTAAAGCGATCGTTGCGGCCAATGGTGAGCAGGAAAATGGAGTTGTGCCAAATGAAATTAAGCCAGATATAGTAGAGCGTCGTCGTCGCTTTGACTCCTATCAACATCTGCCGATTTCCTTTCTCGTCTATGGGGTTAACCCGCCCGATCCCGATCGATTTCAGCAACATAATCTGGTGCAGTCCGCTGGAGAAATTCAGGGCATTGGTGCCAGCCAGGGAGTCCGGGAAGGCGTTATTCAGCGGATCCCGTCCTTTCAAGTCTTACCCAACCTTCTCCCCCACATCGATCGCTCTACCATTCTCGTCGTTCCTTACACCGATTCTGGCTGGGCTCCCCTCTTGGCCAAAGCAGGCGGCCTCATTGCCGAAGCCGGGGGACAACTTTCCCACGGCGCGATCGTAGCCCGCGAATATGGGATTCCCGCCGTCATGAATGTAACCGGAGCCTTACAGATTTTTGCCGATGGCGATCGGGTGCGCTTAGATGGTGGAACAGGAACGATCCTGCGGCTGTAAACAACTTATTTCTCACAGTAAGCCGTATTATAAAAACGATCGTTTTTGACATTTTACCCGTGGATCCAGATA
>JBMTZC010000470.1:0-2528 GCA_049455215.1 Prochlorotrichaceae cyanobacterium
GGATCTTTAATCTATAGAAAACTCCATTTTTAAAAAACAAAATCGATCGCCTGACGGCGAGGAACCACCCCTAACCCCTCCCAGGAGGGGAACAAGAAGGGAAAAGGAAAAAATATAAAGAGAAAAGGGAAATGAAGCCCTCACAGGGAAGATATAGACAACAACACCCGAAAACCTAGGTTGCCGCTCCTGTTGCCTGGATTGCACCAGAACCGCCAGGCGCAACGACAACTCTCAGGGTTGAGGATCCAAGAACCACCACGCACAGCACACCAGCCTGAATCTCCCCCTTGTGTTAAAGCTGTACCATCCTGCGGCAGTACATTTGCATCATCTGTCCAGTTATCTTTGCACCATTCCCACACATTGCCACTCATGTCGTATAACCCCAGTTCATTCGGCTGCTTTTGCCCCACAGGATGGGTTCGACAATTATTTTGAGTTATTTCGTTATAGTCCGAATCATCGGAAAGTCTTTTGTCTCCAGAGTTTTCCCAATACCACCCCACTTCATCTAGATTATTGCTCCCCGCATAGGTATAGCCTTGACTTTTCGTGGCTCCCCGTGCTGCCCATTCCCATTGGGTCTCGCTGGGCAAGTCGATCGTTTGTCCTAATAAATCAGAGAGTTTTTGACAGAAAGCAATGGCATCATTCCAGCTAACGGTCTCCACTGGGCGCTCTAAGTCCCCTGTGAAATAGGATGGATTCTCACCCATCACAGATTGATATTGCCGTTGAGTAATGGCATATTTCCCCATCAGGAATGGTTTCAAGTTAACCCGATGTCCTCCTTTCATCACTAAGGTTCCTCCCGGTACTGCTATCAGTTCCAATGTACCGCCGCTGTTAGGTAACTCAAAGCTACTCCGGGTTTGATTCCCTCTGTCTCCTTTTTTCCTGAGGATGAGTATATCTGTGGATTCATAGTTTGCTAAATCAAATTCGATCGCTACCTTTCCCCATTCAAAAGCTTTTTCATATCCTTTACCTGCACCAATGGCATCATAAAACCCTTGGGCAAATTTGATGGCTACTTTGTCGTTAATTTGATCCCGTGTGCCAATGGTGATGGGAATGTAGGCAGCAATGGCGTTTCCTTGCACATCGGAATAGCAAGCGTTTAAGACGACGCATTCTAAATGCTCCTCACATAGCCCTAATAACCTCGCTAAAGGTTCGGCGGGCACAAAACGAATTTCGTTGGTTTGGCTAGGGTGGGCGCGTACTTCTCCCCCTTCCGATCGATAGAGGGATCCGGCTGATTCATCACTGACAAAGAGTAAGCCCTGTTCTCCGGCCCCATGTCCGCTAAAGTGCAAAATATGAGGCTCCACGTCCAGCAAGGCTCGGCGCAGTTCGGAAGGGGTTGCGGCTAGGCGGTATTCCACCTCAAAGTTGTTCCGTTTGCGGGAACGTCGCAGCGCTTCGTCGATCGTTTTGACCTCCCGATCGAGTTGCAATGGCGTGGATCCCAAGGGATTAGCCGTAACCACCAAGACCCGCACCCGATCGTTGGCTTGTTCCTGTCGTTCAGCAATGCCAATCTGTAGCGATCGATCGTTTTGAATGGTGGCGATGCGGTCTAAAATCTGCTGATCAAGATCTTCAATTTGCTGACGAAGCCGCACTTTATCCTCTGCTGGAGCCAGCACTAGGGCATTTTCCAGACCAGCTTTCTGCTCCTGAAGACGCTTGAGAGGCTTATCCTGGGATGAATCCATACAATAATGCGCTTATCCTCCGTTGAACCCAATTATAGATTGCTCGATTCCCATAATCACATCATTAGATCTCTTCCCCCGTTTGTCCGCAGACAGCAAGAAGGTTGTGCTAGGCTAACCTGAGCAACGTTACTCTAACGTTACTTCAATTTTGTACAGCAGCATCTAGAGTCCCATGGCTATCACAACACCAGTTTTAACCCAAGGTCTGACCCTGGAGCAGTTTGTATCCTTACATGGAGAGGACGATCGTTTAGAACTGATTGACGGAGAGGTGGTTGATTTGGAACCGACGGGCTCCCATGAGCAGGTGGCGGCGCTGCTGAGTCGAAAGTTGAATGTAGCGATCGATCGCCTAGACTTGCCTTATTTTATCCCCCATCGTTGTTTAATTCAGACCTTTAGCATTGGTACTGCCCTACGCCCCGATGTGGTAATACTTGATGAGTCGCAGTTGGAGCGGGAACCCCTATGGCGACAGGAACCCGTCATTACGCTGGGAGATACGGTAAAGCTTGTGGCGGAAGTGGTCAGTACCAACTGGCAAAATGACTATGCCCGCAAGTTTGAGGAATATGAGGCATTGGGAGTCCCAGAATACTGGATTGTGGATTATCGCGGCTTGGGAGGGAAGTACTATATCGGTTTACCCAAGCAACCCACCGTAACCCAATGTTGTTTGCGGGGAGATAGTTATGAGCGGCGATCGTTGCGGGGTGAGGTGTTGGTATCTGAGGTGATTCCAGGGTTTGAATTAGCAGTGAATGCGTTATTTGGCTATGGTGTCCGCTAAATTTGTGATGG
>JBMTZC010000471.1:0-2512 GCA_049455215.1 Prochlorotrichaceae cyanobacterium
ATTCACCTGAGTGAATAAGGGTTGATCCTTTGTGCCTAGGGTCTCTGCTCTTAGCGCCAGACGATCGCCCTCAATAAGCCCATTCCCCGCAATGGCTTTCTCGGCCAAAATATTCACCTCTGCCCCAACGATCGCTGCTGAATTCTGAGGATCTGGTGCTACTAGCCAAACAGAACCATCTTCTTGTACCGCTAGATCGGTAGCTTGTTCTAAGTCCGTTCCTAATAGCAATTGTGGCAGTTTAGCCGGCGTTAGGTTCTCTAGGGCAATGCCTTCCGGTAAGGATAAATCTAAACTCAGAATCCGTCCTTCTGGGGTCACTCGTAACGTACTTTGACCCGGTAACGCCGTCACCGTTACGCCCCCTCCCGTTAACGTTCCTAGGTTTAAAACCTGCCCTCCAATCAGGTTTAAATTGGCAAAGTCTGGCACACTGAGAACTCCCGCATTCACGATCGCACCGGGTTCAACGATCGCAAAGATTAAGCTGGTGGGATCGTTCACTAAGACGCTATAGTCGTTCTCTTGGAAGGCACTAAAAACCTTCTGATTAAAGTCAATTCCAGTGGCAGTTGTTGCGGTAAAAGAAGCAGGAAGATCGAGCCTAGCCCCACTGCCAAAAATAATGCCAGCCGGATTCATGAGGTAAAGGTTCGGGGTACCTCCCGTAACTTGAAGTAAGCCATCGATAACCGAGGCATCGCCACCCATGACCCGACTTAAAATATTACGGATATTCGGATTCGCTAAAAAATTAGCGACCTGCCCCTGACTCAGGCCAAATTGCTCAAAGCTATGAAAAAGATTTTCTCCATCAACGGACAGTGAACCCCCACTAATATCAAACCGATCGTTGTCGAGGGTGACGATCGTTCCAGTGTTGTCTGCACTAGAAGGCACTGGCTGCGCCTGGATCTGTGAAGCGGAAGATCCCAGAATTAAGACAACTGCGACACTCCAATGGGGAATATGTCGCCAAAAGCAATCAGAAAAAAACATGGATAGATGCGGTCTAGATAGATGCTGCGATTTAGGAAGATTCCCTGGCCTGCATCATAACTAATTTTGGACGATTCGTTTCATGGCTTTTCGATCAAAATGGATGGAATGGCTTGTCATTTCTTTGATTTAATCGCCACAAAGACCGAACATAATACACAAGGGTATCTCCGTTAATTGTGGCGATCGGCTGTGCTAACCGCCACACCCATCATTCTTGCCTGGGCTCTAGGGCAAAATGGTGAATTTTTCGAGGTGTCCTCAAGGCTATTTGAGTGAGGAAGTATGCTCAAACTACAAAGTCTCCTATTAGCAGGTCTGGGAATCTTAATCGCTAGTTTACCCTGGAGTTATCCTGTTGTGCTAGCGAATCGCTTGCCTCAAGCACCCCCTGAATTACCACAATGGGCGACTGGGGTGTGCTTTGCGATCGCTGCTGTTTTCCTTTGGCAGGGCTATAACCAATGGCAGCGATCGTCTAAACGGGTGAAAAAACGTAATGAAGGCTGGGCCATCACCGAGGCGGTGCTTCAACCCTTGCTGCGACAGGGCTGGGTTAAGCAAGAAAATCTAGTTTTGAAAGGGGGCGAGAAAATCGACATAGTGCTCAAATCCCCAAAGCGAAAGACTTACTGTATTAATGTGCAATCTCACCGAGGAAAAATAGCGGGTAACACACATCAGATTTTCCGAGTGTATGATAATAGTCAACGTCCTTTTGAAACCGACT
Source organism: Prochlorotrichaceae cyanobacterium (assembly GCA_049455215.1). Taxonomy (GTDB): domain Bacteria; phylum Cyanobacteriota; class Cyanobacteriia; order Prochlorotrichales; family Prochlorotrichaceae; genus JBEAPM01. The sequence continues at coordinate 1,730 of JBMTZC010000471.1, forward strand.
TGTTGTCTGGGGTGAGGCAGCAGGTAAGCAGTTTGAAAAAGTATAATGCGATTACTGCTGTCCCGGTGCTCACCTTTCCGGAGGCAATTGTCGAAATTGAGCAAAATCCTATCTCAGGGGTGTATGTGACAGGGCGTTTAGATTTGCGAGCCTGTTTACTTCAGCTTGATCGTAATTGATTCCTAAGCAGGGGGAGTTGTGCTGCCGATTATCATTGATGAGAGTAATGTCTCTCCGTTTAAGTTCTGGTTTGAAAATGCTTTGCAGGATGGAATTCATCATCAGGATGAATTGTACTGCCGGTTAAGTAGTTTTTCAGCGAAGGAACGATCGAAGGCCTACCATCTAGGGTGCAAAATTGCCCAAAGTGGCACGGTGGTTGTCTTAACCCTATCCTCCGATCGTTGTGGACTCTGGATCAGCCTACGGGATCCCTTTGCTCGATCGGTTCTTTCTGGACAGACTCCCTTGAACTTACCCGGCGCTAAACCTGTTAGCGAATAAAGCGACGGAACAGGAGTGCCGCTAAGCCTTTACGCACAGGCTTGGCTGGCGTATCTTCGGGAGGCTCCGTCTCCCCAGCAAAATCCTGAGCAAGTTCTTCTGCTGTAACGCTGGCAGGCTGATCTTCCTCAGCGATCGTGTCGGGAGATGTATCTTTCCAGTCATCAAATAAATCGGCTTTTTCCGTCCCCGGTTCACCGGGGGCACTAGGTTCGTCGGTTGTGATGTCTAGATTTGCTGATACCGCTTCAACCATTTCAGCCACTGGATCATCATTGA
>JBMTZC010000472.1:0-2410 GCA_049455215.1 Prochlorotrichaceae cyanobacterium
TCGATTTAGAGGCGTTTGGGGTTGTAGAGTTAGTGGCGGATCAGCAAGAGTACGATCGTCTCCGCCAGTGGGTTTCGGCCCGGGGCAAAGTTTATCTGCGCTTCAACAATGGGCAACTCTGGAGCGATCGTCTCGATATTAATTTGCAAACTCAGATCTTGCGGGCCACGGGCAATGTCCAATTTCAACGGGGTCGCCAACAGCTATCTGGGACGGAACTGGAGTACAACCTGAGGCAAGAAACGGGCCAGATTCTAGAGGCGTGGGGAGAACTGGATAATTTTAGTGTGGGGGAAGATTTCAATTTTGATCAGCAGATCACCGGGGCCCAAGCCAGTTCAACGTCGCGCCCTCCCAGCGATCCCCCCACAAATATCCGCCAGCAAGGTGGCATTCAAATTGTTTCCGGCTTTGGTCTTAGTCTGGGGGATACCACTAACAGCACCTTAAATAACAACGCCCAACTGCCCCTCGAATTAAGCTCTTTTCGGCAGGAAGGAACCGTTCAGCATTGGCGCTTTCAGTCCAATCAGGTGGATCTTATGCCTGGGGGCTGGGTTGCGGATCGGGCCCTGCTGAGCAACGATCCCTTTAACCCGCCCCAGTTTCAACTACGGACTCGGCGGCTCCGCTATCGAGAATTAGAAGATAACGATAAATATGGGGCAGAGATCCGGGCCGATCGTCCCCGGTTTGTCTTTGAGAATGCTCTGGCCCTCCCCACCTTCCGGCGACGGGTTCTCCTCGATCGTCGTGCTCAGGATGCGGGGCTGTTTACCCTTGGCTTTGACAACGAAGATCGGGGTGGGCTCTATATTGAACGGGCATTTGAGCCTATTTCCAGCGATCGGCTACGGGTCACCCTGACCCCTCAATTACTCCTGCAAAATGCTTTTTCTGCGGAGGGCGGCAATCTCTTGAGCCCCAATGCCTGGGGACTGAATGCCAAATTTGCGGCCCAGTTGCCCCCCAGCACTCAGTTTAACGGTGCCTTTTCTATCCCCCAACTGAATTCCGATAAATTTGAAAATGACTTTCGGGCGAATGTGCGGGGTAGTCAGGCTTTACCCTATGGCCATACCCTCAATTTGGAATATAGCTACCGCGATCGTTTATTCAATGGTTCTCTGGGTTTTCAAACCGTCCAGCAAAGCCTCGGAGCGGTGATCCAGTCTTCCCCCTTTACATTGGGTTCCACGGGAATCACGGCAGACTATCAACTGGGGGCTCAGTGGATTAATGCCGACACCGATCGCATTGCCCTCTTAAATCCCATTCGTAAAAACAATCGGGTTGATCTTGGGCGGTATCAGTTTACCGTTGGTTTATCAAAAAGTATTGGACTATGGCGAGGGAAACCCTTATCTGATCCCCGTAAAGCCCTGCGCTATACCCCCGCTGCGATCGTGCCGGGAATTTCTTTGGGGTTGGGGGCGCGAGGAATTTATGGACTCTACAGCAATGGGGATAGCCAAGAAGCCCTGATTGGCTCCGTGGGGTTGTATGGCAACTTTGGCCACTTTTCCCGTCCCTGGTTCGATTACACCCAGGTCACCCTAGCCTATAGCCAAGCCTTGCGGGGACAGCAGTCCCCCTTTACCTTCGATCGCATCCAGGATAGTCAAGTCCTCACCCTAGGTTTCACCCAGCAACTGTATGGCCCCATTCGCCTAGGTGCAGACACCAGCCTGAACCTGGTGACGGGGGAGGAGATCAGTACTAACTATCGGGTAGAGTATAGCCGTCGAGCCTTTAGCGCGAATCTCAGCTATAACCCTGTTTTGGGGGTAGGGGCGCTGCAATTCCGGATTAACGATTTTGCCTGGAATGGCTTGAGTGAACCGATTGATCCGCTCAAACTTCAGGAATAGGGCGACGGCAGGGGTTGTCCCTGGTTCCACGTTCCACCGTAAATTTCTACTGGAGAATCCCCTTTCAAGTTACGATGGGAACGCTTGTCGTAGCAGTCAGGAGGAACTTAACTTTTATGGTAGAAAAGCCTATTAAACGATCGGAACGAACGGCCGCTAGTGATTCCAACGATCAATCAGAGGGAGATGCTCCCCGCGCTTCTAGAGGCGATCGGAATAACCGTCGCGGTAAGGGAAAAGGAACTGGCCGGGGTAAAGGGCGAGGCGATCGGAAAGATGCTCCCCCTCCCGTTCCTCCTGCTTTTGTCCGGGGACCCAAGCCGAAACCGAAGGTGGAAGAACCGGAACCCGCACCGGAAGAAGTGACGGTAGAAGCGAGTGAGGAAACGGTTGCCGAAGAGACCACTAGCGAAGTCAGTGAAGATACTACTGAAACTCCTTAGTTACTCCTCCTGATATTTAATTCCCCTCCCTTGGAGGGGTGCCCATAGGGGCGGGGTGGTCAAATACTCAGTTTATGGATGAAGTCAGCGGTGCTT
>JBMTZC010000473.1:0-2397 GCA_049455215.1 Prochlorotrichaceae cyanobacterium
CTCAGCCACAAAGCGGGTGGAGGGGTTTTGGTAGACCGTCTGGGGGGCTCCCACCTGCTCTAATTGGCCGCGATACATCACGGCAATACGATCGGAAATGGCGAGGGCTTCTTCTTGGTCATGGGTCACGAGAATGGCGGTGGTGCCAGCCCGTTTGAGAATTTGCCGTAATTCCTGCCGTAGGTGGAGCCGCACTTGAATGTCTAAATTGCTGAGGGGCTCATCTAATAAAATGAGGCGAGGTTGGGGAGCTAAGGCCCGGGCCAGCGCCACCCGTTGCTGTTGTCCCCCGGAGAGTTGGTGAGGATAACGATTTTCTAGCCCCTGGAGTCCCACCAATTCCAGCATCGCCGCAATCCGCTCTCGGTGCTGTCGGAGGGATCGCTGGGGGAGCACCGATCGTACTTTTTGCCAGAAGGATTGGCCGGAGGGGCGGGCAACGGTAGCGGCGGCGGTGGAAGCCTTCGGCAGCGCTAACCCAAAGGCAATATTCTCAACCACCGTTAGATGGGGGAATAGAGCATAATCCTGGAAGACCATGCCCACTTGACGGTGTTCTGGGGGGAGATTGCACTGGGGACAGGCGACTTCAGATCCCGCCAGGGAAATCTGACCGGTTTGGGGCTGCTCAAAGCCCGCAATTAAGCGGAGTAAGGTGGTTTTGCCACAACCCGAGGGCCCCAGCAGACTGAGTAATTCACCTTCCTGAATATTGAGGCTGAGGTTGGCGACGGCGGCGTGCCCCTGGGGAGAAAACCGACAGGTTACGTTTTCAAGGGCTAAGAGGGTGCTGTTCAAGGGATTAGAAGGGACGATCGTGTGGGATACTTTTCCAGGGTAGAATATTTGAGAAAATTTCTCAATAGTTGAAGGCCGGCTTGCGGATTCGTTCTGAGGGGAAAGGTGAGATCCGGATTGGCCGGATCTCCTCAATGCATTAGCCTGGGGCGATCGTACTCCAGTCCTCAATTTTCCGACAAGTCCGGTTCTCTGCCAGAGGTCAAGGAAGACCCGCTAACGCCCGCAAAATCCGATGAGATCGACTAATTCTATTGCCGTGCTCAAGACAAGATTACAGGAAGCCTTAAGGTTTAGCTTGAAATTCTGTTCCCAGCCCTGGGGATGGATTACCAGTACGATCGCATTAGGGATTGCCTTGCCCATTTTAGTGGTGCTCTCCAGTATCTTCATTCCGCAACCAGAACTGTGGAGTCACCTTGCCGCAACGGTGCTGCCCCGCTATCTAGCCAACTCCTTCTGGCTGTCCCTGGGGGTCAGTCTAGGAGCCTCCGTTCTGGGCATCAGTACGGCGTGGTTAGTGAGTATGTGTCAATTTCCGGGGCGACGCTTTTTTGAATGGGGGTTATTGTTGCCCCTGGCGGCTCCGGCCTATCTCCTCGCCTACATTTATACGGACTGGCTGGAATACTTTGGCCCGGTACAGCGTACCCTACGCCAGTGGGGGGGATGGAACAGTGTTAATGACTATTGGTTTCCGCCGGTTCGCTCTTTGGGCGGGGCGATCGTTTTATTCAGTTTAGTGCTCTATCCCTACATTTATTTAATTACCAAGGTTGCCTTTGCCGAGCAGGGGAGTAAAACCCTAGAAGCCAGCCGGAGTCTAGGACGCACCCCCTGGCAGAGTTTTTTTGCGGTGGCACTACCCCTTGCCCGTCCCGCTTGGATGGCGGGCTTGGCCCTCGTGTTGATGGAAACCCTCAATGATTTCGGGACGGTACAGTTTTTTGGCGTAGAAACCTTCACCACGGGGATTTACCGCACCTGGTTTGGGCTAGGGGAACGGCTAGGGGCAACCCAACTGGCGGCAGTGTTACTCTTAGGGATTTTGAGCTTATTACTGTTGGAGTTGTGGGGACGGCGGCAGTCCCAGTATTACCACACCGATCGTCCCCAATCCTTTGCTCCCTATCGGTTACAGCCCCTGCAGTCCCTACTGGCGATCGTTACCTGTGGACTCCCGATCGTCCTGGGGCTAGTGGTGCCTGGAGTGCTACTGATCTTACTTACGGTAGAAAATTGGGATCGCAGTGTTAATGCCCAGTTTTGGGATCTCATTGGCAATAGTTTGGTTTTAGCTCTACTGACGGGACTGTTTGCAGTCATTTTGGGGCTGATTTTGGGCTATGGAGTCCGCCTCAATCCTCAACGATTAGTGCGGGGCAGTGTGCGCCTAGTGGGGATGGTGTATGCCATTCCAGGAGCCGTTATTGCGGTGGGTCTCCTGTTACCCGTTAGTTGGCTCGACCGGAGTTTGGAACTCCTGCAACAGGGGGTACAAAACCCTTTTTTCCTCAGTGGTACCGCGATCGTTTTAGTGGTTGCGTATCTTGTGCGCTTTTTAGCTGTAGCCCTGGGGGCGATCGAGTCTAGCCTGGC
>JBMTZC010000474.1:0-2358 GCA_049455215.1 Prochlorotrichaceae cyanobacterium
ATCGCCACAATAGCCGCTAATTTCAAACTTTCTAAGAACCAATAAAACCCTTGTAACGGAAACATTCCTGTGGGAATTTGAGCACCGTCAAAGAGATCTAAGGATAGGCTCATGGAGCTGATCCAAGGGCTTAAACCATACAAACAAATGAAGGGAATGATAAACAGTAACACCGTGAAGGTTAAGGTGGTTTTGGATTCTAAGAGGTGCAAATGGGCCGAGTAGTTCCAGGCGAGCAGTCCCGTGAGGGTGAGGGCAGCAAAGAGCACTTCTACGCGGTTGAAATTATGGAACAAGAGGTAGCCCGCACTGGCAAAGCCTGGTTCTAACATCATGCCCGACGCAAACATCGTAGGCATAACGACGAGATCCAACAGGAGGGTGCCACCGAGCCAGAGGGATAGGGCTAAGGCGATCGTGTTTTTCCAGCCAAAGCTAGGGGTTTTGAGAAAAGTAGGCGTACTCATAATCGTAAAAATTGCGTAAGTATGAGGTTAAGTATCTCATTTCAGCTTCCCACAACTTTCAAGACTGAGGGGCATTTAGCAACAGAACGACATAAAAACTCAAAAAAGTACATGATAAAAAGTGGTCAATAGCAGTGGGCTCGTCTTGCTGTCCTGACACCTGAGGGGGAGAAGTGTTACCTGTGAGACTTTTTTCTAAGCTAGAATAAGCAAACGCTGAAAACAGAGGGATAGCATCTGTTGCCGGTGTAGCTCTTTACCCATAAAAGGAGTTCCAATCAATGAGTACCCCAGCCCAGTCCGATCGTGTTTTAATTTTTGATACTACGCTACGAGATGGTGAACAATCTCCAGGTGCTAGCCTCAATCTGGATGAAAAGCTAACGATCGCTCGGCAACTGGCTCGACTTGGGGTAGACATCATTGAAGCCGGTTTTCCCTTTGCCAGCTTGGGGGATTTTGAGGCGGTGCAGAAAATTGCGGATGCGGTGGGAACTCCAGAGGGCCCGACGATTTGTGGTTTGGCCCGTGCAACCCGTCAGGATATTAAGGCCGCAGGGGATGCGGTCAAGCCGGCGGCAAAACCCCGCATTCATACCTTTATTGCGGCCTCGGACATTCATTTACAGTACAAACTAAAAAAGACCCGTCAAGAGGTTTTGCAAATCGCTCCCGATATGGTGGCCTATGCGAAATCGTTGGTGGATGATGTGGAATTCTCGCCGGAAGATGCCGGTCGTGCCGATCCCGAGTTTCTCTACCCGCTTTTGGAGGCGGTGATTGATGCGGGAGCCACCACCGTTAATATTCCAGACACGGTGGGCTATACCACTCCCGAAGAATTTGGTGCCCTCATTCGGGGGATCAAAGAAAATGTGCCCAACATCGATCGGGCCATCATTTCGGTTCACGGTCACAATGACTTGGGTTTAGCGGTGGCCAACTTCTTAGAAGCGGTGAAAAATGGAGCCCGACAACTGGAATGTACCATTAATGGCATCGGGGAACGGGCGGGCAATGCGGCTTTAGAAGAATTGGTGATGGCCCTCTATGTGCGGCGACAGTACTTTAATCCGTTCCTCGGTCGTCCCGCAGATTCCGAAGAACCCCTCACTCAGATTAATACCCAGGAACTCTATAAAACCTCACGGTTAGTCTCAAACCTCACGGGGATGACGGTTCAGCCCAACAAAGCGATCGTGGGAGCCAATGCCTTTTCCCATGAGTCCGGCATTCACCAAGATGGCGTTCTCAAAAATAAGCGCACCTACGAAATTATGGATGCTGAGATCATTGGTCTCAACACCAACCGGATTACCTTGGGTAAGCTCTCTGGCCGTAATGCGTTCCGCACTCGTTTGCAGGAATTGGGATTTGATCTGGCGGATGCGGAGTTAAATAAAGCCTTCGATCGCTTTAAGTCCGTTGCGGACAAAAAGCGAGAAATTAGTGATTGGGATCTCGAAGCGATCGTTAACGACGAAACCCAGCAGGCTCCGGAACTGTATCGCTTAGGGTTAGTGCAAGTGTCCTGTGGCGATCGCTCTCAACCCACGGCCACGGTTAAACTCATCACCCCAGATGGTGCAGAATTAATTGATGCCGCGATCGGTACGGGGCCCGTGGATGCGGTCTATCGAGCCATTAACCGCATTATTACCATCCCTAACGAACTCATTGAATTTTCAGTGAAATCTGTGACGGAAGGCATTGATGCCATGGGCGAAGTCACCATTCGCCTGCGCCATGAGGATCGCATTTTTTCGGGACATTCCGCTAACACCGACATTATTGTGGCCTCAGCCCAAGCTTATGTGAATGCCCTCAATCGCCTGTGTGCAACCCAGCAGCAACCGCGATCGTTACATCCCCAACGGGAAGGCATCAAAGA
>JBMTZC010000475.1:0-2343 GCA_049455215.1 Prochlorotrichaceae cyanobacterium
CCCCCACGATCGCTGCGATTATCTGTACGCACAATCGAGCCGGTTATTTAGGGGCCGCCATCGACAGTTTACTGGCCCAGACTTGCCCAGAATATCAAGTCTTAGTGGTAGATAATGCCTCTACGGATCAGACCGCAGAGATTGTTAACGATCGTTTAAAAACAGAACGGGGCAAAGCCTGCCTCAAGTATGTCTATGAACCCACCTTAGGGCTATCCGTTGCCCGGAATCGCGGAGCCCAGGAAACCACCGCAGATATTCTGGCCTATTTAGACGACGATGCAGAAGCCAGTCCCCAATGGCTCAAAGTCCTCCAGGAAGCCTATGCCCAGCAAAATACCTTAGGCATCGCCGGGGGGAAGGTTGACTTAATTTGGCCCCAGGGCCAGCAGCAACCCCATTGGATGTCTGAAGACTTAATGCAAGCCTTAGGGCTGATGGATTTAGGAGACGTACCCGTTGCCATTACTAACCCCAACTTGACCCCTCGGGGGGTCAATTATTCGATCCGGCGCACGTTTTTGGAAGCGGTGGGAGGCTTTGACCCCAACCTGGGGCGGGTGGGGAAAAAACTCCTCTCCAACGAAGAACTCTACATGACCCAATTAGCCTTAAGTCAGGGCTGGCAGGTGGGCTATTTCCCGGAAGCCTTAGTGCATCACCATGTGGCCCCCGAACGCTTAAAACGATCGTGGTTTTTCCGGCGGAGTTGGTGGCAAGGGGTGAGCGAATATTATCGTCAACTGATCTCAGGGCAACGATCGTCCCGACAGGGTCTTGAAGGTGTAGAAAATATCTTCAGGGGGGTTGGCAAGTCGCTGAAATATTTCTATCGAGCCGATCTGCGCTGGGAGAACTTAATTTATGCCTACGGGCAATGGGGCTATGTGTGGCAGGTCATCCAAGGCCCCGATCCAGACTTTCACGCGCCCTCAGTCCCCAGTCCGGGCTCCACTTCGGATGCCACAGAGTCAGAGTAAACCAGAGTCAAAAGGGCAGCCCCATTACTTCGTTTCAATTTGTGTACAACAGCACAACTACTATTTTCGGTTCACCGTACCATAGTCACTAAAACGGAATAGAGTTCTCCCCGTTCGGGAGATACTCCCAGTGAGCTAAAGGGGAATTATTATGCTATGTCTATCCTGCGATCGTCAGTCTATTTGCTTGGTTAATCAACTTGCTGAAACAAACCTGAAACTCAAAACGCTCTTAGAGAAACTCAAAGTTTGTGAAATGCGCATCACTTCGGGACGATCGCAGCAAGAGACTTGTATACGGTAGATCGCGGCAAGAACAATCTCTCAGCGGATCGGCAAGGGGCAGGATCACCCGCTTTCGCTCAGGGAAGCAGAGAACAGAGGAGTGTGGCCAGGGACATGGCACTCCTGGTCTATCGTTGAACAACCCGGCTCTGATTAATACAAATTTTTGCGGGATCGATCGTTAAGGATGACTCACCTGTATTCTTAGGGAACCTGCACACTAAGTAAAGATCGAGTTGACCGTGACCAAAGTTGGCATTATCTACAACGATGCTAAACCCACAGCCTGCTCCGCCGCTGAAGATCTCCAACAGCAGTTCATTGAAAAAGGTTGGAAGGTTATTTTGGCCACAGGCACCGGGGGGATTCTGGGCTATGTCGATCCCACTGAACAGCATTCTTTTGTTCCCATTCACAGTTTGACTCCCCCAGGATTCGACTCCAGTATGGATTTCTCGATCGTCCTGGGGGGAGATGGCACCGTCCTGGCGGCTTTTCGGCAAATTGCTCCCCTAGGCATTCCCCTCCTAAACGTCAATACAGGGCACATGGGGTTTCTCACCGAGACCTATATCAATTGTTTACCGCAAGTCCTGGAACGCCTCTGTAATCTAGACTTCATTGTGGAAGAGCGATCGATGTTAGTGGTCAGGGTCGTGCGGCAAGGCGAAATCATCTGGGAAGCCCTCGGTCTCAATGAAATGGTCATCCACCGAGAACCCTTGACCAGTATGTGTCATTTTGAAATTTCGGTCGGTCGTCATGCACCGGTGGATATTGCAGCGGATGGCATCATCATTTCCACCCCAACAGGCTCCACCGCCTACTCCCTCAGCGCAGGCGGTGCCGTCGTTACCCCCGACGTTTCAGTCCTTCAACTTGCACCGATTTGTCCCCATTCCTTAGCCTCCCGTTCCTTGATTTTTGCCGATGTAGAGCCGGTAGTCGTATCCCCAGCCAATCCCGATCGCTTAATCATGGTGGTGGATGGTAATGCAGGTTGTTATGTCACCCCAGAGGATGAAGTTCACTTAGAACGATCGCCCTACAAAGCCCGGTTTATCCGCTTAAATCCACC
>JBMTZC010000476.1:0-2335 GCA_049455215.1 Prochlorotrichaceae cyanobacterium
AAAAATAAACCACTAAGTCACGAAGTCACGAAGGGTTTCTTGGTGTCTTAGTGGTGAAAAATAATAAACCACGGAGTCACGAAGGATTTCTTAGTGTCTTGGTGGTGAATAATAAACCACGAGGATTTCTTAGCCTGTAACCGATTGACAAAGCTTATTTTCCAATTCCCGTTCTTCCTGCTCCAGATCCGCGATCGCTGTGGTTAAAATTTGGGGAACACTCACCCCTTGCTGATGCAAACCCAACCATTTTTGGGCCGTATTGCCTTCCCGCAATAGTTTTTGAATGGGAGTTAAGAAACAACTAAAACCCTTGGCTTTGGCGATGGGCCAAACCGTTTTATAGAGATCCTGAATCCAGTCCCGAGCGACGATCGTTTCTCCCGTTTGCCAGTGTTTCAGAGACGCATCTAAACTGGATTGGGCCGCCGCCTGTTCATTCTCTAGGGCTAAGGTCACGAGGGCGGTATTCAAATCGTCCGCCGGTAGCTCACTGAGGAGCAGGGGATCCAGATGGGGATCTTCGATGAGTTGCCATAGCCGAGCTTCTAACAGGGCCGTAATGGCTAACAAATCTAAGGGATTACTCACCAGATCACAAATGCGCAATTCTAAACGATTGACCCGGTAGGGACGACGATCGCCATTGGGACGGACAGAAATCCACAGGTGACGCACATTCTGCATTGTGCCCAGCGCCAACTGTTCTTCAACCCAGCGAATGTAATGGGCATGGTTTTCAAAGAGGGGCACAAAGGACGGTGTTTGGGGAAAGACTCGCCAGCGGCTGGAATGGGAGCCGGTCGCTTGATTATCCAGGAATGGCGAAGAGGCACTGAGGGCTAAAAAGAGGGGCGCTTCTAACCGAATTAAACGGCAGGCCCGCATTAAAACTTCTGGATCCTCTATCCCGATATTAATATGGACGCTGGCGGTAACGACTTGGGTACCGTAAGTTTGTTCAATGTAGTCGTGGTAAGGGTTTCCCGGTTCCGATCGGTAAAAGCGGCTGGTGTCTCCGGTGGAGAGGGTGCTGCCCGGCAGAATTGTATAATTTCCCAGAGTTTTCAGGTACTGACGCAACTTTAAGCGCGGACGCAAAAGGTCACAGAGTAAGCGATCGTAGCAGCAGAGGGGAGCGGTCGTATATTCCACGTTACGACTATCCGGCTCCCGCACAAAGCGATCGAGTACACTGACAATCCGATCAGACAACCCTACAATTTCTGCATGAGGTGTTCCGGTGTAGAGTTCAATTTCAAAACCTTTACAAAGCAGCACGGGCGTTCCTTCTCTTAACCTGAACGGGACGATGGGCTCTCGGCTCACGGGAGCTTGCCCATCGCCTGAGATTCTATCCTAGCCCAGAGTAACAACTTCCCATGAAATCCCATGAAATTTGTTGATGAGTACCGCGATCAAACTCAGGTGCAGCACTATGCCCAAGCTCTGCAAACCCTGATGACTCGACCCTGGACAATCATGGAAGTCTGTGGCGGGCAAACCCACAGCATTGTCAAATATGGCTTAGATACCTTACTTCCCCCCGGCTTAACCCTCATTCACGGCCCCGGCTGTCCGGTGTGTGTCACCTCTTCCCACTGGATCGACGGGGCGATCGCTCTAGCCCAGGATCCCAAGGTTATCCTCTGCTCCTTTGGGGATATGCTCCGGGTTCCCGGTTCCCGTACCGTCTCTACCCCCGGTGCCCCAGCAGATTTGCTCAGTGCCAAGGCTCAGGGGGCCGATGTGCGGGGGGTCTACTCTCCTTTGGATGCCTTAAAACTGGCCCAGATCAACCCAGAACGCATCGTGATCTTCTTTGCCGTGGGCTTTGAAACCACTGCCCCCTCCACGGCCATGGCGGTATATCAAGCGGCTCAACTGGGACTCACCAATTTTGCGCTCTTGGTTTCCCATGTGCGCGTTCCCCCCGCGATCGTGGCGTTGATGTCTGCGCCAGACTGTCAAGTGCAAGGGTTTTTAGCCGCCGGTCATGTTTGTACGGTGATGGGCACAGCGGAATACGATCCCCTCGTGGAAACCTTTCAAGTCCCGATCGTGGTCACGGGGTTTGAGCCGCTGGATATTATGCAAGGAATCTACCACTGTGTGAGTCAACTCGAAGAGGGTAAAGCGATCGTTACTAACCAATACAAACGATCGGTCAAACCGGAGGGGAATCCAACAGCCCGTCAATTAATTGACACCGTCTTTCAGCCCGTCGATCGGGATTGGCGGGGCATTGGCGTGATCCCCAATAGTGGCTTAGAACTACGATCGGCCTATCAACAATTTGATGCCCGTCAATACCTAGCCGCAAACTGGGAAACGA
>JBMTZC010000477.1:0-2327 GCA_049455215.1 Prochlorotrichaceae cyanobacterium
GCTCCAGTGTGGCTTCATCCAAGCCAAAAAGCTCTGCCCCATAATATCGAGACCAATAGGCTAAAGCTGCAGCGTGTTCTTCCGGCAGAGGGCAAGCATTCCAACCGCCATACTGAAGGTAGAGGGGAATTTGCCAGGATGGAATTTGGGGAAAGATCGTCAACCAGACGGGGTGAGGGGTTTGGCTGAGGATATCGCAGGTAATGGCAAAGTTAGGATCTTCCGACGGATTCAAGGTATTCAACAGCTCATCCGCCCGACCTCGATCGTCTAGGTCTGACCACTGGGAAAACTCATCCTCTTCCGCTTCAAAATTATAGTTCGCCCACCGATCGCTCCACCACTGCTGTAAGTTTAGGGCTTGCGCTGCTTCGATCCCCTTTTGAATCTGGGCTGGAGACTCCTGAGGGAACACCTGACCGGGGGGATAGCATTGTCGGGGCAAGACCAACGGATGGGAATGGGGGGCGACTACTGCCCGCACAGCCTGCCAGGCACGATAGGCATCTTCCCCCGCGATCGTCACATATTCGAGGGGACGATCGTTAAGCGACCCCCAAACCCCTGTGTCTTGGTAAGGCAAATTCGCTCGATCCAAAATGGCGGTCAGGTGATGCTCTGTCATAGGGGGCTCATGCGCGAACTCGTTAATGGTGTCTCAGGTGTCTCAAACAGATGCTTCAGGTGATTAGGGATCAATATTTTCAGTACCCGGTCGAGGCATAGCGGGTTCGCTCTGCCAGGGGGCAAACCAGGGCAATAACGCCAAACCCGGTAGGGCCGCAATCAGGGTAATGAGGAAAAAGAGGGGCCAACCCGTGGCTTCGGCTAACTTACCGGCTGGAGCGACCAAAATATCGCGGCTGACGGCCATCAAACTGGAGAGTAGGGCGTATTGGGTCGCAGAAAATTTGGGGTTACAGAGACTCATGAGAAAGGCAATGAATCCTGCGGTGGCTAAGCCGGTACAGAAATTTTCTACGTTAATGGTCAGTACCATAAAGGCATAATTGGGGCCCAGCTTGGACAAAATCAGGTACGAGACATTACTCAAGGCTTGCAAGCCCCCAAAAATCCACAGCGATCGGGCAATGCCAATTTGACTAAGAATCGAGCCACCGAGCAGCGTACCCACGATCGTGGCCAGGAGCCCCATGCCCCCTTTAATTGCACCAATATCAGTCTGAGTAAAGCCTAGTCCAGTTTCAGGATTAAAGCCTAGTCCCGTATCGGCATTGAGCAGAAAGGGGGTGGCCATGTTGTTGAGCAGAGCATCCCCATAGCGGTAGAGGACAATAAAAATTAAGATGACGATCGATCGTTGCCAGCCCGATCGCTGCACAAAATCCTGAAAGGGTCGCCACACCGCATCCAGTAAGGTCGGGGGAGCGCCAATATCCCGTTGGGGCTCTGGCGCAAAGAGGGTCACCCCAATGTTGAGCAACATTAACCCCGCCATGCACAGGTAGGTGACGGGCCAAGACAAGCGATCGGCCAAGATAAAGGCAATAGAGCCCGTTAAAATCAGAGCGATGCGGTAGCCTAAAACAAAGACCCCAATGCCCGCACCCATTTCCGCTTCTTCGAGAACATCACTCCGGTAAGCATCTGCCACAATATCTTGAGTGGCGCTGAAAAAGGCAATTAAGACCGCATTGACGGCTAGGGCTTGCAAGGCCTGCGTGGGTTGCTGAAAAAACATCCCCGCGATCGCGAGAGCAAGGAGAAATTGTGTCAGCGCCAGCCACGATCGCCGTCGCCCTAAACTCTTGGATAAAACAGGGGGCACATAGCGATCGACCAGGGGAGACCACAAAAACTTGAGGGAGTAGGGAATACTCACTAAGCTAAATAAGCCAATGGATCCTAAATCTACTTTTTCCTGAGTCATCCAAGCTTGAAGGGTTTGACTCGGTAAGAACAGCGGTAGACCGGAAGACAGCCCTAGGAGCAACAGTGCCGCCATTTTACGGCTGGCAAAAACGGAAAAGAACGATCGTTTCACAGGCAAATTGGGATGAGGGTATCTCAACTGAGGCAGGTGAAATTGCCTCTAAGGTCTAACGCGGAACTACTTTTTCGAGATAGGCTTGCAGTTTGCGAGCTTCAAAGAGCATGGGTAAAAAGTGAATACTGTTCACTTCTCGAAAATAGAACAAGATTGGAACCGGAAGCCAGAAAATTTGCCAATTCTGCCAATCTTTATAGGGAAATGTCCGAATTCGCGTTTCGCCTCGATAAATATCTAACGCGGTTTCGGTAAAACGGAGCCGCAGGGAAACCGCCTGGTACAGCAAAAATAAACCAAAGAGAGAGACAACGATCGC
>JBMTZC010000478.1:0-2325 GCA_049455215.1 Prochlorotrichaceae cyanobacterium
CCGGTTCCCCCTTTTTCAAGGGGGGCTAGGGGGGATCCACTCAAGTTTTGCGATTACAACGAGGCACGCTGCCCCTAACTAACAGCCCCTAGTAATTCTTGCCATTCCGATCGCGCTGCCTGGGCCAACTGACGACGATGGAATGACCCTAGTCCCAAAATGGCCAGGGATTGCAAGAAGAGGGTACTCAACATCACCCAAGTCTCTGGTTTTAGGCTCAACAAGAGGGCATTGGAGGAGATATTCAGATAGGCGTAACTCACGATCATAAACACGGGATGGGCAACGATCGTCATTAACGCACTCCAGAATGTCCATATCTGGGTATTTTTGAAGGGAGTGAGCAGGAAAATTTGGTTAATGAAGAGGAGCAAGAGGGCAGCACCGTTAAAAATGCCTAAGCAGCCGAGGATAATCAGCCAGTGTTTCAGGGAAACCTCAACGCCAAAGGACAGGGTCATAATGCCTAACCAGCCCAGAAAGAGCCCCTGAGAAATCAACAGATTGAGGATTAAAGGCGGCAAGGGAGAACTGCAATCTAGGATGAAATCCGTTGAGTTGAAACCTGCTGAAGGGCTCCGAGCCGGAACCAAACGGCGATCGTCTCCTGACCCTTGGGAAGCGGCCGCGGTTGAAAGGGTTTTGTCCTTAAAGCGCAGCCAATCTAACAAGAGTTGACGACTGGGCACAAGGGCAAGGGAGAGCAACGCGAGGTAAAAACTCATGAAGATCAGGATCACAATGCCATTGGTCAAAATCCAATCCTCTGGATCCAAGCGTTGAGAGGGGTTGAGCATAAAAGCGTTGGGAACGGCAAAGAGCAGAAAGCTCAAGTGCAGAACGATCGTGAGTCCATAACTATAGCGACGGGGAATCCACGTTGTTCCAGGATTGTGGAATTTACGATCGAGGGCGAGATAAACAATGCCTAAGAGTAGACCACAGTTCCCCAAGACCGCGAGAACATAGGCACCGAGGGAAAGCATTTGCCCGCCCATATAAAATTGGAGGAAAAAGTCCAGATTAAAATTGGCTAAATAGGGGGATGCGTCAAGGGCATAGAGCAACGGCATGGCGGGGGAAAATAAACCCGCCCAGAGGAAGGCAAAGGGGGGATAAGGATCGCCACCGTAGTTGTTGCAGGTATAGACAAGGGTCATCAAAGTGGCACCGCCGCCCAGGGTCAGCCCTAAACTGCTGTACAGCCATGCTTGAAAATTGACCAGGCCAAAGTTGACTACGGTCAGCAGAAAACCGCCACTGTAAAAGAGAAAGAGTTGGACACTAAAGACAAGATAAAAGGCCAGTAAGCCAATGCCCGATAGCCCTGCTGCCATTGCCATCCAGGTCTGTAAAGGAATGGCCACTAAAACACTGAGGTAGATCAGGGCAGGCACGCCTAAAATTTTGCCCGTGATAATCGATAGGGGCGATCGGGGACTGAGGCGGACAAAGTTGAGGGTGCCCCGCCGCTGTTCCTGTTCGAGATCGCTGAAAATCATAAATCCGCCCACCCCCACCAAGACGATGACCATTACCGCCGTGAGGGTTACGAAGATCGTAAAGTACCACTTTGTCCAGTTCACGCTATAGCTTTGGCCATCATCCCCAACCCGACAGGTGTTGCCATTACTGGACAGGGGGATACAAAACGGACTGCTGTAAGTGCTGTAGGACGGAGTTGCCACCACCGGCAGGGTCACTTGATAGGTATTACCACTAAGGTTGCGCAGTTCAAAGGTGATAGGGTCTGGCAGGGGACTTTTGTTCTGCAGGTGATCTAGAGTCACCTGGGAATGGGAATAGCTCAGTTTTTCGTAAGCCCAGTTAGCCGCTGGATCAGGTGTACTTTCACCGTTAATCGAGAGAACTTGATCCCCTGGGCTAATTAAGGGGGCCGCTGCGATCGTCCCTGGGTTGCCTAAGACAGCCTGTACCGGCTTAACTTCACTCACGATCAAAGCCTTGTTTTCCGTGAAGGATAAATTAGGAGCAGTGGTGAAGTATAAGTGATTGGGATGTACCGGTTCCGGTAAGAGAAAGCTGAAGCACAAGACCAGCCCTACTTGTACCAAGACAGACAGCGCGATGGCTAAGGTGACCAAGAGGGGTTTTAAGCGTCCGTTCCATTCTCGGAGCAATTGAGGATTCCAGTTGCCCAAGCGATCGAGGATTTGAGTAAACATGAGGTTTTGGCGGTGTAGGGCTGGCCCGGCAGAGTCTGCTAGCTTCATCGGTGCAATCTGTTTTTGACCAACCGTTATTCTAGGTTAAACTCGGTGTATTCGTCTCTAGAAACCGCACCATGAGCGATCGTCTTGCCCA
>JBMTZC010000479.1:0-2315 GCA_049455215.1 Prochlorotrichaceae cyanobacterium
AAGTTCACTTAGAACGATCGCCCTACAAAGCCCGGTTTATCCGCTTAAATCCACCGGAGTTTTTCCGCGTGCTCCGCGAAAAACTGGGATGGGGTCTACCTCATATCGCCAAACCCACCTCAGTGGAATTGCCATAATTCCCCCTCACCACTCTTCCAGAACTCATTCTGCCTAGAGATTTGGTGGATATAGACGAAGAAACATTCTGAAATTATGAAATAACGTTGCCATGGGTATTGCCCTTATCACCGGATCTGCTGGACTAATTGGCTCTGAAGCTGCCCACGCTTTTGCACAGCATGGTTTAGACATTATCGGCATAGATAATGATATGCGGCGCATTTTCTTTGGTGAGGAAGCTTCTACTGTTTGGAATCGTCGTAGATTGGAAAATACCTTAGGCAAACAATACACACATTTAGATATTGATATTCGGGATCAAGAGAGCATTACCAAACTGTTCCGAAAGTATCACCAGGACATTGTTTTAGTCATTCACGCGGCAGCTCAGCCCTCCCATGATTGGGCCGCTCGTGATCCCCAGATGGATTTTACGATTAATGCAAATGGAACCCTTAATCTGTTACAGGCTACCCGTGATTTTGTGCCACAGGTTCCATTTATTTTTATTTCCACCAACAAAGTTTATGGAGATCGACCCAACCAGCTTCCCCTCGTTGAGAAAGAAACTCGCTGGGAACTCAATCCGGATCATCACTACTACAACGGCATTCGTGATGATATGGTCATTGACCAGACCACCCATAGCCTGTTTGGTGCTTCCAAGGTCGCAGCGGATATTTTAGTGCAAGAGTATGGCCGATATTTTCAAATTCCTACCGTTTGTTTTCGGGGAGGATGTTTAACGGGCCCCAACCATTCTGGTACTCAGTTACATGGTTTTTTAGCCTACTTAATGAAATGTACTGTAACCGGAAAACCTTATACTGTATGGGGTTATAAAGCCAAGCAGGTCAGAGATAATATTCACAGTGCAGATTTGATTAACGCTTTTAATGAATTTTTTCAAGCTCCACGGGTAGCAGAAGTTTACAATATGGGAGGTGGTCGTCAAAGTAATTGCTCTATGCTAGAAGCCATTCATCTGTGTGAGGAAATTACGGGCAAGGCTTTAGATTGGCAATATTCGGAGACCAATCGCATTGGAGATCATATTTGGTGGATTAGTGATAACACTAAATTTAGGCATCATTATCCGAACTGGAAACAGCGTTACAATGTATGCAAAATTCTCCAGGAAATTTACGAAATCAATTACCAACGCTGGTTAAAGGAATTAGCTTAATGATTGACAAAGGGAAGTATAATATTTTAGGTGTTCTTGTGAATGCCATTGATTACGAAGGGGCAGTTTCAAGAATTATTCATTCAGCGCAAAAACGACAAGGATTGTCTGTTTCTGCTCTAGCAGTTCACGGTGTAATGACTGGTGTACTGGATAATGTTCATCGCTTTCGCCTCAATCATATTGATCTCATTTGTCCAGATGGTCAACCGGTGCGCTGGACATTAAATCTACTGTATAAAGCAGGACTATCTGATCGAGTCTATGGGCCAAATCTAACTTTAAGAGTGTGTGAACAAGCCGCTCAAAAAGGATTATCAATTTACTTATATGGTTCCCATCAAGAGGTTTTAGATGCCTTAACTCAAAATCTAGTCCAGCGGTATCCTCAACTACAAATTGTAGGCGCTCAGCCTTCTCGTTTTCGTCAAATAGATACCGCAGAAAAGCAAATCATTGTTCAACAGATCAGGAAGAGTCAAGCCAATATTGTCTTGGTTGGCTTAGGATGCCCGCGACAAGAAGTTTGGGTCTATGAATACAAAGAAGCTCTTTCTATGCCCGTGTTAGCAGTAGGGGCAGCCTTTGATTTTCATGCTGGCCGTCTTCCGCAGGCACCTCCCGTGCTTCAGGCTCTCGGGTTAGAATGGCTCTATCGTTTGATCCAAGAACCTAAACGGCTTTGGCAGCGATATATTGTCTTAAATCCCTACTATCTATGGCTACTCAGTTTACAAATCTTGGGCATGCGTCAATTTGACCCCTATAATGCCCAGGCTCCAACCCAGGAATTAGGCTACGGTTAAGCGGACACTTCGATGAATTGCGGCAGGCAGCAGTGCAGCCTCCACAATCCCTGTTCTTTCGTAGCAAGAGGAACCCTATTTTGGATTTTTCGAGGTGCCCAAGATTTTTATTCACTGTATTCATTACTTGCCCTCATGCCCAGTCTTGCCCTTGCTGAAATGCCTCTACCCCTCGTGCGATCGTTTCCCAGTGGACTAACGAT
>JBMTZC010000480.1:0-2290 GCA_049455215.1 Prochlorotrichaceae cyanobacterium
ACCACCTCACTTAAGCCCTCAAAGGCAAGGGTCGGGCGTTGATAGTGCTCAACGTAACGGTGCAGATTTTCCACCAAGGTGCGATCGTAGGGTTCGATGTGGGTCAAGGCAAGATGAACGGTTTCTTCCACTAACTCCGGTTCAAAAGTCCAGAACCCGTAAAACTTGCGCTCCAAATCCGATTGGGGTTGTCCCTTTTCCCCATAATCCGCCACCGAAAGCTCTTGACACAACACCATAGCGGTATAGCAGGGGGACAAAATAATCAGGTGCCATTCCTGGGCGACGGGATCACTGGGTTGGAGATGAACGAGATGGACATTCTCCGCTTGGCTGGTGGGGTGCTCCGCAAAACCGGCATCCGGTTGCGCCATAATCACGATCGCAGAGGACTGTTGTGCTAAATCTCGATAGCGATCGGCCTCCTGTAAATACCATTTCCCTTGCTGAAATGCCGTCACGAGCAGGGGCCGTTCCTCCGGGGTTTTGGGGGCTTGTTGGAGAATATAGTCTTCGAGAGCATGGCAGAGGGCGACTAAGGTCTGCTTATAGTAAACGCCAAATTTGAGCGGACGCGCCGTAACAGCGTGGGCAGCTTGCAAGCGTTGCAGAAGAGAACCATTCAGCATGGGAAAGACAGTGAAACAATAAGGTTTGTCAAACGGGTTGTATTCCGGCCGGACAAAAGCGTGATTCCAGTTTGGCACTAAGCACACTTCATTCCAAGTCTAACGCCTCTTTTTCTGAGCTATCAACTTTGATCCCACTTCGGTTTAACTTCGATCGGTAGGACTTTCCCCTGAAAGCGAAAAAATTTGCCTCCGGTTTGCGCCAATGCGACCATCCCCTCCTCCCGATCGCGTCTCCAGGGCAGCGTGCTATTCTTTGCTATCCTGTTTGGAGACCTGCACTTCAAGCCTCTGTGCCTATGACTTCCTGTCTTGAATCTACCCCCTCACCAGAACTGCCAGCGGTTTGGCCAGAACAGGCTCCAGACTATTTCCATGTTTTGGCTAAGCCCAGTGGTGCCATTTGCAATTTAGATTGTAAGTATTGTTTCTTTCTCTCCAAGGAAGCCCTCTACCCCAATAGCCGCTTTCGGATGCAGGAAGATCTCCTGGAAACCTATATAAAACAACTGATTGAATCCCAACGATCGTCTCAAATTTCTATCGGTTGGCAGGGGGGAGAACCCACGTTAATGGGGCTAGATTTCTTTCAGAAAATAGTAGATCTCGTCGCCAAATATTTGCCCCCTAGCGTTACGGTGGTGGAGCATACGATTCAAACCAATGGAACGTTACTCAATGATGAGTGGTGTCGCTTTTTTAAGGCGCATAATTTCCTCGTGGGTTTATCGATGGATGGGCCAAAGGAATTACATGATGCCTACCGGGTTGATAAACGAGGGTTGCCCACCTTTGGGAAGGTGGTGAAAGCCGCTCGCCTGTTACAAAAGCATGGCGCTGAATTTAACATCCTCTGCACCGTTCACCAGGGCAATGCTGATTTTCCCTTAGAGGTCTATCGATTTTTTCGAGATAAAATTAAGACTCAGTTTATTCAATTCATTCCCATTGTGGAGCGGGCAACTCCTGAGTTAATTGACGTTGCTAACCAGGGCTGGGGCAGTCGCCAAAAGGCCCGTCCCCTCTATACCCAAACGGGGGATCTCGTGACAGAGCGATCGATTCAACCGGAGCAATGGGGTCATTTTTTAATTACTATTTTTGATGAATGGGTGCGTCATGATGTGGGGAAAGTCTTTATTCGCACCTTTGATTCTGCCCTAGCCTCTTGGTTAGGTTTACCCGCCTCAGAATGTATTTTTAACCCCACCTGTGGTAATGCTTTGGCCGTAGAACATAATGGGGATTTGTACAGTTGCGATCACTTTGTGGAGCCGGATTACTACTTAGGGAATATCAAAGATACCCACATGTTGACTTTAGTGGCTTCGGAAAAACAACGGGCCTTTGGTGAAGCCAAGCGATCGTCCTTACCCAAATATTGCCAAACCTGTGACGTTAAATTTGCCTGTTGGGGGGAATGTCCTCGCCATCGCTTTCTCTATACCCCTGACGGTGAACCAGGGTTAAATTATTTGTGTGCCGGTTACAAAGCTTTTTTCAATCATATTCGCTATCCCATGAACCTGATGGCGGATTTACTTCGTCAGGGGCGACTGGCCAAAGATGTAATGCAGCTTTTATAATTTAGCCTCGCTAGGCTTTCCGCTGAAAGCGGCAACAATTAGCACGAGAGCGCCACACTCTCGCCTGAAGTTGGT
>JBMTZC010000481.1:0-2285 GCA_049455215.1 Prochlorotrichaceae cyanobacterium
TGGGCTTAGGGAAGAACCAAACTCCATCTATGGCGATCGGGCTGTGTCATCGATCAATTTCTATGCTGGAATTGCTATCATTACGCGGTTTTACTTCCCTCACGGCTTAACTAACCAGTGCCATGATTTGCGCAAAGGGATCAAACAATTACGGTATCAACTGGTCTTACTGAGTCCGTTTTTAGATCAAGGGTCTGCCACCAGCCTCAACGCGATCGTGAATGCCCTCAAAACCTTTCAGGACATTCTCGGCAACTTGCAAGATCTCGCAGTAATCCGCCACCTGCTCATGGCCTTTCTCCAGCAAAAAGGACTTCAACCGGAGGCTTTACAAACTTGTTTTCAGATCTTGGATCAAGAATATCTAGCCCTGTGGCAACAGTGGCAACCGCACCAAACCCAGTACCTCTCTCCCTCTTTTCGGTTTGAACTGCGTCAACACTTTGCCGAATTGAGCCGTTAAATCTGTTCTTGGACTTGGTAGGTCTTAAAACTTTGAGGATTTAAAGTGCGCAGTACCTTCAGGGCTTGACGGGTCAGGGCTTCATTGCCTTGAACTACGACCAAATACTGTCCTGCGTTTAAGCGGTTGCGGTAGGGAAGTGCGTCCCCCCCGCCAAAGGCAATACCGGCACCACCACCCACAAAAACGCTACCCATCGATGCAGCGATCGCCCCTAATAGCCCCCCAATGACGTGATTGCCAATTTCTCCCGCCCAGGCAAAGGTTTGTAAACCACTGATTACACTAAAGGTAGTTCCCGCCACAAACCCAAAGGGAATTAACCAAGTCGCCATGATCCGGATTTGCTTGCGGGCTTCTTCATTGGGATCAATTAAGCCAAACTCATCCGCTGTTTTGTATCCTCGGCCCAAAATGCTGACCTGATTTAACGGATATCCTGCACTCTCTAGGGCGGAATAAGCCGTTTCAGCTTCAATGCGATCGGCCCAAACACTAACTAAATAGTTCATTGTTCATTCAACCTGAAGAGATAAATCACTTGCGGGCACCTCGGAAAATTCAACACCCGTCCCCGTTTCACTCAGATCTAGGTACTCCCTTAAGGAAAGTGCGACAAGTAACGCCGCACTCTCTCGCTAAATTTTTGCGATTGAAGCAGAAAGCCCCGCTCTACAAACTTAACTATGCTTCAGCTTTTGCTTCGCTAGGAGGAGAAACCATCTGTTTAACCGTCAAGAAGCGAATGACTTCTTCGCTTAAACGCATTGCCCGCTCCATGATAGCAATGGCAGCGCCAGGAGCCCGGTAGTTCATTTGAATATAAATCCCTTCCCGAAACTTTTGAATGGGATAGGCCAGACGGCGCTTGCCCCGGTGTTGAGTTTCCAGAATCTTCGCTCCGCTTTCCCGTAGGATGTCTTGATACTTATTGATGGCTTGACCAACCTGCTCCTCATTAATATCGGGACGCAGGATGTACATGGTCTCGTAGATAAAATCTTTCATTGAATTCCAATCCTTATGGACAAATGGCCGCTTCGCCAGTTTCAGAATGGTTCTCAAACTTAGGAAGAAGCAAGGATCTGTCAATATACAGCAAATTGGTCACCCTTGCTAGGGGTGATCTGACCCGCAAGCTCGTCCAATCCATTATTTGATGAGATGGATGAGACTGACGGGGTGCCCGATCCGGTATAGGTGTTGAGGGTGTTGAGCTATCGGTGTGAATTGTGTCGATAAAATTTCAACTCAGGATAGGGATAGTCTAAGACTTGATAGTCTTGACGGATGGTTGCCTCTAGCAACACCTGCGCCTCTGGACTCGATCGGAAATAGGTGCTAATCCCCCCTTTCTGCTCATTGCTGACAATGAGGGCGGGGTGACGGTTCACAATTTTTTCTAACTCCGTGAGGCTAGAGGCATTTTTGCCGTACCACGCTTGGAGTAGAAGCGGCTTGGTAATATTGCTGGGGTGGGCTACGGCGGGGGTGATGGGAGGGCTATCAGTCAGCCAGTAGGCTAAATGATTTGTCTGAAGCCAGAGGGGTTGACCCTGTAAATGTTCTGCCCGAATGACGTTGGCAATATCGAAGGAATGACCATAAAAGGGCGTACCTTGCTGAAGCCATAAACTGGTGATTAAGCCATATTGAAGGAGGTGGGAACAGACCACAATTGCCAGGGAAAGTAGAACATAAGCCTTGAACCCGGTGGCTCGAAAATTGAGGAGTGAAGCTAGGGAATTGGCCTTCAAAAAAGTATTTATCCTCGGCTTTCCACTGAAAGCGAAAAACTTTACTGGGAGAGTGGGGGGGGGGG
>JBMTZC010000482.1:0-2284 GCA_049455215.1 Prochlorotrichaceae cyanobacterium
TCGATGACACAGCCCGATCGCCATAGATGGAGTTTGGTTCTTCCCTAAGCCCACAGGAGGTCTGATCCATCTGATCCAGTTGTGAACTAATCGTTGCACTGTGAATCTCCAGCCCCGTAAGACGGAGATCCTTTTACAGAACTTAACATGAGAAGATCAAGTTGCATGAAAATACCAGGTATCATAAGGCCTTAACAAATAATTAACAAATCCATGTCTCTATCTACTGCAATTATTACAGGAGCCTCTTCCGGTGTGGGGCTTTACGGGGCCAAGGCTCTCCTGGATCGGGGAGACTGGCACGTCGTTCTGGCCTGCCGAGATCTGGAAAAAACTCAGGAGGCTGCCAATAGCCTCAATTTCCCTAGCGATCGCTACAGCATTATTCATCTGGACTTGGCCAGTTTGGCCAGCGTTCGCAAGTTTGTCAGTGATTTCCGGGCTATGGGCAGATCCTTGGAAGCCTTGGTGTGTAACGCGGCGGTTTATTTGCCTCTCCAAAAGACCCCCCTCCGCAGTGCGGATGGTTATGAGTTAAGTGTGGCGACCAATCACCTCGGGCACTTTTTACTCTGCCAGTTGTTGCTGGATGACTTAGTTAGATCACCTCGGATCGATAAGCGTCTCATTATCTTGGGCACGGTGACCGCCAATAGCAAGGAACTGGGGGGTAAAATTCCCATTCCTGCGCCTCCGGACTTGGGGGATCTCAAAGGCTTTGAGCAGGGTTTCAAGGAACCGATCACCATGATTAACGGGAAAGCCTTTAAATCCGGTAAAGCTTACAAAGACAGTAAGCTCTGTAATATGCTCACGACCCGGGAACTGCACCGCCGCTATCACTTAACCACGGGCGTGACCTTTAATTCTCTCTACCCCGGTTGTGTTGCGGACACGCCCCTATTCCGCAATCATTTTTCCCTGTTTCGGACGATTTTCCCCTGGTTCCAAAAAAATGTGACCGGTGGCTATGTCTCCCAAGAATTAGCGGGAGAGCGGGTTGCGATGGTGGTCGCGGATCCTGACTTTCGGAAATCTGGTGTGCATTGGAGTTGGGGGAACCGGCAGGCAGAAGGGCGCAAAGCCTTTGTGCAAGAGTTATCAGCGGAGGGCAGTGATGACGAAAAAGCACGTCGCCTTTGGGATTTAAGCGAGAAGTTGGTCGCGGTTTAAGCCACGGTCAAGGGCTTCTCTTGCTGGGGAATAGACTCCGCTCCTGTTTCCCTGGCCCATGGCTACAGCCAAATCAGGAACAGGGTACCGAGTCGGTTGATCTGCCCCTGCTCTGCATGACTTGATAGGCGGATTCTAAGGCGGCGGTAAAGACTTGAGGCTGCCAGAGAAAAGCAGTTTGCTGTCCTCGCTGAATTGCTAGGCTAACCCGTTGGCGCAGTGGGGCATCTTGGCCAAGCTGGATGCCCCAGTCCACGTATTCTTCGTCATTCCAGGCAATGCCGGCGGTAATGCCTAGGTTCATTAAGGCACTGTAACTGGTGCGGGCAGAAAATTGTTGTCCCACCCGCGTCACAATGGGAATTCCCATCCAGAGAGCTTCTAGGGTGGTGGTGGCTCCGTTGTAGGGATAGGTATCTAAGACAATATCCGCTAGTCCGAGGGTTGCACGGTGGGTTTCTTCGTCTTTGAGGGTGCCCAAAAAGCGTAAGCGATCGTAATCCACTCCGACTTCGTTGACTAAGGTTTCAAAGAAGGTTTTTAAGGCTTCTAAGTCGCAATAGTAGCCTTTGATTAAAAAATAGCTCTCGGGAACGGCTTTTAAGATTTTCAGTTGTTGGCGAATGTTGTCTGGGTTACGCTTATAACCGGTTTGCGCACTGAAATAAACGATCGCTTTGGGGGGAATATTGAGGGATTTCCGGCGTAGGGGGGATACCCCAACTTCAAAGCCATTGACGGCAACATAGGTCTGGGGAAAATGCCAGAGTTTCTCTTGATAATAGTGTTGAGCATTTTGGGGCACCACGTAAGAATCGACTAAAAAGTAATCGATCGTGGGTAGTTCAGCAGCATCATAGCCGAGCCAACTAATTTGTATAGGAGCAGGTTTGAGGGCAAGGAGGGTGCAAATTTTCTTGGAGGTTAAACTATCTAGATCGACAAGAATATCAATGTGATCCGATCGGATTAAGTTATAGATAAAAGCAGGGTCTTGATTTTCAATGATCTTAAAGGTTTGCCCTGAGTTTATGAGTTCAGATTGAATAGCATCATTCGTATAATCAAAAGTATAGACAATAATTTCAAATTTAGAGCGATCGTGATGTTT
>JBMTZC010000483.1:0-2258 GCA_049455215.1 Prochlorotrichaceae cyanobacterium
CCAAAGTAAAAGGGCGTTGTGGTTCCGGCACGACAGGCATATTCCCATTCCGCTTCGCAGGGCAGTCGATAGGTCTGTTGGCTATAAACCGAGAGACGATCGCAAAATTCCACCGCCTCATACCAACTCACCCGCTCAACTGGACGCTGTTCTCCTTTGAAGTATGACGGATCGGGTGGGCGCTGTTCTCCTTTGAAGTGTGACGGATCGGGGGGTAGCTTGCGGTTAATTTGCGGTAGGGCAGAGACCGCTCGCCACTGGGCTTGGGTAATGGGGTAACGCCCCATAAAGAACTCGGAAACCTTCACCCAATGTTGTGGCCCTTCGCTTTCACGCCGGTCTTGTTCATGTTCAGGACTCCCCATTAAGAATACGCCAGCCGGAATGTGCATCAAGTCTAGGTAAACTCCTGCTCCCAGGTCTTGCCGGAAGTATTTGTTGCGTTTTTGCTCCCGTTGTTTGATACTGCCGGTGGCATCCACCTGAACGGTTTCAAATTCGTGTTCCGGGAGTTGAGCCAGCCAATCCTGCTGGCTGGCCACACTCATCAAGGAAGTCCCCTGGTTCGGCAAGGCTAGCTCGGTTTGCGGTTGGCGGACGATCGCTTTTTCGGTTCCAATGGTCATGGCGTTTCTCCTTGTGCTTTAGCATTTTTCTGTTTGCGGAATTGTTTGATTTGTTCATTAACGATTTCGATTTCTGCCGTCACGTTTTCTGCCTGGCGTGACAAAAATGCTTCCACCGACTCACCGCACTGCTGCAGGTTTTGCAACAACTGATAGGAGTCAGAAAGCTGCTGCTGTTTAATCTCCTGCTCCACTTGAATAATGTGCTCCCGCAGGGTGGCAATCTCTTTCAGCAACCGCTGGAGTTGCATCCGCAAACTGGGAGAAACATCCTCATCCAAAAAGCCAAAGAGTTGGGCTTCAATGCGCTCTAGAGTGACTAAATCACCCGCCTCCACCGCTGTATTCACCCGCTGCATCAGTTCGGTATACCGCTGAATTAGCTCTGGATCTGCTGTTGCCATTACATAATCTGGGGAAATCTGTTTGGCAATGCGTCGTCGAATCTCTTTGAGTTGAGGATCATTGCGACGTTTCAATTCTTCTTCCCAGTTGGAAGGGGGATGAGATTCTGAGGAACCTTTGCCCGCCTTAAAGGATTCCCAATCTGTCCACATGGAGTCATCAGCATCATAGGCGTTGCCATAAATCTCCCGCTGCCGCTGCCGAGCCTCTTGATAGAACTCTTTCAAAATCATCTCTAAGCTCGGGTCAAAGCCCCACCGTTCCCGCCAGTAAAGCGCTTTCAAGTTCAGTAGCTCCACGTACAGCACCCCCACCCGTCGCTTAAACTGACTATCAAAGTCCCCTACCGCCTGGGTCAATTGATCTAACTGCTGTTGTAGTTGATCCAGTTCTGCATTCAGGGCATCTCGTTCCAATTTTTTTGCCCGCACCATCGCATCCAAACTGGGACCATACACCCGCAAGGGACACTCTTTATCCCCAAGCTTGATGGTGAGTTGAATGCCCTCATGATAACGGGGTTCTGCTACCCCCCCCAGAACTCTCCTGCGATCGCTGTAAATCCGTGGCTTGGTCATTGGCTTTAACGGGCTGATCCGCCTCGCCGATCGCCGTGGGGCGAGGGGCTGGCTCCACCTGGTCAGATACCTCTGGCAACACTCCCGTCACTAACAACAGCAATAACTGAGCCAGAAAGTCCCGCTCCGATCCCTCGGCTTCCGCTTCCATCTCCTGCCATAGACCCTCCAGTTCCAAGCGCTTTAAGAGTCCTTCCGGGGTCACCGTCATCACCAACTCCTGAGTGCCTTTGGCTTCCATCGGATCGAGAAACACCACCGCATCCAGCCGTTGTTCCATCGCCACCGCATAATCGATCGCCCGTTCCAAGTCGGGCCAGTTGAGCCGATTTGCAGTGCGGACATGGAACATCGTCACCTTAAGGATTTGAAAATGATCATAGAAGCTCCGCACCAGAGCCGCCGCATCAACACCCTCCTCCAACTCCAACAATCTTTGAAAATCCCCCAGAGCACGATCGCTGAGGAAGGGAATAAACGGCTTGGGATTTTGCTGCAACACTTCAAATAACCGGGCAATACCCTCATCTTGCTCTAACACCAGATCCAGGAGGGCCGATCGGCTAATCAGTACCCGGTATGGTTTTGCTGAGTTTGTCTTGGTTGCCTTAGTCATTGTAGGTCTCCTGCTCCTGCGTAGTATCTGCAT
>JBMTZC010000484.1:0-2236 GCA_049455215.1 Prochlorotrichaceae cyanobacterium
CCCCCCCCCCCCCCCCCCCACTCTTCCGCCTTAAGTTGGTAGCCAGCCATTGTTATGGTGTCTAACCTTTCGGCACCGAGCACCCACGTTGAGAATGGCCATATCCTAGCACTTGAATAACTTATTGCGTTTTAAACGATTAAGCCATGTTTGTATTTCTAGACATTAAACTCAAGAGATAGCGTCGTCATTCCTGGTTTTCCACTGAAAGCGGCAAAATCTACTGGAAGAGTTCGACGGGGAGCGTTGCACTCTTCTGCCTTACGTTAGTCCTTCATTCTTCTACCGGGTGTTGCGGGGAGCGATCGTATTCGATTTGTCCAAAGTCTAATTTAATTAAGCGATCGGCTAAGTGGAAGTAATGATCATCATGGCTAATCACTAAAACCGTTTTTCCCTGATCCCGAAGGGAGGGTAATAATTCTGTGTAAAATAAATCTTTAAAGACGGGATCTTGGTCGGAAGCCCATTCATCAAAGAGGTAAATAGGACGATCTTCTAAGTAGGCTGTTAATAAACTCAGGCGCTTACGTTGACCTTGGGATAGTGCGGTGGTCGAAAGTTTTCCTTGTTGAATTTTAACTTTATGATCTAAGCGCAATTTATGGAGATAGTTTCCGGCAAGTTGATCGAGGTTTTCCTGATCTAATCCCAATAAACGATCGAATAAATAAAAGTCAGCAAATACTACGGCAAAATGTTGCCGATACCATTCCCGATTTTCAGCGTCGATCGCAATATCATCTAAATAAATATCCCCCTGTTCAGGACTATAGAGTCCCGTCATTAATTTTGCTAGGGTCGATTTACCACTGCCATTTCCCCCCACAATGAAAATCAACTGACCAGGCTCTAACACTAAATCTAAGGGCCCCACCGCAAAACTAGAATCTTCCCGTTCTGTCTGGTAATGATGGGTAATGCCTTTGAACTTTAAGCTTTTCCACTGTTGGCGTAGCACTGGAGGTATGGAATCAAATTCGGAATAGCGAGATAAGGAGAGTCCCAATGATTCAATTTTTTCCAGCGCAACCCCTGCTTTACCCAGGGTCGGTAAACTATTCACCAATCGCTCCATGGGCACCATCAAATAAGTAAACATGAGGATATAGCCGGAGAGGGTTTGCAAATCCAAAATCATGAAGTTGGGTAAGGCAAAAATGACGAACCCTACGGCAAAAAAGAAAATTAATTTTCCCCAGGTGGAGGTGATGGCAAAGAGGGTTAAACCCGTTGTATTGTGATGCCGGAAACGGGCTGCGGAGGATTGCAAATCTTCCCGTAAAAAGGCTTGGCGACGTTTGTAATGTAACTTGAGTTCTTTGGTCCCTTCGGTAACGGTACGAAAGTGGCGAAACAGTTCATCCTGTTCTTCCCGGGCCCGAGCGAGTCGTTTTCGTCCTTGATTCAGTAAAAATTGACAACTGCCTAAGGCAACGATCGTAACGCCACAAACCATCAAAAAAACTTGCCAGGAAAGCCAGACAATATAACTGAGACCCCCCACCACCATGGCAACATCAATACAGAGGAACGGCAACAACCGCACCGCTTCCGACACCGATTGCACATCATCCGTCAGGGTAGCCAAGAGGCGAGGGCTACCCAGTTGCTCTAAATGAACCAGGTGAGATCCTAAAATTTGCTGACTCAGGCGCATCCGTAGCCGAAACACCGCCTGCTGCGATAAGCGAATCAGCATGACCTGGGAGAGAATACTGGTGACTAAGGAAATGGAGACTAAGCCTAAAAAAGCGGCCCCGATCGCGGGGATTGCGTCCGTTGTGCCTTCACTAATCGCTCGGCTCACCACCGCAATGAGTCCGGCGCTGCTGATCCCACTCACGGCCCCAGCAAACAAGGCAATGGCAACCATCTGCCAAGAGGATTGAAGCAAAAATACGATAAGTTTCATGGGCGACTGGGAATACCTGAGGGATCCAGAAGAGAAAAATCCACCGGAGCGGTACAGATAGTTTAGAGGTTAATCTTCCCTTTGCTTCATTTTTCGGCCATGGTTCTAGGGGGTTTCAGTCGTGGCGATCCTTCCCCACTGCCCACGCTAGCGGATCTTTGGAAACCGGCAAAATCCATTAAACGGCCCTGACTTTCTGCCTCCAGTCCACCCGTTCCAAGGGTTTAAGGGGAGAACCGGGCGCATGGCTTCATTCTCCCCTTTGCAGTTGATCCGCAAGTAAGTACCTAAGGGATTTCCAGGTACCCAATCCATCAACGA
>JBMTZC010000485.1:0-2234 GCA_049455215.1 Prochlorotrichaceae cyanobacterium
GGTCAATAAACAACTGAACTACCAAAATCCTGAAGACCTACGGAATAACTATCCCAAATTTTATTGGCATGGGGTCTATCCTTACGTGCGGGATGCCTTGAATTACCTATCATTAACCCAACAGGGTAAGCAAATTATTGCCAACCTTTATGCCAACGTCTTCATGGTAGAGCATATCGACTTTACCAATGTGTGAAGTCTCTAATCCTCATTGCTATCCTCCCCATCCGGCTAATCCAGAAAACCATTGAAATAAGGAACAAGACCTTCTGCTCACTAGAGCAACGATGAAGGGACGATCGTGGCGCGTTGCCCCCAGGACTCAGTTTTGGGGCTGGTCGCCGTGACAAACTAGTGTTTCAACCTGGATGGGTCATGACCACCAACATTTTGCTTCTCTTGGCGCTACTCCTAATTCTCTTAGGACTTTTAGGGGTAGAAGTCTATGGACACTGGCAGTGGCAACAGAAAACCATAAGGATCCACAATCGCCTCGTTGCACAAACGGTTTACACCACCCCCCAAGGTCCCAAACGGGTTGACTTTGCAGAGTTGGAGGATTTGCCCTTCGTGGTACAACGCTACCTCCGCGAGGCGTTAACGGATGGTCAGCCTCTGATTACTCAGGTTCAGGCCGAACATCAAGGGCAGTTTAATCTAGGAGGAGCAACCCAGCGCTGGTTTCCCTTTACCTCACAACAACGGGTGATGATCCAGCCCCCGGGTTTTCTCTGGGATGCTCAAATTTCCCCGATTCCCGGAATTGCCCAAGTTCTCGTTCACGATGCCTATATCGGGGGAGAGGGGATTCTCACGGCCAGTCTGGGAGGCTGGATCTCCATGATGAAAATTCAGGCCCGAGGTGCAATTTCCCAAGGCGAGTTACAGCGTTTTCTGGCAGAGGCGTTGTGGTATCCCACTGCATTATTGCCCAGTCAGGGCGTGAAGTGGATTGCCTTGGATGAAACAACAGCCCAAGTGATTCTCCGGGATGGGCTCATCATCATTACGATGACGGTTTACTTTAATGCTCAAGGTTTAGTCGATCGGGTACAAGTCGAAGATCGAGTCCGCGCCGTAGGCGATCGTTTCATTCCTACTCCTTGGGAAGGCCGCTTTTGGGATTACCAACGGTGGGGGCAAATGCTGATCCCTTTACAGGGGGAAGTGGCCTGGCTCCTTCCGGAAGGGCGTTGTCCCTACTGGCGGGGAACCCTTACCAGCGTGGACTATACTTTTATCTAGTAGGGGTTATAGCTAGTTTCGTGTTAGCGATCGTTTCCCACCAGATAAAACAGTGGCGGGTGGAGATAGGGGCGAAGCATTTGCGCCGGAATTTTCTGCACATATTCATAGACCTTGCCGCAAATGCTTCGCCCTTACAGAGCGATCGGTTTTGCGCCAGAATTTTTTATACATATCCAGAGATTTTTCCGCAAATGCTTCGCCCGTACAGAGATCTAGGGCTAGTTAAAGAGGAAGAGGATATTACGAAAAGCGCATAATGAACTTGAGCAGGGCCAGAGAGCGGGGGGTAAGCAGGGTGCGTCGATAGGCATCGGCGGCTTTACGAATAATTTCCCCCTGGGTGGGATAGGGATGGATCACACTAGAAATGCCCCCAAGCCCAATCTTATGCACCATGGCCAAGGTGATCTCATTAATCAGATCCCCAGCCCGTTCCGCCACGATCGTTGCCCCAATAATTTTATCGCTGCCTTTTTGCACCTGAATTTGCACAAAACCTTCCGTCTCACCCGTCGCCACGGCCCGATCGTTACTCTCCAAGGCAATCTTAAAACTGTCCACCGCTAGCCCTTGGCGTTGAATTTCCGCTTCTGAAAGTCCCACTTGGGCAATTTCTGGAGAGGTATAGGTACAGCGGGGAATCATTAAACTACTGAGTTTGTACCGTCCTAAACCAAAGGGGGAGAAGAGGGTATTTTTAATGACGATGCGGGCGGCAGCATCTGCGGCATGGGTAAATTTCCAGTCCAGACAAATGTCTCCCGCAGCATAAATGCGGGGATTCGTGGTTTGCAGCACATCATTCACCTGGATCCCCCGCTGCCGATCGTAGGCAACCCCCACTGCTTCGAGGTTTAAACCTTCCACATTGGGCGATCGTCCTGCTCCTATTAAAATCTCACTGACCGTTACGGTGCCGGACTGCCCCTGACTGCGATAGGTGATAGTTTTCAGTCCCTGGTCATCTCGCCCCACCTGCTCAATCT
>JBMTZC010000486.1:0-2072 GCA_049455215.1 Prochlorotrichaceae cyanobacterium
GAAGAGTGCGGCGCGCCGCACTCTTCCCTTAAATTTTTTCGCTTTCAGTGGAAAGTCAATCGTTTACCCACTACTTATTAGCATAAGGCTTCATTGATCATGGTTAGTTTAACCGCAGCGGTTCCCCCTACGGAATGGGAGCAATGGCTATCGGTCGCTGCTTTTCTGGTATTAGCGTTGCAAATCCCTGCGGTTTTGATCTTATTCACCCGTTTGCTTCAGGGGCCGGGTCGTCGCCCGCCTTTGACCTCCCTGTCGGTAAACTCTACTCAGGTGGGTCAGGTGAGTGTGATTGTGCCCACCCTAAATGAAGTCGATCGTTTGCACCCTTGTCTAGAGGGGCTCACCCGCCAAGGGTACGAGGTTCGGGAAATTTTGGTGGTGGACAGTCGCTCCCAGGATGGCACCCAAGATCTGGTTAAAGCCGCCAGTCTAAAGGATCCCCGCATTCGCCTCTTGGAAGATGATCCCTTGCCGCCAGGGTGGGTGGGTCGCCCCTGGGCCTTACACAATGGCTTTTTGCGGAGTTCTCCTGAGAGTGAGTGGATTTTGGGCATCGATGCCGATACCCAACCGGATCCGACCTTGGCGGCCACATTGCTGCGGGTGGCGGAGCAAGAGCAGTTTGATCTGATTACCCTGTCCCCCAAATTTATCCTCAAGTTTCCGGGAGAATGGTGGCTGCAACCTGCCTTGTTGATGACGCTGGTCTATCGCTTTGGTCCCGCAGGAGGCAAGAATCCACCGGATCGGGTGATGGCCAATGGTCAATGTTGTTTCTGCCGTCGATCGCTTTTAGTGGAAATGGAGGGGTACAGCGGTGCGGCTCAGTCCTTTTGTGATGATGTCACCTTGGTGCGCCAAGCGGCCCAACGGGGAGCAAAGGTGGGCTTTTTGGATGGGGCAAATTTACTCAAGGTGCGTATGTACGAGGGCTTACAGGAAACCTGGCAGGAGTGGGGCCGTTCCCTGGATCTCAAAGATGCCACCACGGTTCCCCAACTGTTGGGGGATTTAGCTCTGCTTAAATTGGTGCAGGGGGCTCCCCTCTTTTTAACGGTGCTTTTGGGGATTGCCGTGATCAGCGGTCACCCTAGTCTCACCGTGACGATCGCCTTTGCCCTGAACCTGATTCTGGTGATCTTCCGCTTCGCCCTGCAGGCCGCAATCCAGTCTTCCTATGACTTTGAAAGCCCCTCCCAGGGCCGCTGGCTCTTCTGGTTAGCTCCCTTCGCCGATCCCTTGGCCGTGGCTCGCATCTTTCTCTCTGCGGCGCAAACCCCTCGGCAGTGGCGGGGCAGAACCTACTAATGCCATCGAGTAATGGGGCTTTCCAGATTATGGTTGGACGTTCCCACCGCTTAATTTCCGGTTTTGATGGGCTGATCTGTGCTGTCCTGTCGATCGTCCTACACTTTTTGGGGTTACGCTCTATCCCCTGGGAGCGATCGGTAGATCGAGAACAACCCTCCCCCATTGCGATCGAATGGATGATTCTCGCAGAGACTACTTCCCCACAAACGGATCCCCCACAAACTAAGATCCCCTCCACCCTATCCGCTTTAAGGGGAATTCCACTGCAAACCCAGGACTCCCGGACTCTGCCCCCCTCAGCACCAGAACGATCGATCGTTCCCAACACTGCACCGACCAGAGTTTCACCCCCCCGCACTATTCCGCTCCCTTCGCCCATCAACCCATTGCCCAGATCCGCCCCTGAGGGCTCACAGTTGCAGGTGCCCTTAGCAGAACCCTTGATTACCTTACCCTCTCCGACTTCACTTAGTACGCCTGAACCCGTAGAGAAAGAAGCACTAGAGAACATAGAACCCACGGAGCCCCTGCCCTACAGCCCCCCCGTAGTGACTCCACTGCCGTCACAATCTCCTTCACCTGTAACGATCGAGGAGGAAGTTTCCGTCGCAGTGAACCCCAGTCCCTTAAAATTTCGTGTCCTAGTGGAAGCACAGTCCACTGCACATCAAGCCGCCAGTCCGGGGGACTATACTCCCCCCCACCCCCTTCACCAAGCCCTCATTTTAACGGCCGATCCCCTCACCCGGAGTTGTAGT
>JBMTZC010000487.1:0-2070 GCA_049455215.1 Prochlorotrichaceae cyanobacterium
TGGAAGTAGGGGAACCTTTACCCATTCGGTAGCAGTTTCAGGCTGTTCCAGTGGTTACCGCAGCATAGGCAGATCGAGATAAAACAACTTTTTTTGAATAAATGTTTCTAAAGTCAGGTTTTAAAAATTGCATCTTTAAAGATAAAAATATGTAACGTTTTTCTCATTGAATTACCAAATTGCTCTACAGTAATAACGCTTTGTTCCTCACCGCTTTGCAGCCTCTTGTTGTAGCTGCATCTGGTACAGGGAATGACCCGCCGGAGGCGGGGGAATTCTCTTCTTGTGCCGCACTATCGTGGAAAGTGCGGTGTAGGCGAAGGAGAGACTCAGCCATCTTTAGACTTATTTAAGAAAACCAAACCCGCAGAACACCAACCGCATATGACCACTGCTATTGCTGCAACCAAGGCTAGTGTTGAGGAAAGCATTCTTTCCCCTCGTTTTTACACTACGGATTTTGAGAAAACTGCCCAACTGGACTTGTCTTCCCAAGAACAAGAACTAAGAGCAATGATTGCGGAAATGAAGGCAGACTATAATCGCAATCATTTTGTCCGAAATGAAGCTTTTCAAGCCTCTTGGCAGCACATTCAGGGGGAAGATCGCAAGGCATTTTTAGAGTATTTAGAGCGGTCTTGTGTATCGGAGTTTTCAGGATTTCTTTTATTTAAAGAACTTTCCCGCAAGCTTAAAAATGAGAATCCCTTATTGGCGGAAGTTTTCCATCTCATGGCGCGGGACGAAGCTCGTCATGCGGGCTTTTTGAACAAGGCTATGCAGGACTTTGGCTTATCTTTAGATCTGGCGAAACTGACGAAAAATCGTACCTATACCTTCTTCCCCATTGAGTGGGTTCTCTACACGGTTTATCTCTCTGAAAAGATTGGCTATTGGCGCTATATTCTCATTTTCCGTCACCTTCAGCAGCATCCAGAGCATAAGTTTTATCCCCTCTTTAATTACTTTGAAAGCTGGTGTCAGGACGAAAGTCGCCACGGCGATATTTTCAAGGCCTTGTTACGATCGCAGAAACCCTTGTGGCATAACGGATTCTGGAAGTTAATGAGTCGCTTTTTCCTCTTAATTGTCTTTGCTACCCACAGTTTAACGGTGCATGAACGATCGCAGTTTTACACCATGTTGGGGCTAGATGCCGTTAGCTTTGATGAGGATGTTATTCGGGAAACCAATAAAACCTCTGCCCGTGCCTTCCCCCAAATTTTGGATGTGGATCATCCGGAGTTCTTTAAGCGCATGAGTCGCTGTGCCGATCGGAATCTCCAACTCAAATCGATCGACGAAAGCAATGATTGGTCGGTTATCAAAGCGATCCGCAAATTGCCCCTCTTATTAGGCACCTTAGGGGATTTAGTGTATCTCTATTTCCTCAAGCCCATTGATGCCGAAGCACTGCGGGGATCGGTTTGCTAGAAACCGTCATCAACCGTCATCAATGAGCCATGAAAGATCTACGCCGCGCTGGTTTCAGTCCCTCACGGTCAAACTGAGACGATCGCGGCAAATATCCGTACCGTCAGGGGTTGGACTGAACTTCTGGACTCATTCTAGAATCAATGGATGACCCGCCCTAAAGCTATAATTCAGCTTGCCCATTCTTGATGTCGATCGTCTGATGAAAGCAAGCTCTCGCCCCACCCTCTACGTTGCCATTACCAATCACGGCTATGGTCATGCCACCCGCATGGCATCGGTCTTAGCGGAGGTTGTGCGGCGCTGCCCCGAGGTGTTGTTAGTCCTAGCGACAGCAGCACCTCGATCGCTTTTGGAGTCCTATTTGGAGGGGGTGGAGTTTATTTATCGTCCCCGCACGTTTGATGTGGGGGTAGTGCAAAGCGACGGGCTCACCATGGATAAGGCGGCCACCCGATCGCGTTTGCTTGAAATTCAGCACCGCCAAGCCACAATTATTGCGGGAGAAGTTAACTTTATCCGCCTGAACGGGGTGCAGTTAGTCCTGGCTGACATTCCCCCCTTAGCCACGCGCATTGCCCAAAGGGCGGGAATTCCCTGCTGGATGGTCAGTAACTTTGGCTGGGATTTTATTTA
>JBMTZC010000488.1:0-2068 GCA_049455215.1 Prochlorotrichaceae cyanobacterium
TTAAAGCCCGATGATCTTCCAAACGCCGAATCATGTTGGCCCGCAGGCTCACCAGAAGCGGATGAGGTTTCATTAATTCAGCGGGAATCTTCTCTTCGATCGCTGCCACTAATCCAGCAATTTCTCGTTTAGAACTGCCACAGAGATCCCGCAGCATTCCTTTACAGCGTTGGGAATCTTCCGCCAGGGAGGTGCCAAAGCGACGGATCAAGTCGTGGAGGGTTTGTCTTGGGTCTCCCATGATGATAGTCGGAACGCGGACAGGAGCAGGGGAATGCTTTGATTGTACTTGACAAGGATCTTTTATAACTGGAAAATTAACAACAATGTCTACTGTATTTGATATACTCAACCGTATTCATAAAAGTCCAGGGATGTATCTTGGCTACCCATCAGTAAGTGCATTGTTTATGCTACTGAATGGTTATGATCTTTTGCATAGGTCTGCCAAGCGTTATTTCCTAACATTGGTATCCTTCTTGTTGTCCCCAATTAATCCAGGCTTCAATCATTTTTTTTGTTTTGCCTCGATCGTCCGGTGGAACAGGATCTTGTCGGGTAATAGCTTTAAGTGCCCAGAACCATCGTCCTGTGCGATTTTCAACCTCTCGAAGCAGAAAGGGAATGGCGGATTGACCTAAGCCAATAATTTGCTGATAGCCAGGATGGATAGCAATACGAACCGTGGATGATTCTGCTCGAGTGTCTGTTAAGACCCATTGAACCAAGTGATTGAAGATTTCTTCTAAATCATCTGGTTCGGTTTTAGAGGTCTGATAAGGAACAGTAGCAGTCATAGAATGATTCAGTCTCTACAAGCCTAAATTATATCAAGAACGGGCACGGTCTCCGTGCCCCTACGCAATGTATGATCTGTGCGGTTTTGTTCAAATTTGTAGGGGCCGGGTATCCCGACCCGCTTTTTGAAATTTTAAATCGATCGCCTAACGGCGAAAACCCCTTCTCTAAACCCTCCCGGGAGGGTTTAGAGAAGGGAAATGAAGTCCTCACAGGGCAGACGCACCAACCCAGACCCGAAAGCCAGGGTTGCCGTAGCCCCCGCCGGTAGGAACGTCCCTGCTCCGCTGGGAGCAACGACAGTACTTAGGGAGGTTGCCCCAACCACCACCACGCACAGCACGACGATCGGAATTTCCTCCTTGGGTTAAGGCTGTGCCATTCTGCGGCAGTACATTTACATTATCTGTCCAGTTGTCTTGACACCATTCCCAGACATTGCCGCTCATGTCGTAAATGCCCAGTTCATTGGGTTTCTTTTGTCCCACTGGATGGGTTTCACTGCCAGAATTGTCGTAATACCAGCCCACCTCATCCGGGTTATTGCTCCCGGCGTAGGTGTAGCCTTTACTTCTTGTGGCTCCCCGTGCTGCCCATTCCCACATCGTCTCACTGGGTAAACTCACTTCATAGCCCCCCTGACGTTTCAGGATTTGCGTGAGTTTGGTGCAAAAGGCTTGAGCGTCGTGCCAGGTTACTCGATCTACCGGATTGTTTTGTCCTGAAAATCCGGAAGGATTTTCATTCATCACCGCCTGGTACTGGCGTTGGGTCACTGGGTATTTGCCAATGTGGAAGGCGGGCAACTGCACCCGATGTTCCTTTTTCAGCACCCAATATCCCCCTTCCATCACTAGGGTTCCAGAAGGTACAGCTATGAGTTCTAACTTGCCACCGTTGTTGGGCAGGTCAAAGGAGAGGGTGCCTGTTCCGACAGGAGGACTGGGTTGCGGAGGTGATGGGGTAGGTGAAGGTGGGGTAGGCGAAGGTGAGGGAGCGATCGGGCTGAAGCTATCTAAATCTGCCTGTGTCCAAGTGCCTAACACTAAGCCCCAAGTATCCACTGTCCACACTGCCAGATCAGGGGCTAAGCCCCGGTTATCCTCCAGTCGTATAATCATATTGGCCCGTAGGCTCACCAGGATCGGGTGAGGTTTCATTAATTCAGCGGGAATCTTCTCTTCGATCGCTGCTACCAGTCCCGCAATTTCCCGCTTAGAACTGCCACAGAGATCCCGCAGCATTCCTTTACAGCGTTGGGAATCTTCCG
>JBMTZC010000489.1:0-2009 GCA_049455215.1 Prochlorotrichaceae cyanobacterium
CCAGTCCGTCCAGGCGGAGGATGAACTCATCCTGCTCAGTTCCCAAAACCGGATCACCCGTCTTCCCGTTGCGGAGATTCCCCTAGGACAGAAAAATAGTCGAGACATCACAGCGATCGTTGCGTTGCAAAAAGGTGAAAATCTGGAACGGGTGCTGAAAGCCCCGAGGACTGGCGGTTAAGAGTCTGGCGTTCGCCACCCGTGATCGAGGTGCCCCAGGCTTAATCCAGTTCAATGGGAATGCCCCAAGTATCTTGGGGCAAAAAGGCCCGATTCATGGGGAGGGGGGCTACGGCTTCAGTGAGGGTAAAGCGCCCGGTTTCAATCCAGGTTTTTAACTCTGTGGCGATGCGATTGCCAAAGTAAATGCTGGTGAGGGGGGCAGTGCGTACCGATCGTCCATCAATGGTAATTTTGCCGGATTTGAGTTGGGCATAGTTAACTAAGCCAAAGGTGGGACGAACCCGGCGGGGAATGGCAAAATCGACCACGGGAGCAACTAACTCTTCATCTTTGACGGCACAGCGCTGGATCACGGTTTCGTTCAGCACGGGGAAGGCTACCCCAACCCCTAACATCAGCGACGGCCCATAACCCCGGAGGTAGCACCCCCGCACCCACTCCGGGCTCATGGTTTTAGCATCCCCCACGATCGTTAAAGTGGCGGCGGGGCCAATGGGGGTATCGTTGGGTAACCGTTTTTGGAGAGGAAAGTGCTGGGTGCCTTCCCCCACCACATAGCCAATGCCGCCCCCGAGAAAGACTTTAGTGCCAATGCCAATCAGGTCTAATTCTGGATCGTTGAGCAAGGGAGAAAGGGCTCCAGAACTGGCGTAGATGGCGTTGCCTAGCTGAGGTTGCAGGGGACCTAAATAGGTCTGTAAAGGACGATCGCCCCCGTTTACCCCCACAATAAAATTCTGGTAAAGATTCCGGGGATTAAAGAGATAAAACTGGTTAATGGTGTCGCGGGTAATGGTGTTCTCAAAAGCCGTGCGGGGGTAACAATCCGTCACCTGGCCGATCGCTCGGAGGTGAATTGCCTTGCCCGCAATGAGATCGGCGATGACATGGCCCCCACCCCGTTCACTCTCGGGATCTTCTGAGGGTTGGGCTGCGCCTACATACAAATCCACCGCCCCCAAGCCAGCATAGGCCATCACCCCATCCAGCCAACACTGCCGCACCCGCAAGGGAGGGTCGGTTTGCCCCAAGTTGATCATTGCACCACAGGATTCCATGGGGTCAAAGGTTCCCGAGGTGACCACATCCACGGCCGCCGACACGGCCGCCACCCCCTGTTCCGCCACCCACGCCTTCAGGGTTTCGATCGTACAGACCCGAATACGTTGGTCTTCAATTTTTTCGTTAATTTCAGCGATCGTTCTCTGTAACATAAGGTGAGTCAGGAGTAACAAAAGAATAGGGCGATGAGGAGGATGTGCTCCCGTATCCTTACTATTAACACTATATCCTGACTTCGTTATCCTCTGGGGATGCTGGCGGACAGACCAACTGACAGATTGGCAGACAGAGTAGTCTAGACTGCTATAGACTGATCTTCAGAGCGAACGGGTCTGCCTTGCTTGGTTCTACCTTATGTTCCTGTCCTCAAAGTTAGATGCATACCTCAGCAAACCGATTCGGCTGCTGTTTACAACGTACCTAGGGCTAACGCTAGGGATGGGGGCTTGCTTTTTTTACTGGAGTTGGCGATCGACTCAACAACGGGTTGCCGATACTCTCCTCTACCAAGGGCAGGTGATGTATCAATCGACGGAGGGTACGTTTCAGTCTTTTGAAAGTTTACTGATTATTCTCGGCCAACGCTTGGTAGAGCAGGGGGCGGTACAGGATCCAGAGTTGGGGAGAGTGCTCATTGATCAAACCAAGCAACTCCACCAAGGTATGGCGGGGTTTGGGCTGGCCCGGAGTGACGGTCAACTGGTCTTGGTGGGAGTGTCAAGTATTTTGTGTAAGCCAAAAATTAGAGTGGAAAACGGTCAGGA
>JBMTZC010000490.1:0-2055 GCA_049455215.1 Prochlorotrichaceae cyanobacterium
AGGGTAATTCATACTGCTTTTTCGTCTTATTCCAAAACATCACCGTGTCACAACCGGGGCTAGAGCAGCGCAGAAAATGGTTAGCCTGTAGTTTTTTAGACTTACTGGGAATTTTGCTTAAGACCCCGCCACAGGTGGGACACGCCTGATCGACTGCTGTTTTGGATTTTGCCCCTGCAGGGGTTCGCTTCGAGGTTGACTGAGAGTTTGATTTCGAGGTGGGATTAGCGTTGGAACTCTGACTAGGATTTTGAGTGGTACGAGAGGCCGATCGCTCCGGTGATGACTGCACTGATAAGTCTAACTGGCGTAGGTGTTGCTGAGCCCACTGGACAGCCGGAGCAAAGTAATTCCGATGCCAGTCCAATAAATACTGCTCCCAGTTCTGTTGCCCTTGAGCGATCGCATCTAAGATGCTTTCCATTTGCGCCGTAAACTCCGGTTGAATTAAGTCCGGTAACAACTGAGTTAGGGCTTGATCTAGCGTCATCCCTAGGGTTGTGGGTTGCAACTTCCCCTCAACCACTTGGGCATACTCACGGGTTTTCAAGGTCTTCACCGTTGGTGCGTAGGTACTGGGGCGACCAATGCCTTTCCGCTCCATTAACTGCACTAACTTTGGCTCGGTGTAGCGGGGTGGGGGTTGAGTTTGCTTTTGATCCGCTTCCGCTTTCGTCAACTGTAGACCTTGACCCTGTTGCACCGGGGGGAGTTGTTGATCCGCCTTGAGGTTGTTCCAGTAGCGGGTATAGCCGGGAAATTCCAAAACCTGCCCCCGACTCTGCCAGTAAATCTCTCCCGACTGCGTGAGAATTTGAGTCTTACGAATTTGGGCCGCCGCACAGAGGGAGGCTAAAGCCCTGCGCCAGATCAGGTCATACAACTTGGCTCCCTCTCCACTCAGGGCAACCTGACCGGGAATTTGGTTAATATCCGTTGGTCGAATTGCTTCGTGGGCTTCCTGAGCCTGGGCTTTACTGCGATGGCGGGTTTGTCTTTGGGGAAGATTACTCGGATCCTGTTGCTTCAGGTAGGCTCGAGCCGCCTGGACGAAATCATCCGCCAGACTGACGGAATCCGTCCGCATATAGGTAATTCGCCCTTCCTCATAGAGTTTCTGGGCCACTTTCATGGTGTAGTCCGGTGTCCACTTCAATTTACTCCCGGCGGACTGTTGCAGTGTGGAGGTGGTAAAGGGGGGCGGGGGAGATTGTCGGGTCAGTTTCCCGGTCACCGCCACAACGTGGTGAGGTTGGGTTTTGGCAATGTCCACTAAGCGATCGGCCTGGGCTTGGCTGGTCACCCGATCGCTTTCGGTGATATTCGCACTGGTATCCCCTTGACTTTTTTCGGTTTCCGCTTCATCTAGGGCTGAATCGGTAGTGCTAACTGTTGTCGATTTGGCCGTAGGTTTGGCCAGATAAAACGCCTTAAACCCTTCTTGATACTGTACCCAAACACTCCAATAATCCTGAGGTTTAAAGTTGAGAATTTCCTGTTCCCGTTGACACAATAAATGCAGCGTTGCACTTTGAACCCGTCCCATCGATTTAGCCCCAATGTTCAACGGCCAAACCACATGACGACTGCCTTTGTACCCCACTAACTTATCCAGACAATCTCGGGCTCGTCCCGCCGCAATCAGGTTCAGATTCAGCGATCGAGGTTGGGCTAACGCGGCCTTAATGGCGGTTGGCGTAATTTCGGTATAGACAATACGCTGGGCAGATTTTAGCCGTAACTCTTCCTGTAAATGCCAACCGATCGTTTCTCCCTCTCGATCGGCATCCGTCGCAATATACACTTGATCCGCCGTCTTCACCACGGCTCTGAGGTCTTTCAAAATTTGTTTTGCCTGGGCACTGCGAGGCGTGTACCGACAGGTCAGACGATCGCCATGCAAATCAAAACCGAGGGCATCTTCACCATCATCCGCTAATTCACGAATATGCCCCATACTCGCTTTAACAATCCAACCCGATCCTAAAATTTGGCTCAGTTTCTTAATTTTGCCCGGTGATTCAATCAGCAAAAGTCGAGTCATAACGACATCCT
>JBMTZC010000491.1:0-2027 GCA_049455215.1 Prochlorotrichaceae cyanobacterium
AGAGATGCTCAAAGGGATAAGGGGTAAACTTTTTGGGGATAGAGGCTATGGGCCTATTTTGACCTTTCGTGAATAATTCAGGCTATACAGTGGTCTCATCGATGTTGTCCGATCGTCTCTGAATCAAATAACCACAGCAATGCTGGCCATCAATCATCCAATGGGTTCGCTCCACCTGACAATCTGTGCCGAGGGCAGTACTAAATAGCTCTAGCTCATAATCACAAATTGAGGGAAAGGACTCCGCCACATTAGCGATCGTGCAGTTGTATTCCGTTAACACGAAAGCATCCTCATCTTCCTGGGGTTCCTGGGGTTCCACAACTTCCGGATTCTCTAGCGCTTCACTCTCACCTTGAGAGGCTGAATGCCAATCGGTCATATATCCTTCCGATCGCCGCAATTCCACCAATCGCTTCACCCGCTGCCCTAGGGGCAAGTGCTTGAGACTTTCTTGATAATCTAATCCCTTGCGGTGCCATTGTTGGCGCAAAATCGTCTGGAGTTGCTCCGGGGGAACCGTCGCCGCTAGGGTGTCCAGCAAATCCAAGGCAAAGCGATCGTAGGCTTCAGGAAAATACGATCGTCCGGTTTTACTTAATTGATAGACATGTTGGGGGCGGCCCATCCCAGATGACACGGACTGATGTACGATAAGGGTTTCGGCTTCCAAATCCTTAAGATGCCGCCGAATGGCCTGGGGACTGATACCTAAGTCATCCGACAGATCTTGAACCGAGGACTGGCCTTTCCGAAGCAGATACCGCAAAATGTCGTCTTTCGTGGAAGGCTGCAAAGGACTTGTCATAGTATTCCTAAGGTGTTCCCAAGATCTGGTCAATCGGACAAATTGGATCCCTCAATGACTTTAGCAACAAAAAAGTTGTTAAAGTAGATTATACTCAATAATCAACCGGGATGTTGTTTATCGCATCTTAAGTATAGCCGACTGTCTTGTCGTTCTTCTTCATTGTCTATGACTTCTTCCAATCAAGCGACCGAAAAAAGCCTCGAAGCCATGCGCAAGTTTGCGGAAACCTACGCGCACCGCAGCGGAACCTATTTTTGTGTAGATCCCAGTGTGACAGCGGTGGTGATCGAGGGGCTTGCGAAGCATAAGGACGACCTTGGCGCTCCTCTCTGTCCCTGTCGTCATTACGAAGATAAGGCCGCAGAAGCTGCAGCAGCCTTCTGGAATTGCCCTTGTGTACCCATGCGGGAACGCAAAGAGTGCCATTGTATGTTGTTCTTAACCCCTGACAATGATTTTGCCGGTGAGAGCCGCAGCATTACCCTAGATGAAATTCGTGCGGTTAGTAGCACCCTTTGATGGTTTGGGGGCTGCGTTTTGGGTTTGTATCCAACAGGACTGAATTTTGAGCCATAACTAAGCTAATGAATTGAGGAATCTGCAGCGAATAAGCTGCCCAAATTTTTTCTTGGGTTCTCTATTGTCCCTCAGTCCTCAAAACTGTTCCCGGTGTCCTCAACCTATTCCCTGATCTCAACCCTGAAACCTATTCCTTTAACTTAAATCTCAAAACT
Organism: Prochlorotrichaceae cyanobacterium; assembly: GCA_049455215.1. Classification (GTDB taxonomy): domain Bacteria; phylum Cyanobacteriota; class Cyanobacteriia; order Prochlorotrichales; family Prochlorotrichaceae; genus JBEAPM01. Next base: position 1,546 of record JBMTZC010000491.1, read on the forward strand.
GTCCTCTATTCCCTAATTCCTATGAGTTCTAGCGTTCAAACCTTAGTCAATCAGCCCTATAAGTATGGCTTTGTCACGGATATTGAGACAGATAAAATTGCCAAAGGGTTAAGTGAAGAAGTCGTTCGTCTCATCTCTGCGAAGAAAGAAGAGCCACAGTTTTTACTGGATTTTCGTTTGAAGGCCTATCGTCAATGGTTAAAAATGCAGGAACCCGATTGGGCAGCGATCGGCTATCCTCCCATTGACTATCAAGAAATTGTCTATTACTCCGCCCCTAAAAAGCAGCCGAAAAAATTAAATAGTTTAGATGAAGTCGATCCGGCCCTGTTAGAAACCTTTGAAAAGTTGGGCATTCCCCTCTCGGAGCAAAAGCGCCTCGGTAACGTAGCGGTGGATGCGGTATTTGATAGCGTTTCTATTGCCACAACCTTCCGGGAAAAGTTGGCGGAAGAAGGCGTTATTTTTTGCTCGATCGCTGA
>JBMTZC010000492.1:0-2018 GCA_049455215.1 Prochlorotrichaceae cyanobacterium
CTCCCCGTTGCCCGGAGTGCGCCTTATCCCGGTAAGTCCACGGGGGATCGGCGTAGATAATTTGATAGTTCATGGTTGGTCGTGTCCATTCTCAAATTAGTTATGCAACTGTTCCAGGCATTCAAGAAACGAGCCAGCCTGGGCAATTAGCGGGCCCTGGATAATTTCCCAATACCCTGCCTTGTAAAACCTGACGGTGGTGGCATCTCTCCCGGTACCGCAAATCCCACCAACGAATAGATGAAACTCCTGGTATTCCGGGGTATGCCCCGGATGGGATTCCCGTAAAAATTTGTCAGCAATGCTCATGAACCTGGTTAAGCGCTCAGACATTTTCCTGCTCCTCAAGCTCAATCAAATCGGAGAGCTTACACGGTGGAAAACTTGGGCTGAGATCCGAGATAGCGACCCGGATTTCCTCGATTAATTCCCCCCCAATTTCGGGGAGAATGTCTTGGCTCTTGAGCCTGGAGATGGTCACAGGGTGCTTCCCCACCATCAGGCTCAACGACTTATTACTGACTCGCCTGCGGGCCATTAATTCCCGCAGTTTCCAACTTACTCGCATTCCTAAACCTCGATCGTATTTTCTGCAATCATAGCACCTCACGCTACACTTGCAACGACACCATACATACAAATTACTTTATAGACTACCAATATTGCTATAAATTATCCTAATAACTTTAAGCGTTGCATTCGTAGCATAGTGCGCTATAGTTAAAAGGTAAACAAAAGGCGCTGCCCCCGCCGTCGAAAGCAAGGCAACGCCATTCCACCTAAGAGATTTACCTATTATGTACCAAGACTACACTGGCCACAACGAATGGGTTGAGCCTGCCATGGCTCACCAGTACGATTACTACCTGCTTCCCACGGTTCCCGCTGGATATTGGGACAAACCGATTCAGGAAAGCAAAGCTGACGTTAAACGGGGCAGCGGTCGCTAAAGGTTTTATGCCCCCCTTGGGGCGATCGTTAATTTATTCAAGGTGAACAAGGTGAACAATGACAGCGCAATCGCGCATTTTAACAGCGACCAACTGGCGGTAATCAAGGCACAAATCGCGCCAAGATGCACCGATGTGGAGTTGGCGTATTTCATAGAAGTCTGTAAGCAGACTGGGCTAAGTCCATTTACCCGTGAGATTTACGCAATCAGCCGAGATGTGTGGAACCCATCTACCAAAAAGAAAGAGCCCAAAATGACCATCCAGGTCAGCATTGACGGGCTCAGAAAAAGAGCCGCCAATTCTGGAGCCTATGGAGGTTCTGAGACTTTTTGGTGTGGCCCGGATGGGCAGTGGGCGGATGTCTGGTTAAAGCCAGTTCCTCCAACGGCCGCAAAGACTATCGTTTATCGCCTCGGCTCCCCCTGTCCCTTTGTTGGGGTGGCCCGCTTTGATGCATACAAGCAGGAATTCAACGGGAAGCTATCCGGGCTCTGGGACAAAATGCCTGATGTGATGCTGGGCAAGTGCTCGGAGGCTCTGGCACTTCGTAAAGCATTCCCAGAGCAGACCGCTGGACTCTACGCCTCGGAAGAAATGGATCAGGCGGACACCGTAGAAGTTCATCCGCATCGGCAACCGGAATCCAAAATTATCAGCGATGCTCAACTGCGTTTACTGATGGCAACGGCCAGTCAGTACGAGGTGAGCCAGGAACAACAGCGGGCGATCGTTACTGACCGCTTCGGGTTCGCATCCAGAAAACATATCACTGCCGATGTGTTTAATGAGGTGCTCGAAGCCTACAAATCTTGCAACGTTCTATCCACCCAGGAAGTTGCTGCAATCGCTGAGGCAGCAGGACACACGCAACCTACTCAACCCAATCAATTTCCTGAAATAGACCCTGAGGACATCCCCTACTAATGAACACTTACAACTGCATTGGAAATCTGGGCAAAGACCCAGAGGTTAAATATTTCGAGAATGGTAACCGCGTTGCCAATTTCTCGGTGGCCGTCCGGGGCTACAAGGAGGATGACACCCTATGGCTCGACTGCGAAGCCT
>JBMTZC010000493.1:0-2018 GCA_049455215.1 Prochlorotrichaceae cyanobacterium
CTAATCCTGTCCTTACCCTCCAGTCCATCATTGCAAATTTGCAACTGTAAATCTTGTAAGTCAAGCTTGCTGTCTTGATTTGCAAAATAAGCCCATTATTCACTGAGAAGTAAGGATCTGAGTCATGAAGACTTTGCCCATTGAGCGTCGGTATGAAACCCTCTCTTATTTACCCCCTCTGAGCGATCAACAAATTGCTCGTCAAATCCAGTACATGCTGGAGCAAGGCTTTATCCCCGGTGTGGAATTTAGCGAAAGCTCTGATGCGACCATGCACTACTGGACGATGTGGAAACTTCCCCTCTTCAATTGCACCTCTACCCAAGAAGTGTTAAACGAAGTTCGGGAATGCCGCACCGAATACCCTAACGCTTACATTAAAGTAGTGGGTTTTGACAACATTAAGCAATGCCAAACGGTTAGCTTCATCGTTCACAAGCCGACCCGCTACTAAGATTTAATTTCTAGTTGATTGAAATAGCTCAAGGCATAGCCTTGGGCTATTTTTTTGAGGAAATTCATGGCGCGAAGTGCCCTATCGAAGTTTCCCCTGCGGAGGTTCTATGTATTGTTGGAATCCAGATTCTTCAAATTCAGTGGGCAGAATATAGCTCAAATAGTGCTCAACTCAACTGCGCAGAGGAGCTTTCCTGAGGGTTCTCCAGATAACGCAGGAGGGCATCCACCACATAGGAATCATACAGTTGTCCCCGTTCATCCTTTAAGTGCTGCAGAGTCTGCTCCACTGGAATGGAATCACGACCGGGCTGATCTCGACTCATCGCATCATACACGTCGGCAACGGCTAGAATTTTAGCTTCCAAGATAATCATGTTGCCGTGCAACCCCATCGGATAGCCAGACCCATCCAAGCGCTCGTGATGTTGCATGATCATGATGCGCAGGGGCCAAGGAAAGGACAGATTCTCTAGCATATCTCCGCCAATGCGGACATGGGTTTTTACGAGTTCGTATTCTACGGCGCTCAACGGGGCGGGTTTATGGAGAATTTCGAGGGGAATACCCATTTTTCCGATGTCATGCAATAGGGCACCAATGCGTATGCCCTGTTGTGCGGCTTCCGAAAGTCCCATCTCTTGGGCAATCCCTTGGGCAATCCGAGCGACCTCTTGCTGATGACTTCCGAGGGAACGATCGCGGACATTGACCATATTCCGGAACAACTCCATCATCTGGTCTAAGGTTTCCTGGGCCGTAAAGGCGGTGAAGCGTTGCCCTGAACGTTGCCGCTCTTGTTTTAATTTTTGCACCTGGCGATTCAGCACTGGCCAGGCACGGTGAACAAACTCCTGCAGAATTTCTGTATCTTGACGGTTATACGGGGCCGGTTTATTACCCACACCAATAACCGCGACAATGCGATCGTGGAGAATGACCGGTAGGCTCAAATGCCGATCAACGGGAAAATGTCCGTTGGGCAATCCATGGGCGGACACCTCTGCAGCATAGTCATTATGGATTACCGGCGATCGTTGACGAATACAGTCCGCCCAAATCCCCGCAGATTTTAAGGGATAGTGACTATCATGAACGCTGGTACACATGTTCAAAACAGCTTTAGACCAGACATTTAAAGTAATCGCTTCCTGTTCCTCTTCGTAGAGATGAAAGTAACCAATTTCGCTATGGGTAAGTTCTACGGCCCGCTCTAAAACATCCTGATAGGCCTCCGGTTCCGTAACATATTGTTGTGCCGAAATAACACTCAGGGCTCGCCGAATTTCGACTTCCTGGTTAGAAAGATTCATCAGATTTTGGTACACCTTTATGCTCCTGAAACTCTGGGGCTTGTCGCTGAATGCCGCTCAGGTTACTTGTTCCTCAGTCCACCGCACCCCCTCTAGGCGAGAGCCTTCCAGCAACTCAGCGTGTTCCTGAGAGCAGATCATGAGGTCAATCTGACAGCATTGCCCTCATGTCGCTGCTACGGGTCAAACAAACTGCTCGAGACGGAAATCCTGCTATAGGTACATTTTAGAACCTATTTTTTAGAACCT